>JAUMZW010000014.1 GCA_030527925.1 Streptococcus sp.
TCCCTTTTGGTGTATAATGGTCTTTCATCTCGGAGTCTTTCTAATTATTATTTTGCTAATTATAATCATATCTCTCTGAGATGTTTTTTTAATACCATCAAGTGACTAACTTCATTTTACAATTTACAGTTTTAGAAGAGTTGTGTGATTCTAATAATCCAGTATTTGATGATAGTGCTTATGTTTGTAAAAAAGTTCCTGAGGGATGTCAACACCACACCTGTCGTCGTTCGTTTCGTAATAAACCATTAACCGATTTAAATAAACATATCAATCGGTATATTTCTCGTATTCGAAGTTGTGTGGAGCATGTCTTTGGTTTTATTGAAACAACTATGAAGAGAAGCACATTTAAACCCCATTTATTTTTGTACCTCGTTTTTCTTGGCGTGAATATTTACATGAGCAAAAATGTACAAACGCTGAGAACCTCGAAAACAAAACGCTTTGAGGGGTCAAGCCCCCCCTATTTTTTTAAAACTTTCTTCTATTCAACTGCTGCCACTTCTTCTTTTTCTTTAGTAGATTATTTTGAGAAGTATATCTCTCTTTACAAAGAGGGGAAAATATCTGAAACGACTCTTGAGAGCTACAAAGTCACGCTATCTAATTTGAAAAGGTATTTCAAAGATACAAAATTAAAAAAGATTAGTCCGACTGATTACCAACAATTTTTGAAAGACTTTCAAAAAACTCATACTCTGCTCACGACAAAAAAACTTAATATCCATGTCAGACAAGTTGTCAAACTTGCTTTGTTTGAGGGGCACTTACAAAAAGACTTCACTGCTTTTTCTACTTTTGATAAAGATGAAGAAAAAGAAAAAATCAAGTTTCTTGAATTAGATGATTATAAAAAACTTCTAAATTTAACGAAAAACTCAACAGATAAGTACGAGGTGCTATTTTACTTGCTAGCCAAGACAGGATTGCGTTTCTCCGAGGCGACTGGTCTCACAAAAGATGATATTGACTTTGATAATCTTTTGCTCAACGTTGACAAAACGTGGATTGAGCGAAAAAGTAGAAAAGGGTTTGCTCCCACAAAAAACAAAAATTCAGTGAGGGTTGTTCCGATAGATGATGAAACAGCTCAAATTTTAAAACATTATATAGGTAAGATTGAGACTGATAGACTTTTTCCCAAAACCGTCAATTTATATGCAAACAGAAAACTGAGAGCTATCATTGATAAGCCAATCAAAATCCATTCATTGAGACATACTTACGTTTCAATACTCATTTCAAAGGGAGTCGATATTTACACAATTTCAAAGTTGGTAGGACACAAAGATACTACTGTCACTCTCAACACATACGCTCATTTGTTAAAAGATACAGAAACAAAAAATCACTCTTTAGTAAGAGGGATTTTAAAAAATATTTAAAGTGTGGGCAAAAGGTGGGTAAAATCACCAAAACAAGCTATTTATAAGGCTTTAAATAGTTTCTCTAAAACTATAATAGTGATGCTTAGTAACGATGATGTGATCAAGACATAGAATTCCAATGTCTTCACATGATCGTTTTATTTTTTGCGTGAAGTGAATGTCATTTTGACTTGGTTCAATACTTCCAGATGGATGATTATGGCATATTATTAATGAAGTTGCCATATTTTTACAGGCGTGGTATAAGATTTCTCTAGGTTCTGCAATTGAGCGTCTAACTGAACCGATAAAAATCACTTTTTCTTCTATAATACGATTTTGAGTGTCTAAATAGATGGCGACTAAATGTTCCTGTTTTTTATCTCCATAGGACAACATCATTTTTTTAGCCATTTTCTCACTACTTAAAATATGCTCTTGTTTGGAATAGCTTGCTAGCTGGATTCTATCTGAAAATTCTAACATAGCTTTAATTTCGATTGATTTTACCACTCCTATTCCTTCAATGAGTTGCAACTCCTGTAAGGACATGTGTTTAAAATCGGCTAAACTTTTTAACTGATTTATGATTTGTAATGATAACTCTAAAACAGAATTTTTCTTAGTTCCAGTCCTTAATAAAATAGCAAGTAATTCTTGATTACTTAGTTTTTCAGGACCTAAAAATTGTAGTCGTTCACGTGGCAATAAATAATCTTTGTTAACTTCTATTTGGTACATAATTATCCTCCCATTGTCCTATTCGTAAAATAAAAAAGGTTACAAGGTAATATATTACCTTGTAACCTTTTTTAAATAGAATCACCATTCCAGATAGAATTTTTAACAATAACATAATCAACTCTTTTCAAACTTGATAGGTCATTTCCTCCAGCATAGGAGATTGAAGATTGCAAATCTTCTTCCATCTCTGTAAGAGTGTCAATAATCGAACCCTTGGTTTTCATTAAGATTTTTTTTCCTTCAACATTCTTATGCTCTCCTTTTTGGTGCTCAGATGCTGAACCAAAATATTCTTTATAACTTTGTCCGTCTTGCTCAATAAGTTTTCCAGGGCTTTCAAGATGTCCCGCAAAAAGTGAACCAATCATTATCATACTTGCTCCAAAACGGATAGATTTAGCAATATCTCCGTGCGTACGTACACCACCATCCGCAATGATAGGTTTTCTTGCAGCTTTAGCACACCATCTTAATGCAGATAGCTGCCAACCACCTGTTCCGAATCCTGTTTTTACTTTTGTGATACAAACTTTACCTGGACCAATACCAACCTTAGTTGCATCAGCTCCAGCATTCTCTAGCTCTCGAACAGCCTCAGGGGTTCCAACATTACCTGCAATCACAAAACAATCAGGTAATTCTTTTTTGATATGTTTTATCATGTTAATAACACTATCAGAATGACCATGTGCTATATCAATAGTAATGTAATCTGGTTGATCATCTTTTAAAGATGTCACAAAATCATACTCATAATCCTTAACACCAACTGAGATGGAAGCAATCAAGCCTTGTTCATGCATTCTTTTGATAAAAGCTTTTCTTGAGGACTCATCAAAACGATGCATAATATAAAAATATCCTTTTTTTGCTAAAAATTCAGCTAAGTCTTCGTCAATAATTGTCTGCATATTAGCTGGAATCACAGGTAATTTAAAGGTATATTTTCCTAATTTTGATGTCGTACTAGCTTGTGATCTACTTGAGATAAGACATTTATTGGGTATGAGTTGGATATCTTCATAATCAAAAATTGGGAATTCATTTAGCATATTTACACTCCTTAGATTAAAAATGACCTTCCTATACTCAATAAGAGCATCGCTAGATAAAAACCTTATCTTTCCATCGGATATTTTATAGTAATTTAAGTAATTTGTCAATTTAAAAGCTATTTTTTTAAAAAATGTTCGGTAAATAAGTTGTTTAATTATGAATTCATAAAAAAAACAACTCGCTTCGAGTTGCCATTTATTACATTATTGCTGTAATTACTGTAACAATACCAAAGATAATTCCTGGAGCATTTGCAGCTGCTAATGGAATATCACGTTCTTCTTTAAATAATCCATAACATACCCAAAGAACACAGTTAAAAGCTGCAACTGCCGGTTGGATAAAGTCTCCTTTATTACCGCTCAAGTTATTCATAATTTGAGAAATATATGAAACATACATCATAACTGACATAAATGTAGCTACCCATCCTAAGATAGTAATTTGTTTTTGACTCATTTCAAAAACCCCTTTCTTAAATAATAAGGTACTATTGTAACATATTATTAAGAATTGTAAAGACAAATTCAACAATTTAATTTTATTAATTGATTTTTGAATAAAATACTTGTATGATAAGAATATGAACATTTTAAATCATCTTATTCTAATTTATTCTAACCAAGCTGAGAAAACATTTTTAAAACATTTAAGTGAATTTTATAATGGATTATTCCATTTTGAACTGCTATCCGAAACTGATATAGAAGAGGATAATAATACCCCATTTTTGGGATTCAAAAAATTCTTACATCATAGTAATTGTTTACTTTTTTCATTTGAAGACAATGAATCATTTATTACAGCTAGATCGCCAGAAAATTGGACGTTTGAATATATTAAGGACTTAAATCATCATCTATTTGAGTTTAATAATAAAATAACAAATGATCTTCTTAAATATTTCCCAAATGATTTAATTTTTCAAGATAAAAATGGTAATCAGATTTGTAAACATTGTCCTAACACATTATTTCCTGATTTAGAAAGCATTGATGAATGGCTGATTTCAGAATTAATTCATTCAAACGATGGTCAAAAGCATTTTTTAGAAGCCGATGATTCTTTTGATCGTATTATGATGCAAAGTTATTATCTCCTTAAAGATGATTCTAATGAAGTTAATGGTTATGCCTATCAAAAACAAGATATAAAACCAATTTTAAAAAGCTACCTTGATGAAACAGCTCAAGCATTGGTAGGTTGGTCAGATGTTGTTTCTGGAGCATCAATAAAAAATGATGAATTTTAAAATTCATCATTTTTTTAAAATAATAGAGTTATGAGAGCTATAATAGCAATTCCACCTTGCTTTAATATAATCTTCTTATCACTAGTTATACTACCATATGCAGCAACTAATATAATATAAAGTAGTAAAAAGATAGAGAGTTCTTTACTAGCATGTGAAACGAAAGCTGCATATAGTAGACCTAAGCCAATAAGACCATTATAAATTCCTTGGTTTTTAAACAAAACTTGTAAATATTGGCTTTCAAGTTCTTTTTGAGGAATGTTGAAAATACGACTAGTTGTTTTTGATGTTGTAGCAAATGTTTCGACATACATAATGTAAAAAAATTCTATTGCAACAAGAACTACTAGAAATTTTGTTATAAGTGACATGTTTTCTCCTTATTTTTGGCTGATAGCCGTATTCATTTTTTCTAACAATTGAGCAAGAAGCATTAAATCGGAATTAGTGAGATCAGCTTTTAAGAAATCTTGCTTTAATTCTTCAGCATTTTGACATTTTCCTAATTTTTCCTTAGCCTTAGAGGTTAAGGAAACAAGAATTTCACGATTATTTTTAGGATTTCTCTCTTTGACAAGATACCCGTCATTAACCAGGACTTTTATATGACGGGTTATAGCTGCTTGATCAATTTTTAAGCCTTCCTGCAACCTAATTTGGCTACACGGTTCGTGAGATTGAAGAAAAATTAAAAGTTGGAAGCGAGTTAAGCTGATTCCTATTTTACTTTCAAATAGATTTGTCATATTTTGATTCACTAATTTTAATTGATATAGTATTTGACTAAAATTTTCGATCATAATATTTCTCCAATTAAAACTTGATTAATCAATCCTTGATAAGTCAATTGTACTAGAAAAACTTAATTTAGTCAATCATTATTTTTGAGGTTAAAAAAATTGAGTAAATCTAATGTAGATAGTCTAAAATATCTTGTGTAAACACAAAGAGCAATAAATCTTATTAGCATTTCTCCGCAATACTAATAAGATTTATTCCAACAACAACGAAAAAAACCAGCAGCTGTCATCTAGTGCTAGTTTTTATTTTTTGGAATTTTTATCGTAATCTTGGTAAATTCATCAATTTCTGATTTGATAGTAAAAGTAAATCTTTCTCCAAATTCTAAGGCAAGTCTTCTTTTAACATTTTCTAGACCTACTCCACCTCTTTCCAAATTACTTTGAGATGATTTAGATTGATCAAAACCTTTACCGTTATCAGTAATTATAATCTTAATAAAATGATTATAATTAGCTGTTTTTATCGTAATTTTTCCATCTCTTTGAACTTCTTTTATACCATGATAAATAGCATTTTCAACTAATGGTTGTAAGATTAGTTTAGGTATTATAAAATCATCACAATTTTTATCTTCATTGATATCATATGATAAACGATTTCCATACCTTTGTTTTTGAATAAAGAGGTAGTTTCTAACATGATCAATTTCATTCTTTAGCGAAATTTTCTCATTACCTTGGTTAAGTGCTAATCTAAAATATGAGGCTAAGGATTTTGTCATGTTGACAACTCGTTTATTGTCTTGAAATTCTGCCATCCAAATGATTGAATCTAATGTATTATATAAAAAATGTGGGTTAATTTGACTTGCTAAAGCTTGTAGTTCATAGTTTCTTATTTCTTCTTGATTTTGTTTTATGGAAACTAAAAGCCTATCGTTTTGTTCTAACATTTGGTTAAATGCAGATGATAATGTTCTAAGTTCATCTGGACCTGTAACCTGTGCTCTTAAATTATGATCACCATCCGAAATTTTTAAAATAGTTTCTTGTAGCTGCTTAATAGGGGAAATAAATTTTTTAGCACCTAAAGTAATTAAAAAACTAGAACTAAAAATAATAATAAGACCGATAATCAGAAATGAAAATATTAAATTTCTTTTTAATTGATTCAATTGGTCTAAAGAAGAGACTCCTACAATAATCCACTGACTACTTGGCATACTTATTTGAGAAACGTAAAACTCTCCATTATGAACATAAGAGTTTTTTGTGGTAATATATGCTTTCATCTCCTCCATTTCTTGATTAGAATGATAAACACTCTCTTTTGGATGATAAATATATTCACCTTTTTGGTTGATAATAAAAGCAAATCCTTTGTTTCCTAATTTTAAATCTTTTAGGTAATTAGCAATCGACCGGTAACTAAGGTCTATTTTAAGAACACCTTGATTTTCGTGATTAGTGTTTTGAACTTCTTGTGTAATTGAAATAACCCAATCAGTCATTTTTTCTTTATTTTGCATATGTGCTGGAAGTAGTATTGGCATCGCTTTTTTGCCGATTGCTTTTCGATACCAATCTTCTTTCATCATATCCTTTGAAGTTGATAGATTAACAAAGTTATCTGTTGTGATAATTTTCCCATCTTTGGATATATAAGTAATTGTCTTTAAATCTGAATTCGTCTCCAAGATTGTTTTGAAAGCTAGGGTAATTTGTTCTTTATTTGATGAATTTAAAAAAGATGTATTGGATGCAAGTGATGTACTAGTTTCTTCTAAATGCTGAACGTAGCTGTCTATAAACTGGCTACTTTGTTGAATGGTATTTTGAGTATTTCGTTCAGTTTCATGTTTAATAATGTTACTTGATGTATGATAATAAGCTAATCCAGCAATAATCAATAGGACTATGATTACTCCATAGCTATATAATAGTAATTGAAAAAGTAAAGGTTTTTTCTTCATTGTTTATGCTTCTTTTTAAATTCTCTAGGTGTTAGACCAGTGATTTGTTTGAAACGTTGTGAAAAATAGTTGAAATCTTCAAAACCAACTGCTTCTGCTATTTCATAAATTTTTAAATCTGTTGTCATCAAAAGAAGTTTAGCTTTTTTCATCCTTTCCTGAATGAGATAATCCTGAAAAGATGTTCCGATTTCTTTTTTTACAAGTTGACTCAAGTAACTTGAATTAAAATTTAATTCTCTTGCTAATTTTTTCAAAGAAAAATCTGATTCAGATAAATGGGATAAAATATTATTTTTTAATTCTGTTTCTTTAGTCTTAGTTATTAATGTATCGAGAACTCCTTGATTTTGCTCAAATCGTAATTTATAAATAATATTTTCTAAGGTTTTTTCAATATCTGTTTTTGAAAAAGGTTTCAAGAGATAATCATCTGCTCCTAGTTTCAAGGCTTGTAAAGCGTAATCAAAATTATCATAACCAGTTATAAAAACTATGTGGGTTTGGGGAGATTTCTCTTTGATAAGTTTGGCTAATTCAATTCCATTTAAAAATGGCATATTAATATCAGCTAAAACAATATCGAAATCTTGTTTTTGACAATATTCCCAAGCTTCCTTGCCATTTTCAGCATCTTGAACAAGATTAATTTGAAAATAGTCGAAATCCACCAAGGAAGAAATTCCTTGGCGGACAATATATTCATCTTCTACAATTAATAATGAAAACATATCAAACCTACACTCTTAATCTACATCATTTAAAAGATAGCCATAACCTTGGCTTTCCATATCTTCTTTAGGAATAAATTTGATAGATAAGCTATTGATACAGTATCTTAGTCCCCCTTTATCTTTAGGTCCATCATTAAAAACATGACCAAGATGAGAGTTTCCAGAGCGACTACGAACTTCTATACGTTTCATATTAAAACTATTATCTTCATTATATCTTGCAACATCAGGGCTAATTGGCTCTGTAAAACTTGGCCATCCACAGCCAGATTCAAATTTATCTTTAGATGAAAATAATGGTTCCCCTGTTACAATATCGACATAAATTCCTGGTTTAAATTGATCCCAATAACGATTCGAAAATGCTGCTTCTGTATCATTTTCTTGTGTAACCTTATATTCTTCAGGTGTAAGTTTTTCTTTGATATCATCTGCATTAGGCTTAGGATATTTTTCAGCATCAATTACAGGATAATTAGCTTCATTAACATTTATATGACAATACCCATTAGGATTTTTCTTGAGATAATCTTGATGATAATCCTCTGCAATAATAAAGTTTTTTAATGGTTCTACTTCTACAACAATTGGTTTGTCGTAATTTCTTGCTTCTTGAGAAAATACGGCTTCAATTATTTCTTTATCTTTTGGATCAGTATAGTAAACACCTGTACGATATTGCGTACCTCTATCATTACCCTGTTTATTTAAACTAGTTGGGTCGATAATTCTAAAAAAGTGAAGTAAAAGTTCTTTTAAACTCACCTTATTTGCATCATATGTGACATGTACTGTTTCAGCGTGACCAGTCTGCTTAATTAGTTCATAGTTTGTAGTGTCACTAGTGCCATTAGCATAGCCAGAAACAGAATCAATGACACCATCAACCCTTGAAAAATACTCTTCAACTCCCCAAAAACATCCACCAGCTAAATAAATTTCTTTTTTATTTTGTTCTTTCATATTAGTCTCCTTTTTTATTGTCTGCTTATCTGATTTTATCTTTTTCTGACTTGTACTTGCTTTTTTAATTTGCTCAATTTGACTTGCACTTGTATTAACATTTGATAATTTTAAATAGAAAAAACCAACAGCAGCCAAAATTACAACAATAACCAATATCATTTTTTTTAATTCTCCCATCTCTTACCTCATTTCATGGCTGTTAAAATTGAAGTTGTTTCTTCATTATTTATAAATCCAAGATGTTTTTCTGATAGTTTCCCATCTTTATCAAAAAATAAGGAAGTTGGGTAAGCCCTTACACCAAAATGTTTCGCAATTTTTCCGTCATTATCTAACAAAACAGGTAAGTTTTTATAATTTAATGTATTGTACCATTTTTTGAAAGCTTTTTCATCTTTTTCGCCGTTAAAATTCGGAGAGACAACTGATAATATGATGGTATCTTTAATCCCAGTTTTGGCTAATTTATCTGTTTCACTTAAACTTGATAGACAGATTGAACACCATGATGCCCAAAATTTTATATAAACTTTTTTTCCTTTTAACTGACTAAGTTGATACTTTTTACCATGAATATCAGTAAGTGTAAAATCATCTTTCGTTGAAACTGTTTTTTTATGTAAATGACTGATATGTTCTTTTTCATTTGCCTTAACATTTTGCATATGAAACATACTAGTAAAAAATGATGCTGTTAATAATACTGTAAGACATAAATATCTTTTCTTCATTTTTAGTCTCCTTAAACTAATTGATGTAATTTACCTAACATTAATAATACTCCCATGATGATTATTAAAACTCCACCTATTTTTTTTAATAATGGAAGGTAGCTTTTAATTTTTTGAAAATGATTCATAATAACTGACGACATCAATGCTAATATTAAAAATGGAATTGTTAATCCTAAAGTATATAAGAACATATAGAATCCACCTTGTAATGCTCCATTCCCTCCTGAAGCAGCCAAAGCAAGTACTGAGCTTAAAATAGGACCAATACAAGGTGTCCAACCAAAACTAAAACTTAAACCAAGCAAAAAAGCTTCTATCAGTTCACCGTGTGCGACTCCCTTTTTGAAATTGAGATTGCGTTGAAAATAAAGTGGTTTTAATCTAATAAAATCAGCCTGATGTAATCCTAAAATAATAACGAGTAAACCAAAAATAATGGTCATTGCTGGGTGATAAAAAAATTTCCAATCAAACCTGCTCCATAACCTAAACTGACAAATACTATCGAAATTCCCGCTAAGAAAATAATGGTTTTAAGTAAACTATACCAATTAAAATAATAATTTAAAAACCTCTTTTGATAACGTTCATCTTGATTTAACAACTGACCAATATAAACAGGTAATAATGGAAAAATACAAGGTGAAAAAAAAGATAATATGCCAGCAACAAATACAGATATAAAAAATAATGACATACTCTTAACCTCCTTTATCATTAGTTTAACAGTCAATTATAATTCAAACTATAGAAAATGATTTCAAAAAACTAGAAAATAATTAGGTATAACAAAAAATACCCTTAAAAAGGGTATTTTAAACTATTTTATATCAATCACTCTGTTGCTGATGTATTTGTAGCTGCCGAATTAGCTTCTGTTGCTGTATTTGTGTCACTTGTAGTAGCAGATGAATTTGAACTAGCATCAGAGCTTCCTTCAGAAGTTGTCGTCTCTGTCGTTGCTGTACTTATATTACTTGTATCGTAGGTCACATTATTTGAAGTTGCTACAGTGTTATCGTAATATACAATAGGTTGTTCTTGAGTAGTTTGTTCAGTTGTTGTAGCTGCTGCAGCTTCACTGCTTGCTGCTTGTGCCTCTGTATTTGACGATGATTCTTCATTAGATGATGAACTTTTATTAGTAGACTTTTTCTGATTAGATGATGATTTACTAGATTTTATTGTTTGACTCGAACTTGATTTAGATTCAGATGATTCCTTAGTATTGTTAAAATAAGTTTTAGCACTCTCTGATGATGAAGGTAATTTAAGCATAGCGTAAACTATTCCAATTAATATAACTGATACTATAATAGCAAAAGACCAAATAAGTTTTTTTAGCCCTTTTTTACCACTTCTATGTCTTCTTGATTCCATTCAAAAACTCCCAAATGATTTTTATTCTATTTTATCATCTTAATAAATGCTTGACAATGACTATGACTAAAATATCCTTGATAACAAATACTTATTTCAATCAGTTGAATAAAATAAGTGCTCTTCGATTGACTCAATCGATTCTTTATAATTTTTTATTTTAAAATCAAGTGTTTTGATTGCATTATCTAATTCAGTTTGTTTTTTGATTAATTTTTCTTTTTCAGTTTCTAAAATATGAATCCGATCACTAATAGTTTCTGGTCCTTTATCAACAAGTTTTAAATACTCTGTCAATCGTTCTATACTAATACCAGCATTTCTAAAACAAGTGATAAATTTTAAACGTGCGATGTCATCTTCTTTAAAATCTCTGAAACCTGAGTGATTTCGCTCTACCTTCGGTAATAAACCAATTTTTTCATAATATCTTATTGTTTCTGATGATAGTGATACTAACTGACTAACTTTTTTGATATTCATAAAATCCCCATTAGTTGGTATTAATCAAGCTTTATATAAGATTTAATGGCTGTTCTATTATCCATTACCTCATAAGCTTTTTGAATATCATTAAGTGAAAAATCATGCGTAAAAACTTTACCTGGTTGGATGTCATCGTTTAGTACAGCTTGCAACAAAATTTCCTTATCATAGGTTGTAACAGATGCAATTCCACCTCTTAAGCCAATGTTTTTCCAAAACAATTGATTTGTATCAATTGTGCTATGATGAGGAACACCAACACGACCGATTATTGCACCAGGTCTGGCAATATCAACAGCTGTTTGAACTGAATCTTCAGTGCCTACACATTCTAAAACAGCATCTACTCCTACTCCATCAGTTAGGGCAATTATTTGTTGTACTGCTTTCTCTCCACGTTCTGAAATAATGTGTGTTGCACCAAATTCTTTCGCTAGAGTTTGCTTATCAGGATATTTACTCATTGCAATGATTTGTTCAGCACCTAATAATTTAGCTCCTATGATTGCACAAAGACCAACAGCTCCATCCCCAATAATAACAACGCTATCTCCTTTTTTGACTTCAGCTGTTTTTGCAGCATGGTAGCCCGTTGCCATAACATCGGATAAAGTTAATAAATCTTTTAGTTTGTCCTCAGTATAATCAGAGGGTTGTCCAGGTATTTTGACAAGTGCCCAGTCTGCATTAACAAATCGGATATATTCTCCTTGATAACCTATATTAAGTCCTCTTTCTTGATTTAAGCAGTTCCCATCAAACCCATTTAAACAAGCCTTACATTGCCCACAGCCATGTGTAAATGGTACAACTACGAAATCACCAGATTTTAGGTTTGATACTTTATTTCCAACCTCTTCAACAATACCAATTGCTTCATGTCCTGCAAAACTTCCCATAGCTTTTTCTGAGATACCTCTAAACCACCACAAATCTGAGCCACAAACACAACTTCTTACAATTCGAATAATGGCATCAGTATCTTTTTCAAGATTAGGTTTGTCTGTTTCAGTGATTGTCATTTGACCTTTTTTTATAAATGTAGCTACTTTCATATCTTACCTCTTTTTTTAATTGATGTTTACTAGTATAAACCTTAGAGTATACTCCAAGTCAAGTAAAACGTTTCATTTAAAGCATGTTTTTTAACATCACTATTTCAGCATTAGAAACCAATAACTGATTGACAAATTTAAGATTTTTTATTATCATGGCACCATTTAACTTTGAGGAGTTACGATGACAATCAAACAAATATATAGAATAATACTTGCTTCTATCGGTCTTTTGGGGATCACACTACAAATTTTAAAAGATGGTTTTGGAATGTTACTTTATTATACCGTTTTATCAAATTTGCTTGTTCTAATTTGTTTACTCTATCTTATTTACCGTGAATACTATAGTATAAAAACAACAACTCTTTTTTTTACGAATAAAAGGAGGGATAACCATAGCTATTGCTATTACATTCATAGTTTATCATTTCCTTTTATCTCCATATGTAAGTTCAACGGATTATTGGAATCTGAAAAACTTTATAGTACACTACATTGTACCTCTTGGTTTTATTTTAGATACCTTATATTTTGATAATAATCCTAAATATAAGGTACTTGATCCTATTATTTGAACAACTATTCCATTAAGTTATTTTGTACTTTCACTTTGTAATGGCTTATTATTTAAATGACCTATACCTGGTTCACCTGACAGTCCTTATCCATATTATTTTATTAATATTAATAAGTATGGTGTAAATGGTGTTATTAAAAATTCATCCTTTATTTTCTTTTGGTACCTTATATTCGGCTATATCTTAATTGTAGTAAAATCTATCATAAGTAAATTAAAAAAAGATAAAACTCTCTTTTGAAAGATGGTTTTATCTTTTTTAATTAGTCTACACTAACAGTAACTATAGTACCCGATTCTTCACAACTATCGATAAAAATATTTAAATATAAGCGTGATAAAATTTGTTTAGTCATATAAAGCCCTAGTCCTGTTGCTTTTTTATGTTCATGACCGTTAAACCCAGTAAATCCTTCTTCGAATAATCGTGGAATATCTTCTTTTAGTATTCCAATACCATAATCACGGATTATAATACTTCCTTGTTTTAAAATGATTTCTATATTTGAATGACTATAGGAATATTTAACAGTATTATCTATAATCTGGGATAAGGCAAACTCCAACCATTTTTCATCACTCTTTATTATCCAATCTCCCCTTAATTTAACAGCAATTGATTTGGTGATAAAAAAAATTTTCTTTTTTTTTAAGATTGACTTAACCGTCGTAGCGACACTAAACTCTCTAAATCGGAAGTCATCTTGATAATCATTCAATTTGGAATACGAAATAAGATTTTCTATATAATTTTCTAATTTTAAAAGGTGCTGCTCAACCTCTAATGGAGTTAGTTTGTTAGTCTGCTGCATTAAAGAAATCGCAGATATTGGAACTTTCATTTGATGAGACCAAATTTTTATCAAACGTTCATAGTCACTTAATTTTTTAGTCATTTTTAATTGTTCTTCTGAATTCTCCAATATCATTTTAGTGATAAGATATTCATACTTCAAATCAGATGGTGTCTTTTTAAAATTTAAAACATCTCCTTTTTTATAAAAAGTTAACGTCGTGATTTTTTGATGGTATTTAATAAATCGGTATCCAGTTAACAAAGCTAGTCCTAAGAGTTGAATACCAAAAGCTGTATAAAAATATTCAAGGTGAAAATGATAAAGTTTAAAAACAATCCAATAGCTAAATATAATAAAAATTTGATAAATATACCAACTTAAATTTTCTTTAATGTAATCTTTAATCATTTTAATAAATAACCTACTCCTCTGATTGTTTGTATTTTATCAAATCCTATAGGGATAATTTTCTTACGTAGTCTTGCTAGGTTAACACTGAGTGTATTATGGTCAATAAAATCATCACTATCCCATAATGTTGCAAGTAAATTCTCCTTAGATACAATTTCGTTCCTGTGTGTTAGCAAAACAGATAATATTTTATTTTCTGTTGGCGTTAAATGAACACTCTGGTTATCTTTAGTTAAAACTCCATCTCTATCTAATGTGTAACCATCAATTTCAAACATATTTTGTGTGAAAGATTGACTTCGTCTCAAAAAAGCAGCAATTTTAGCATTTAAAATTTGAAGTGAAAATGGTTTTGAAATAAAGTCATCACCTCCCATATCAAGTGCCATAACCATATCCAATTCATCATTACTTGAAGAAATAAAAATAATCGGAGTTGTTAGCTTCTTTCTGATTTCTGTGGTCCAATAGAAACCATTAAAAAAAGGTAGAGTGATATCCATTAAAATAAGATCTGGCTTAATATTTTCAACTTCATTTGAAATATCTCTAAAATTTTGTGTAATATAAATATCGTAATTATTTTCAAAATAACTTTTTAAAAGATTTATAATGTCATTATCATCTTCGACAATGTAGAGTTTGAATTTTGTAATCATAATTTCATTTTACCAAAAAAGTGACTACAAGGTCACTTTTTATGTTATCTTTCAATGAGTGTATAATAAGTCTTGCTTGTTATCTTATAAATGATAAAGTAAAGTATCATTACGGCAAAAATGGTTAGCGCACTAATAAGATATATGCTGTTCCCACCAGAAACACCTAATGTTTGCAGTAATGTACGTAACAATGGTATTGCAAAAAGAAAGTGAACTATTGCTAGAACTAAAGGCAAAAAAAAGATAAGCATAATTTGAGAATTGATTGTTTTTTTAACTTCTCCTAAACTCATCCCAACCTCTTGTAGGATACGGTAGGATTCTTTATCTTGTTGACCTTCAGTTAGTTGTTTGTAATAAATAATGAGTGCAGCTCCTAATAGAAAAACACTTCCTAATAAAAAGCCAATGAACAAAAACGAACCTGTAATAGATAAGAGTTCTTTTCGACTTTCTTCTTTATTTTCAAAACTAATATCATATTTTTCTTCACTTAAACTGGCTATCCGTCTCAAAGTCCTTGTATCTTTTAAAGAAAGATTGATAAAGGTATCGTATAATAATTCTGAAGGATAAATATTTTTTTGACTATTAATGGTATTTAAGAATGTGAGTAAAGTCTCGTCATCTTTAACAATTACAACACCTGATAAGATTGAACTGTTAGGTTGTCCAATATTTTTTAATTTCCTCAAGCTCTTAACATTTTTATATGTTTTTCCAAAAAATTGAATTTTGTTAACAAAAAGATTATTCTCTTTAGAATTTGTATAAAAAGCAAATTCATTATTTGATAAATTGGGAATGTTATTTCCAGCATTCTTTATATCTGATGCTGTTACAAATTTAATAAGCATAACCTTTGATAAACTTTTTAAGTTATTTTTATATTGATTACTTTGGAATGTTGTTTTATTGATGGTAACATTTCCTTTAAAATCCGTAAAAGCTGCACTTTGAAAGTTTAAGATATCTGAATGCGAATGCTCAGTATTAGGATATAAATCCTCTAAAGGAGATTGAACAGTTTTATTAAAGATATCTAGAGCTTCTTCTCTGTTTTTAATACCATTAATTTGTATATTAGTTGTTTTTGGAAAATAACTATTAATTGATTTATTAGTATTATAGTATAGAGATGATGTTGAAAAAATTGTTACAAAAGACATACAAGCTAAAAGGCATATACTAGCTAAGCCCACAGCATTTTGTTTCATACGAAAAATCATCTGAGAAATGGAAATAAAATGATTAGGCTGGTAAAAATAGTTTTTATTTAGACGGCATTTTTTGAGATACCATGCAATAAAACTAATGAAAAAAAGGTAGGTTCCTATAATTACAAGGACAATAGCTATAAAAAAAATAAAAATATTCACTAAAATCTGTGATTTAGCAGTTAGAGAAAGATAATAACCAATCAGTATACTTGCAATTCCAATTAAGGCAAGAAATGCATTTCCTTTAGGAGCTCTTTCACCTTTTTTTTGATTTTTATAGAGGTTGAGAGCAGAAGTTTTTCTTATTTTTAGGATGGTCAAAAATTCTAACAGTATGTAAATACAAAAGAGAATTACTGATGTGATTAAAAAAGCTAAATTATTTATCTTAAAATGAAATTGATTGCTTTCAATAATATTAACAAAAATAAGATATACCAATCTAGTAAGTATGGAACTTATGATACTTCCAAGTATTAGTGTTATAAAGTAACTATAGAATAATTCAATAGTTGCTAGATTTAGAATCTGCTTTTTGTTCATACCAAGTATATTATAGAGTCCAAATTCTTTAGTCCGTTGTTTTAATAAAAAATTATAACTATATAAAACCATAATGAAAGCAAATAATATCAAAACAATGGCAGCAAGACTAAGGGCAACATCTGTACTAGATCCTGCAGATCTAACGAAGGAACTACTCAACAATAGAAATATCATGCTGAGGAAAACAAACATGGTGATTGTCGTTATTAAAAAAGGAGCAAATTGTGAAAGCGATTGTTTAAAATTGCGACTAGCCATTTTAAAATAAAACATTTTAAATTCCTCCTAATAATACATTCATTGCTAATGAAATTTCTTTACTAAATTCTTGATTATTTTTATTTGCTTTATAAAGTTGATGAAATATTCTCCCATCTTTAATAAATAGTACACGTTTTGCATGACTTGCAGCATTAGCTGAATGTGTTACCATTAAAATTGTTTGTTTTGAACGGTTTATTTCTTCAAATAAAGTAAGTAAATCTTCTGAATTCTTGTAATCTAAAGCTGCAGTTGGTTCATCAGCTAGTATAATTTGAGGATTTGCAATTAAACTTCTAGCAATTGCAACACGTTGTTTTTGCCCTCCTGATAATTCCAATGGTCGTTTGTTTAATAAATCTTCTATATGTAAAATTCGAACAATTTCTTCTAACCTAATTTCCATTTCTTTATATGACTTTCGATCTAAAACCAATGGAAGAAAGATATTATCTTTAACAGTTAAAGTATCTAAAAGGTTAAAATCTTGAAAGACAAATCCTAAATTTTTGAGGCGAAAATGTGAGAGGTCACTATCTTTGATTTTTGTAATATCTTCTCCATTTAGTAAAACATTACCATTAGTTGGTTTTTCTAATGTCGCTAGAATATTTAAAAGGGTTGTTTTACCCGAACCGGATTCACCCATTATAGCAATAAACTCCCCTTTTTCAACCTTAAAACTAATATCTTGTAGTGCGCGTGTTTCTTCTTTTGAAAATCGAGTTCGAAAAATTTTTTCGAGATGATTAATTTCTAATAGCATAAAAACTCCTTATTTTTATTTTAACATCTAGTTATCTTGTTAAGATACTTATATTATAAAAAATTTTGACCAGTTTAATCTTACAATCCATCAGTCATTTCTTACAATACTGTAAGAAAATTGGAAGAATAGACTAAATTTGATATAATTATGTTAATGAAACAAAGAGGTAAAAGTTATGGGAAAATTAAAAAAAACAGTTGGTAATTTGGGAAAACTGATTTCTGTAATACCAGACACAACTGAATTAATTGTAAAAACAATTGAAAATGCTAGACCTATCATTGAAAAACAGTTAGATCGTAGACATGATTTAAAATCATCTCTAGTTCAATTAGATGATGTTGTTCATTTAAATATCGATGATGCTAAAAATATTATCGAAAAAAAAGGGCTACACACAGTAGCAATTTTGTCTCATCCTAATATCAAATATATTAACTATGAAAAACACCAGGTTGTCAAAATGGTACCTAAAAGTGGAAAATATCCCAAGGATACTTTAGTCAAACTCTACTATGTTAATGACACCACTTTATCAAAAAGTAAAGACTTATTCTTAGAAAAAAAACGTAAAGATATCGAAAAAAAAGAACAAATTCGTCAATTTTTTAAGCCTAAACCATTTAATAAAAAAGAAAATCAAAGTGAAAGTCAATATGAAGATAGTATGTCAGATAATTAAAACAGCAAGGATTGTTTCTTGCTGTTTTAAATTTATACAAAAGTTTTTAAAGAGCTAGGTCGACTACTTATTCATAATGTCATGATAAACATCAGTACTCGATTTAGGAAGTCAGTCTTGACTTTGAAAGTCTACGTAAATCATACCAAAACGACTTCCATATTATGATAAGCATTACAAAATCATTTTCTTTTCACTTATTAAAATAAACTTATATATTTTAATGATATTTTATAGTGTTTTTTCAGAAATTTGAACTAAAAGATTATCTAAATCGGATAAAGCACGTTCTGATATCTTTTCATAACGTTCTTTTTTATCTCGGATTCGTGGGCCTTCCAATTCTTTTATAATTCCAAAATTCACGTTCATAGGTTGAAAATGCTTACTATCTGCATGGGTAATATAATATGGTAAGGCACCAATAGCTGTTGTATTTGGAAAAATAATTTCTTCTTTGTCTTTAAAACGTTGAACAGCGTTAATACCTGCCACTAAACCAGATGCAGCAGATTCAACATATCCTTCTACTCCAGTCATTTGACCTGCAAAAAAGAGATTAGGATTTGCCTTAGTAGCATATGTTTGTTCAAGTAAATTAGGTGAATCCATATAAGAATTTCTATGCATCACACCATAACGAACAATTTCTGCATTTTCAAGACCTGGAATCATTTGAAAAACACGTTTTTGCTCTCCCCATTTTAAATGCGTTTGAAAGCCAACAATATTAAATAAGCTTCCAGCTGCATTATCTTGTCTTAATTGTACTACAGCGTAAGGAGTTTTAAAATCACCATCACGTGGACCTTTATAATCTTCTGGATATTCAAGCCCAACTGGTTTCATAGGACCATATAACATGGTTTTAATCCCACGTTTTGCCATGACCTCAATAGGCATACAGCCCTCGAAATACTTTTCTTTCTCAAAACTATTTAACGGTGCTTCTTCTGCGGTTATCAACGCTTCATGAAAAGCCATAAATTCTTCTTTAGTCATTGGACAATTGAGATATGCAGCTTCTCCTTTATCATAGCGTGATTTAAGATAGACTTTATTCATATCAATTGAACTTTTTTCAATTATAGGTGCCGCAGCATCATAAAAATAGAATCCTGAACCTCCATTTAAAGAATGGATTTTTTCAGCTAAGTCATCACTAGTTAAAGGACCTGTAGCAATAATTGTAATACCATCCGTAGGTATAGTTGTTATTTCTTCACGAATCACATCAATCAGCGGATGGTTGGAGATAATTTCAGTAACTTTTTGTGAAAATCCTTCTCTATCAACTGCTAAGGCTCCGCCTGCAGGGACACGAGTCGCCTCAGCTGCAAGCATAATAACAGAATCAAGGCGTCGCATTTCTTCTTTTAAAAGACCTACAGCGTTAGTTAATGAGTCACCACGAAGGGAATTTGAGCAAACTAATTCAGCAAAATAATTTGTTTTATGTTGAGGAGTTGATTTTACTCCACGCATTTCATATAATTTGACAGGAATACCACGTTTTGCGATTTGATAAGCAGCTTCACTACCCGCTAAACCTGCTCCAATAACAGTTACATAAGATTGAGACAATACACTAATACCTCTTTGATAAACTAGCAGTTTACCATCCATTTGGAAATCTTTCTAATTTTTTATCTATTTATTATACCATAGGTTTCTATCCTCATATATAAAAAACAATTTTCTGAAACGTTTTGTTCTTCTTTTTAAGAATAACTTTTATTATATCTTTATTCTAACCGATTTAACTTTTAGTAAAATAATGAAAGTTAAAAGATAATTCTTTAGCCATCAATAGTCTTTATAGATGACTTTTTTTTATGATAAAAAAATAAATCCAAAAGAAAGTTAAATTTCTCCTTTGGATTTATCTATTTGTTATTATTTACGGTACATTTTGAATTGCAGATAAAGGTCACTATAAATACCTAACCATTTTTTACCTAAATTTTCATACACTTCTAAATTCTTCATTGTACTGTCAGAAGGATAAAATGCAGTATTGTTTTTGATTTCCTTAGGAAGCAATGCTTTTGCTTTAGTGTTTGGAGTTGCATATCCAATATATTCAGCATTTTGAGCAGCATTTTCAGGAGCAAGCATAAAATTGATAAAAGCATATGCTTCTTTTTTATGTTTTACGGTTTTGGGAATTACTAAATTATCAAACCAAAGATTTGAACCTTCACTCGGCACCACGTAATGAAGGTGACTATTATTTGATAACATCTCATTAGCTTCGCCTGAGAAGGTAATGCCAATAGCTGCAGCATCTTGAATCATATAACCTTTCATCTCATCAGCAACGATAGCTTTTATATTTGGAGTTAACTGATTTAATTTTTCTTTGGCTGCTTCTAATTTGGAGATATCCTTAGTATTTAAACTATCACCTAAAACATTTAAACCTACTCCCATAACCTCTCTAGCACCGTCAACTAGCATAATGTTATTTTTATAAGAACTGTCCCATAGGTCTTCCCAATGTTTGGGAGCTTTATTGATTAACTTATCATTATATACGATACCAACAGTTCCCCAAAAATAGGGAATAGAATAATCATTATTTTTATCAAATGATTTTGCTAAAAATTTACGGTCGATATTTTCTAATCCTTTTATTTTAGATTTGTCCAACTTGATAAGAAGATTTTCTTTCCTCATCTTGTCAATCATATAATCACTTGGAATTGTAATATCATATGTGGTTCCACCTTGTTCAATTTTAGTATACATGGCTTCATTTGAATCAAAGGTTTCATATTGAACTTCTATCCCAGTTTCTTTCGTGAATTTTTTTAATAAACTAGGATCAATATAATCTCCCCAGTTATAGACCACTAACTTGTCACTCTGATTAGAAGAATTTGTCTTGGACTGAAGATAATAGCTTGCCCCAAACAATATTAGAATAACTCCAAAAATCCCCAGAATAAAAGAATAAAGTTTATACATGATTATCCTCCCTTTCTTGAGAAATAAAGTAATATCCAATGACTAATAAAATACTAAAGAAAAATACAAGAGTCGATAATGCATTAATCTCAAGAGAAATTCCTTGTCTTGCTCTAGAATAAATTTCAACTGATAATGTTGAGAAACCATTCCCTTTCACAAAGAAAGTGACTGCAAAATCATCTAATGAGTAGGTAAATGCCATAAAAAATCCAGAAATTATCGAAGGTGTCAAATAGGGTAACATAATTTCTCTTAACATTTGCCATTGTGTAGCTCCTAAATCATAAGCTGCATTTATCATGTCATCATTCATTTCTTTAAGTCTAGGTAAGACCATCAAAACAACAATTGGAACTGAAAAAGCTACATGACTCAATAAGACAGACGTAAAACTTAATTTAAATTTTAAATAAGTAAATAAAATTAGGAAGCTCGCCCCAATCATAACATCAGGAGTAACTAATAGAATATTATTGAGAGATAAATAAAGACTTTGATATTTCTTGTGTAATTGATATATCCATAAAGTACCAAATGTTCCAACAATTGTTGAAATTAGAGCACTTAGGAAAGCTAAAAAGAAAGTTTGAATCAGAATTAACATCAAACGACTATCAGCAAACATTTGTTTGTAATAATCAAGAGTAAATCCTGTGAAATGGTTCATATTACCTGATTTATTAAAAGAATAAAAGATAAGATAGGCTATTGGGAGATACAATATGATAAAAACAAGGATTAAATAAAGATTTGCTAATTTTTTCATTTATTTCTCTCCTTTGTAAGCCACATAGTTGCTAACATCACTACAATTAAAATAACGCCAATTGTTGAACCCATTCCTCTATTTTGAGTAGTTAAAAAGTGTTGTTCAATGGCTGTACCAAGAGTGATTACACGATTACCCCCGATTAATCTAGTAAGCATAAACAAACTTAAACTTGGTATAAAGACAGATTGGATACCACTTTTTACACCATTTAATGATAGAGGGAATACCACCTTAATAAAAGTTTGAAAATCATTTGCTCCCAAATCTCGACTGGCATTAATTAAATTATCATCTATATCATCCAGTGCATTAAAGATTGGTAACATCATAAAGGGAATTTCAATATAGGCTGCTACAAAAATAAAGGAGAAATCGGTAAATAGTATTTGTTGAGGCCCAATCCCAATAAAACTTAAAAAGTTGTTGATACTGCCATGTTGCCCGAAAATTCCCATAAAAGCATAAGCCTTTAATAGCAAATTAATCCACGTTGGAAGAATAATCAGCATTAAAAAAAGTTCTTTATGCTTTAATCTAATTAGCACATAGGCAGCAGGATAACTCACTAAAAGTGTAAATAAGGTTATAATTCCTGCATATACTACAGAATTAATACTCATTTGTAAGTAAGTCCAAGAACTAAAAAAAGTATGGTAATTAGAAAGGGAAAATTTCCCATCAATATCAAATAAGGAGCTAAAAATAATTAGGATTACAGGTGCAATCACAAATAGAAATAACCAAAGCATGTAAGGAATCGAGAAAAGATTAGAGGTTTTCTTCATTTCTCTCCTCCTCGATGGCATTTATAAGACCATCTTCATACTCTTCTATTTCAACGTATTCTTCAATACGAGCATCGAATTCTTCTTCTGTTTCATTTAGACGCATAATATGGATATCTTCAGGAGTAAAATCTAAACCAATAACTTCTCCTTCAATAGCTTTTCGTGTCGAGTGAATCATCCATTCATTGCCTAATTCATCATAGGCAATAATCTCATAGTGAACACCTCTAAACAGTTGCGTATCTACCTTAACTTGAAGTTTTCCTTCATTAGGTAAGGTAATTTGTAAATCTTCAGGACGAATGACAACCTCTACAACTTCATTTGGCTTCATCCCACCATCTACGGCTTCAAATTGTTTACCATTAAATTCAACAAGATAGTCAGCAATCATTTTTCCTGGGAGGATATTTGACTCACCAATGAATGTTGCAACAAAATGGTTAATAGGTTCATCATAAATATCGACAGGAGTTCCTGATTGAACAATCTCCCCATCATTCATTACAAAAATCCAGTCACTCATTGCTAATGCTTCTTCTTGGTCATGGGTTACAAAAACAAATGTAATCCCTAGTCTTTGTTGCAATTCTCGAAGTTCATATTGCATTTCTGTTCTAAGTTTTAAATCCAAAGCAGATAGAGGTTCATCTAATAAAACTACCTTTGGTTGATTTATAATGGCTCTTGCAATAGCAACACGCTGACGTTGTCCACCTGACAATTTTTTTATAGGTCTATTTTCAAAGCCAGCTAACCTAACCATCTTCAATGTCTCACGCACTCTATCAGCAATTTCAGCTTTGGGGACTTTTTTTAGCTTTAAAGGAAAAGCGACGTTTTCAAAAACATTCATATGTGGAAATAAAGCATAGTTTTGAAAAACTGTATGAACATCTCTTTTATTTATCGCAACGTCATTAATACGTTTATTATCAAGATATACATCACCACTCGTTGCATCAAGTAAACCCGCAATAATATTTAAAATGGTTGATTTACCACTACCTGATGCACCCAATAAAGTATAAAACTTACCTTCTTCTAATTCAAAGTTAATATTTTTTAAAACAACAGTGTTACTATCTTCAAAAACTTTTGTAACATTTTTAAATGTTATGATTGGATTAGTCAATTTTCATAAAACCTCTTATTCTTTTTCACCAATAATTCTAACTTCACGTTCTAAAGTTATTCCTGAATTTTCTTCTACTTTTTTTATCACATGATGGATTAGCTCCTCATAATCATAAGCTGTTCCATCAGCAATATTTACCATGAAACCTGCATGTTTTTGACTTACTTCTACTCCACCAATTCGATAACCTTTTAAACCAGCTTCACTAATTAATTGTCCCGCAAAATGTCCTAGGGGACGTTTAAAGACAGATCCACATGATGGTAGTTCTAAAGGTTGTTTTAATTCTCTAAGGTGTGTTAAACGATTCATTTCCTGAGTAATCAGTGTATAATCTCCTGGATGAAGACTAAATTTTGCAGAGATAACAATTGAACCACTTTCTTGAATAACGGAATGTCTGTATCCAAATTTCATATCTCTAGCATCAATAGTTTCAATATTTCCCTCTTTTGTTAAAACTTGTGTAGACAATAAGATATGAGCAATTTCTCTTCCATAGGCACCAGCATTCATATATACTGCGCCCCCAATACTACCTGGGATACCACAAGCAAATTCAAATCCTGACAAACTATGACGCTTTGCGACTTGCGTTGTCTCAATAAGGTTGGCACCAGCTTCAGCCTCAATAACATAGCCATTGATGGTAATATGTCTTAAGTTATTTAACATAATAACAAAACCTTTAATACCACCCTCACGTACTATAATATTACTAGCATTTCCTAAAACTATCCAAGGGATATTATTTTTATTAGCAAATTTAACAATACGAGCTAGTTCGATTTTATTTCTTGGAAAGACAAGATATTCTGCATTTCCTCCAACTTTTGTATAGGTATATTTTTTTAAAGGTTCATTACTTAGTAGTTCAATTCCCTCTAATTCATTTATTAAAATTTCATTCATTTCTACATACTTTTCTATTCTTAATTAACTTATATTATATCAAAAAATGAGAGGCCTTGCGATATAGTCTTTGAATTAAATTTTGTCAACAAAAAACTACATCTTTACGATGTAGTTTTAATTTATTCTTCAAATTGTGAATTATAGAGATCTGCATAGAATCCTTTTTGAGTCATTAATACATCATGATTACCTTGCTCAATAATATTTCCATCTTTCATAACTAAAATCAAGTCGGCATTTCGAATTGTCGATAGACGATGGGCAATTACAAAAGATGTACGACCTTCCATTAATTTATCCATTGCTTTTTGAATCAATTCTTCTGTTCTAGTATCTACAGATGATGTTGCTTCGTCTAAAATCAATAACGGAGCATTCTTTAATAAGGCTCTTGCAATTGTTAACAGTTGTTTTTGACCAACCGATAGCGTTACTGAGTCATCTAGAATAGTATCATATCCTTTTGGTAAGGTCATAATAAAATGGTGAACACCAACTGCTTTTGTCGCTGCTAAGACTTGTTCCTGAGTTATTCCAGTTTGATTGTAGATAAGATTTTCAGTAATAGTCCCATCAAAGAGCCAAGTATCTTGTAATACCATGGAGAAGGCACTATGTACTTCTTCTCGACTCATGTTCTTAATATCAATATCATCAATAGTGATTGAACCACTATCAACTTCATAAAATTTCATTAAAAGATTTACAATCGTTGTTTTCCCAGCACCTGTAGGTCCTACAATTGCAACTTTTTGTCCTTTTTTCGCAACTGCAGAGAAATCATGAATAATCGTTTTGTCCTCAGTATATCCAAAGAACACCTTATCAAAGGTAATATTCCCTTCAATATGTGTAAGTTGTTGAGTTTTATGGCTTTCATCTTCCATTTCTTTTTCATTTAGAAATTCAAAAACTCTGCCCATTGCAGCATTTGCTGATTGGAGATTTGTTATACCTTGAGCAACTTGAGATAATGGATTAGAGAATATTCTAACATAAGTCATAAAAGCAACAATTGTACCCAATGTGATATCGCCATTTACTGCCATAGTAGCTCCGACAACACAGACCATGACATAACCAAAGTTTCCTACAAAAAACATTAATGGCATCATAATACCTGATAAAAACTGTGACTTCCACATACTTGAGTATAGTTTATGATTAAGTGTTTGGAAATTATCTTTTACTTCAGAGATTGCATTGTAACTTGTCACAACATTGTGACCTGAGTAAATTTCTTCGGCATAACCACTAACGCTCGCAAGATTATTTTGTTGTGATTTAAATAATGGTTGTGACTTTGCCATTATAATTCCTACAAATACAAATCCAAATAAAATCGAGCCAATTGAGGTTAACGATAATATAACATTTGTCTTAAACATCATAAATACAACGCCAATTAACAAGATGACTGATGAAAAAACTGTACCTAAACTTTGATTTAAAGATTGAGCTGCAGTATCCACATCATTTGTGACACGAGACAGTGTATCACCTTGAGAATGGCTATCAAAATAAGATAAGGGAAGTTGTGAAATTTTTGTTGTAATTGCTGTTCTCAACCTTTGTGAAAAACGTTGAATCATAGTTGTAACTATAAAACCTTGTAAATAGGAAATAATAGCTGATGCCCCATATAATAATCCTAAAGTAAGTGATATTTTAGAGATGCTATCAATATCAACTTTTCCTTTAATGCCTTCTGATATCTTGTCAGTAATTTCGCTTAATTTATCTGGACCAATTACAGTTACGACACTTGAAACAATTGCCCCAATAAATGAAAATAAAATTGGAAGTTTAAATCCTTCAATGTAAGGAGCAACTTGTTGAAATAGATTCTTTTTCATATTATTTCCCATTTTCTAATTCCTCCTTAGAGAGTTGTGAATAAGCAATTTCTTGATAAACAGAATTCGTCTTAAGCAGTTCATCATGTGTGCCATGTCCAACTACTTTCCCTTCATCTAAAACCAGAATTTGATCTGCATCCATAATAGTTGAGATGCGTTGTGCAACAATAAGTTTAGTCATATTAGCTGTTCGTTTAGAAAGTTCTTTTCTTAAAATTTGATCTGTTTTATAGTCTAATGCAGAAAACGAGTCATCAAATATAAGTATCTCTGGTTTTCTGGCTAGAGCTCTAGCAATAGCTAAACGTTGTCTTTGTCCACCAGAAAAATTTGTTCCAGATTGCGCTACATGTGAATTAAGTTTATCTTCTTTTAATTCAACAAAAGATTTCGATTGCGCTAAATCTAATGCTTCCCACATATCATCATCTGAAAGTGGTGATTCTGGACTTGATCCAAAAGATAAGTTTGAACGAATTGTTCCACTGTATAGAACAGCTTTTTGGGGGATATAACCAACTTTATTATTGAGGTCTTCATGACTATAATCTTTAACATTAATATCATCAATAGTAATAACTCCCTCAGTAGCATCATAAAATCTTGGAATAAGATTAACTAAGGTTGATTTGCCAGAACCAGTTGAACCAATAAAAGCAATAGTATCACCAGAATTAGCTTTAAAAGAAACATTTTCAATAACATTAGCTGAACTTGGACTATATCTAAATGAAACATTTTTAAATTCAACTTCTCCTACTTTAGATGTTTCCTCTTGTGATATATTTTTAAAATGTACAGAGCTATCTAAATCCAAAACTTCATTCGTACGTTTAGCAGAGACGATTGTACGTGGTAAAATCAAGAAGATTGCAATCATCAACATGAATCCCATAACAACCTGAATGGCATATGATGAAAAAACAATCATATCGCTAAATATTCCAACACGTTCTTTTAATGCCGAAGCTATTTTAAGCATATTAGTTGGAATTTCAACATTATTAATTAAAAACGCACCAATCCAATAAATTGATAAAGGAAGAGCTGTAAAAATCAATGTCATAACTGGATTCATTAAAGCCATTACACGATTGACAAAAAGATTTAAATCAGTTAATTCTGTATTAGCCTGACTAAATTTATCTTCCTCGTAAGTATCTGCATTATAAGCTCTAACTACACGTAAACCCGTTAACATCTCTCTTGTCAAACCATTTAATTTATCAGTTAAGGTTTGTATAACTTGTTGTTTTGGAAAAGCCAAGATAAGGAGTGTTGCTAACATTATAACAACAACAATAACTGAAACAACAGTTGCTAATAACCAATATCCACTTTTATTTGCGATTTTTGTAATTGCCCAAACTGCTTGAATAGGACCTTTAGTAACTACCTGTAAGCCCATCGTAAAAAACATTTGGATTTGTGTCATATCATTTGTTGTACGTGTTAATAAACTTGGGATACTGAATTGTTTAATTTCAGTTTGTGAATAGTCCATAACTTGATTGAAAATATCTTCTCTTAATCTTGTTGTAAAACTTGCAGCAACACGAGATGCCAAAAATCCAGTTACAACTGCAGAGGCGAAGCTTAATAATGATAAGCCTATCATCTTTGAACCAGGAGACATAATATCTGCAGCTTCAGTCCCTTTTTTATTCAATAATTCAATAATATCACTCATATATGATGGAATTGTTAAATCCATCCATACCTGTGCACATACAAAACCTACAGCAAGAATTATCATAATAATTTCTGTAGGATTTAACCGTTTTAATAGTTTAAACATTACTTTTCACCTTTTTCAATATTTTTTTGAAGTTTTTTAAATACTCTCAAAGAGGTTCTTAAATCTTTGACTTGAATATCCTTAAAAAGAATTTTATTCATCTCAATATGAAAATCTTCAATTTTTTTTGATTTTGCCAAACCTTCATTTGTTAAGATAACCTGCTTACATCTTTTATCTTTTACAGAGGGGACAACTTCTATAAAATGATTTTTTTCCATACGCTTAATAAGATTACTTGCGACAGATTTTGAAATAGATAACTTATTTTCAATATCTTTAATATAAATCTCTTTATCTCTATTTTTCCAAAGATAAAAAACAGTCATTCCCTGAGGTCCACCTAGGTTCTCGACATCGTATTCTTTTGCAAGTTCTTTAATTTGAAACTCCAATTCAGTTACAAATCTTCGAATTTCACTTAGTGCATCATGCATAAAATTACCTTTCTAAATAGTTATCATGAGAACTATTATACACTCAAGAGAAAAGAAGTCAAGTAAAAAGTTATCATGAGAACTATTTTATATATTCAGAAAATTTTTTCTTTTCACACTTTTTTGTTATAATAGTTCTAAATAAATTCAAGGGGAGAATACGATGTCTATTATTGAAAAAGCACCAGCAAAAATCAATCTCGGATTAAGTATTATTGGTAAGTCACACCACACCTACCATGATTTAGAAATGGTTATGGTTAGTATCGATTTAAATGATTATATTACTGTAAAAGAAATTGATCAAGGTATCATCATTGATTCTAATTCAACAAAAGTCCCATTAAATAAAAAAAATGATATTTTCAAGGCTGCTCTCCTCATAAAAAATCATTTTAACATCAGTAAAGGAGTCCATATTTTTCTAGAAAAAAATATCCCTGTCTGTGCTGGTCTAGGTGGGGGTTCTTCAGATGCTGCTGCAACCATACGAGCCCTGAATCAATTATGGAATCTTAAAATGAGTAAGGAGCAAATGTACTCCTTTGGTTTTCAAATTGGAAGTGATGTCCCATTTTGTCTTGAATCAGATTGTTCCTATATAACTGGTCAGGGGGAACAAGTTGAACGCTTATCAAAGAAAGTTTCCTCATGGGTTGTACTGGTAAAACCTAGTTTTGGTGTTTCTACAAGGGATATCTTCAAAGAAGTTGATTATACTACTATTAGAAAAATTGATATTCAATCCTTGAAACAAGCTATTCTTACAAATCAATATGATCAGCTACTTGCTACAATGGGAAATTCTTTAGAAGACATCACAATTAAAAAATACCCCTTAATACAAAAAATCAAAGAGAAAATGCTACAATCTGGTGCAGATATAGCTTTAATGACCGGTAGTGGGCCAACTGTTTTTGCACTTTGTCCTAATGAAAGCAGAGCAAATCGCGTTTTCAATAGTATGAGAGGATTTTGCAAAGAAGTTTATAAAGTTCGCATGTTATAAAAAATCACTGTCCGATTTTCGGACAGTGATTTTATCTATCGATTTTCTTTATAGTATCTACAATAAGTTTGTAAAGGACAAACTTCACATTTAGGATTTTTTGCCAAGCAGTGATAACGCCCAAAAAAGATTAAACGATGGTGTGTTAAGACCCAATCTTTTTTGGGTATCAGACGCATTAAGTCTTCCTCAATCTCCTTGACGTCAGCATCGGGTGATGAAATATTCAATCTTTTAGCAACTCTTGAAACGTGGGTATCTACTGCGATAGAAGGAATATTATAAACTTCTCCTAAAACAACATTTGCTGTTTTGCGTCCCACACCAGGTAAACTTTCTAATTCGTCGTGTGTTTTAGGAACTTGACCGTTAAATTTATCAAGAATAATTTGTGCTGTTTTAATAATATTTTTAGCCTTATTTTTGTAGAGTCCAATATTTCTTATAATTAACTCCACATCTGCTAAATTTGCTGAGGCTAAATCTTCAATCTCAGGGTACCTAGCCCACAAAGCGGGTGTTATTTTATTTACTGCCTTATCTGTTGTTTGAGCTGATAAAACTACGGCTATCAAGAGTTGAAATGGTGTTTCCCAATGTAATTCACCTCTAGCATCAGGAAACATTTCTCCAATGATTGAAAGAATCTTTTTTAAAGTAACTTTCCCTACTTTTCTCATTAGTCTCTCCATAAATCCATAGCGTTTAAAAATTCATCAGAAATAGTAATTTGTTTATACTGTTTTTGTTCTCGACTAAGTTTTTGCTCCTCAACTTGTCTAACAGTCGTAAGCCCCTCACGTCGCCAATTTCTTAAAATGGCTGTAATATACTTCCAATTTGTTTTACCGTTAAAAACAGCCTCTCGTAAGGCTAATTTGATTAAGTCCACTGACACTTGATCTTCATTAACTAATTTCTGCAAATCCTCAAGTTCAAAAGGACTCATCAAACGACCTAATTCTCTTTCAAATTCTTCTACTAGTTCTTTAAATATATTGGGCTGAGTTTGATTTTCAGTAACTAGATTAACGCTTTCTTCATTAAAAGTATCTAAATTGTCCAATTTTTCAAATAAAGGTGAAACATCAAAATATAACTCAGTTTTACCATCAATTAAAATGGTTTTTATATCCAGTAAATGTTCATTTGTTAGATTACTAATGGAATCATTAGTTTCTGTCAAGGTTTTTCCAATTGCCTCCGCAATTTTACTTGGTGGTAAATCCTCAACATTAGTGGTTGCTTGAAGATAAAAAAATTGCCATACTAAAAAATCATCTGCATTTTTAAATAATTTTTTAAAATTAAAAAGGAGAGCAGTTGGTAAAACCAAATGCCCAACTTTATAGTTCTCTTTATATTTCATATATCCTCTATGAGTTAGGGTTACTAACTTCTAAATCTTTTAGGTGATATGGTGTTTCTTGATAAACGGCATAATTTAACCAATTACTAAAGAAAGTTGATGCTGGTAAATTCCAACACATTTTAGGAGTACAAGTCATATCATTATTGGGATAATAATTATCAGGCAACTCAGGATCTTTTCCAGCTTCTAAATCACGTTGATACTCAAGATTTAAGGTCTCCCGGTCATACTCCAAATGTCCAAAACTATATACCTCTCTTAAATCCCTACTAGCTACAATCGAAACACCTACTTCTTCACCAGTAGAAATGATATCTAAATGTTTAACTTTTGCGATTTCATTTTCTAGAACCTCAGTATGTCTAGAATGAGGAGCCAAAAAAGTATCATCGAAACCTCTTAATAATGGAGAATAAGATAAATTCACATTTTGAGAAAAAATACCTGATAATTTTTTTTCTTTTTGGACCTTATTAATACCATATCGATAATAAAGACCAGCTTGTGCTCCCCAACATAAGTGTAGTGTTGAAAAAACATGTGTTTTTGCCCAATCAAAAATTTGGCATAATTCAGACCAGTAATCTACTTCTTCAAAATGGAGTGTCTCAACTGGTGCACCAGTAATGATTAAACCATCATAAAAATTTTTTTGAACATCTCTAAAAGTTTTATAAAATGTCTTAAGATGACTCGTTTGGATATTTTTACACTCATGGCTCTCCATATAGAGAAAGGAAACATTCGTTTGAAGAGGTGTATTTGCAAGTAATCTAAGTAACTGTGTTTCAGTTGCCTCTTTGGTAGGCATCAAATTTACAATCAAAACTTCGAGAGGTCTGATATCTTGTCGATCTGCTCTATTTTTATCCATGATAAAAACATTTTCAGTCCGTAAAATATCAAGTGCTGGTAATTCTTTATCAAGTTTAATTGGCATAAAAATATCTCCGTGTCTATAATCTCATCTATTTGATAATATTATAAAACACGAAGGTATTGTTATCAATTATATATTTTTTTGATATTCTTATATTTAATAACTATATCAGAAATGCATTAAAACTTTGTAGTCGTAATTACCAATAGCTTCACGACCTTTTAAGTCATCAAGTTCAATAAGAAAAGCACACCCAGCAACAACACCACCAAGTCGTTCAATTAATTCAATACTTGCTTTGACTGTTCCTCCAGTTGCTAGTAAATCGTCAACAATTAGGACACGTTGACCTGACTTAATAGCATCTGCATGCATTGTTAAGGTATCAAGTCCATACTCTTTTTCGTATTCTGCTGAGATAACTTCACGTGGTAATTTTCCTGGTTTGCGTACAGGAGCAAAACCAATTCCTAATTCAAAAGCTACAGGACATCCAACAATGAAACCCCTAGCCTCGGGTCCAACAATCATATCAATTTTTTTATCAATAGCATATTGAACAATTTCACGTATAGCATAGCTATATGCGTTTCCATCAACCATAAGAGGACTAATGTCTCTAAAAGTGACCCCTTCTTGTGGATAATTTTCAATTGATGCAATATATTTTTTTAAGTCCATTTATTCTTCTCTCTTTTAGAATTTTACTCTTTATTATACCATTATTTTCAGAAGAGGTAAAATTAGAGTTAATCTCATTGAGTACTTTTACACTCTATAGAGTAATCAGATTTATGAATTATTCATAAGAAAATTATAAATATCTCTTGGTGTACCTAATGCCATTAATTCTTGAAATTTTATTGTTTTTTCTAAATCCTGAAAAATTTTACTTGAAGTAATCTCTTTTTTAGGAGCATCTTTAACGACAATCATGATACCATCTGTTATTTTCACAAAACCTAATTCTTCAAAAATTTGAATCATTTTAATAAGTAATACCATTGGAATTTTTAAAAAATGAGCTAGTTCTTTTATTTTATACCTTATATCAAATTCTGGATAGATATAAAGAGTTTTATAAAGCTTAGCATATTGATCACGTGTTCCACTACCTGTTAAATAATATTCATTCCTAATATGATTTTTAAAGTAAATAGCTGAAAAATTAGACTCTTTAAATAAGTTAATCAAATCAATAGGGGACTCAGGAACATCATATAAAACAACCTCGCCTGACTTTGTCTTTTCTGACAAATTAGGAATGTTTCCTGGTAGATTAAGTTTTTTGGATCTAAAATCATAAAGTTGTATACCAGAGACCTTAGCATCTTCTAACATCAGTTGAAGACTGGTATTGCCATTCCACTTATTTACCGATAATGTGACCGCTAATTCTAGTGGGTTAGCTTGTTGAAATTCTGAAACTAAACTTCCTTGATTAAAGGCAACTAAATCAATATGACAATCTTTCTCTTGAAGTTTTGCTTTCAAATGTTTATTGGATTGTCCCATTGTATGAGCTTGAACAACCTTAAAATCAGATAACTTAAAGATTGGTTTAGGGTTATCCATCCCAAAAGGGGCTAATTTTGAAATTGTCTTAACCAAGTCTAAATCTAAGTCTGATAAATGAAGTTGACCATCCAACTCTAAAACTTTCTTTTGAGACATATCAATATCATTCAAACTAATAAAGGAACAAATGATATGAGATAACTCTGATAGATTTTCACTTGGCAGTGTCATTCCTGCTGCTCCACTATGGCCACCAAAAGCTGTAAATAGGTTCCGATTTTGATTTAGTACTTCAAAAATATTAACAGCATCAATACTTCTGGCACTTCCTTTAGCTAAATCACCATCTACTGTTAAGACCACAATCGGTTGATTCAAGGTTTCAAGCAACCTTCCAGCAACTATTCCTAGAACTCCAGCATGCCACCCTTTTTTAGCAAGCACTTGAGCAGTCTTGGTTTCATCAACCATCTCTAAAGCTTCTTGAAAAATACTATCTACAAGCATTTTTCTCTCTTCGTTCTTCTCATTTATAAACGCAGCAATTTCAACCACTTGCTCATCATCAAAGCCAGTTAATAAGTCAATAGCCGGATTAGGATCATCTAATCTTCCTAAAGCATTCAATTGTGGGGCTAATTTAAAACCGATACTCTCTTCAGTTAAATCTTCCATACTAATTTGAGAAATTTTTAAGAGCTCTTGTAGTCCAATACGGTCAGTCTGTTTTAGTACCTCTAGTCCAACTTTTACCATTAAACGATTCTCATCGGTTAAACTAACCATATCAGCTATCGTTCCAATGGCAACTAAATCTAATAACTCATTAGGAACACTCTCAAGTAGTGCACAAGCAAGTTTAAATGCAACGCCACAACCTGCTAGATAAGAAAAGGGATAGTTTCCTTCTGGATGCTCAGGATGAATGATTGCATATGCATTTGGTAATACTTGAGGAAGACTGTGATGGTCCGTTATAATGACATCCACTCCTTGAGCATTTGCATATTCAATCGTTTCAAATCCTGAAACACCGTTATCTACTGTTACAATAAGTGAAACATTGTGTTGCTCAATATAGTATTTATAAACTGATGTATTTGGGCCATAACCATCTGTAAAACGATTAGGCAAATAGGTGATAACATTTGCTCCCAACATCTCTAATGTTTCTTGCATAATTGATGCTGAAGTCATTCCGTCAGCATCGTAGTCTCCATAGACCAGAATTATTTCATCATCTTCAATAGCCTGCCTAATTCTTTCGACAGCTTTTTGCATATCATTTAAAAGATAAGGATCATGTAGCTTGGTTAAGTCTAGACTAAAAAATTGTTCAATTTCTTTCTGTGTTTCGATACCTCTTTTGGCTAACAGTTGGCCAACAATTAAAGGTAATTTTTCTTTTTTTAGATAGTTTTCAAGGTCAGTCGTCATAGGAGTATTTTGATACTCCCATTTAAATTTCTCTGAAATCATTTATAATTAAAAACCTTTCTTGCCAAAAAATCCGATAACTTAGGAAATAGCTTATAGATGAAATGAACGCTTTCAAGTGTCAACGGTAGATTAAGCTCACGCTTCTTTTTTCCGATTGATAAAATAATTTTTCTTGCCACAGTATTTGCTTCTAATGTATAAGCATCAATTTTCTTTAAATAATCTCCACTTGGATCAGCTTCTTTAAAAAAATCTGTTTTAACCGGTCCTGAATTAACAGTTGTCACGATAACTCCACTATCTGCAAGCTCAAGTCTTAGGGCATTCGAAAATCCAATAACCGCAAATTTGGTCGCTGAATAAACACTCGCTTTTTGTGATGCGATATGTCCAGCCATACTAGCAATGTTAAAAATGTGTCCTTGCCCCCTATCTTGCATCATTTTCCCAACAAGGCGAGAAATTGTCATTACTGCAATCGTATTTACTTCAAACATTTTTTTAATATCTGCCTGAACATAATCATCAAAAGTCTTAAAAGTTCCAAAACCGGCATTATTGATTAAAATATCAATTTTTTGATATTTTAATTCAATTATTTTTAACTGGCTCTTAATCTTATCTTCATCACAAATATCAATTTCATAAGATTCTACATTGTCAAAATTACTGTATAAGTTGTCTAATTTTGACTTTGAACGTCCCCATGCAATGATAGCATACGTTGAAGGAAGTTGTTTAATCAGTTCTTGAGCAATACCTCCACTTGCACCTGTAATTAGGACAGTTTTCATATTTGAACCTCATCAAAGTCCCTGACTATTTTTGTTTCCTTGAAAATACACCTAGCATCCTCTTCCATTTTACGACAATCTCGACTCAAGAATCGAGCACTGATATGATTTAAAAGAAGTTTTTTTGCAGAAGCTTCCTTTGCAACTTCAGCTGCTTGGATATTTGTAGAATGAGCATGGGCACGCGCAATTTTTTCATCTCCCTTACCATAAGTAGATTCATGAACTAATATATCTGCACCTAGAGCTAATCTAATACTAGCATTTGTCTTTCTCGTATCACCTAAAATTGTAATAACTTTCCCTTTTTTAGGTCCAGAAATAAACTCACTAGCAATAATCTCAGAACCATCATCTAACCGGACATTTTCTCCATTTTTCACTTTCCCAAATAAAGGACCAAATGGAACACCAGCTTTTTTTAAGGCTTCTGCATCAAGTGTTCCTTCCAAATCTTTTTGAACAATCCGATATCCCATACAAAAAATACTATGGTCAAGGGCTTCACTATAAACGGTAAATTTATCCGTTTCTAATATTTTTCCAAGATTAGTTCTGTCAAATTCATAAAAATTGATATGATAGGGTAATTTTGAAGAAGACTGTTTTAAACTAGTCAAGATATATTGTTTAATTCCAATAGGACCATAGATATCTATGTTAGTCTGCTCTTCACTTGCCTGAAATGCTCTACTCGATAAGAAGCCTGGTAACCCAAAAATATGGTCACCATGAAGATGAGTAATAAATATTTTAGAAACTTTTCTAGGTTTTATCGTTGTCTCTAAAATCTGTCTTTGAGTACCCTCACCACAATCAAACATCCAAATCTCATTGATCTCATCTAATAATTTCAATACCAAACTAGAAACATTTCTAGCTTTTGCAGGTTGACCTGCACCTGTTCCTAAAAATTGTAATTCCATTTATTCATTACCTTCTTCCAAAAGATAAATTATAGCTTCACGTTGTTTAAAAGCATAATATCTTTTTCCTTTAAATTTGCCAGCTAATTCTAATAATTCATCTTGATTTAGCGACTTAAGTTTTATTATATTTTCATTACGATAAGAGAATACTTTAGTTAACAAAGCACTATCAGGTGTAATATCTTCTTCACCAGATAATATAAACTCCCTACTACTTAATAAAATCGTCTCATTTTCAACCGATACTACAAATTGTGGAAAAATTTGAGCTATCTCAAAACATAAAGCATCTGAAATCACTTCTTTATTCTCTGGAAAGACTGTGGCCTTATCCGAAGTTATAAAAGTAAATCCGTATGACCTTCCCGATAAATTTAACCTAATGAACGGTTTATATTCATCAAATGTAGGATGTTCTTGAAAGAGTTCTAAAGCCTGACATAATTCTAAATAGTATGTTACAGCTTCTTTAGCCCCCTGTTTTTGATATATTTCTGCAAAATAAGCATTGATGACACTAGGTGGAGGTGTAATAAAATCACGTTTTTGGTCACTTGTTAAATTCTCTAACTTATGTGCTAGATATACTCTATCTAAACTTGTAAAGCCCCCATATTTGAGAGCTAACGCAATATAATCAGTCATAAAATTCTTCTAATCTCCATTTTTCTTGTTCTGAAATAAAACCAGAAATTTCCTCATATTCTTTTTCAAATTCATAAGGCTCTAAGAGGGCTATTTTACTTAACTCATACAGTTTATAAAGTTGACTCTGATGGACTGTAATCGTAAAAGGCTGATAAAGTTCTCTAATTTCATCTAAAATTAAGCGCCTAAGACTTTCTCTAATTCCTTTATCAGTTGCACTAATTCTAATGTTTGGAAAAATTGTTGCTACCAAGGAAGTTGTTTTATCCATTTTATTATAAACAGCTAACCTTGGAATACTAAACATGTCCAATTCTCTTAATAAATCAAGAACAACTTTTTCATGCTTCTCATGATTGGGATCACTAGCGTCAATCACATGTAAAAGCAAATCAACATGCTTACTTTCCTCAAGAGTCGATTTAAAGGCTGCTATCAGTTCAGTAGGTAAATCTTGAATAAAACCTACAGTATCTGTCAAAGTTGCTTGAAATTGGTCTTTGAGATAAAGTTGGTTAGTTGTTGCATCCAATGTCGCAAATAATTCATCTGCTTCATACTGCTTATGAGATGTTAGACAATTCATAATAGTTGATTTTCCAGCATTTGTATAGCCAATTAGTCCAATGTTAAATGAGTGAGCTACTAGCCTTTTTTCTCGTAAGGTATCCCTATTTTTTTCTACAATTTTTAGTTGACGTTCAATATCGTTAATTTGATGACGTATAGACCGTCTATTTAATTCTAGCTGTGATTCCCCTGGACCTCTACTTCCAATACCACCAGCTTGTCTACTCAACATAATCCCTTGGCCCGCAAGACGTGGGAGCATGTATTTTAATTGGGCTAAATGTACTTGTAATTTACCTTCATGACTCCTTGCTCTCATTGCAAAAATATCTAAAATAAGTTGCATACGATCAATCACTTTAATCCCTAAAACATCTTCCAAATTAGAATTTTGTCTTGGGGTTAAACGGTTGTTTACAACTAGAGTATCAATTTCTTCTGTATTAATTAAGCCCTTAATTTCTTCAATTTTTCCAGAACCAACAAAGGTTTTACTATCATATCGCTCTCTCTTTTGTGTCACAATCTCAATGACTTCTCCATTAGCTGTCTTAACGAGACTAGCCAATTCGTCTAAAGACATATCAAAATTTTCAGTGTCTTGTAACTCTACACCAACAATTATGACACGTTCTGTTTCTTGCTTTGTTGAAATCATTTTAATTCCTCATTTCACTCTTCAAGCTGTATCTTTAATTATACCCTATTACTCATCATTAGACTAATTAGAAGGTATCCTATTCTTTAATAAATTGTGAGACAATTTCATGGATATTTTTTTTATAATCTTTATCGCTAACACTATAAAAAGTAGCAGACATCCTATTTTTAAACCATGTAATTTGTCGTTTTGCAAAACGCCGTGTATTTCGTTTCAGTAGCTCTACGGCTTCCTCTAAAGAGTTTTCACCTTTAAAGTAAGTAAATAATTCTTTATAGCCTATTCCTAAACTAGATTGTGCAGTGGGATAGTGATCAAATAACCACCTTGCTTCTTCCACTAATCCATTAGAAATCATCTGATCAACACGATTGTTTATTCTATCGTATAAAATCATACGGTCATCATTTAATGCAATCATAAGAACATTCTCCTCTTGCTTCTGATTAACCATATTTTGACCAAATTTTGCTAACTCTAGTTGACGAATCGCACGTCGCCTTGTAAATTGTCCCAGGCTAAGATTTTCTTTTTTTATCATCGAGATTAAAAACTCATCACTATAGGTTTCAAGAGTTTCCCGATACTCTAACACCTTTTCTTGCTCAACGTTTCCACCAAGATGATAGCCCTCAATAAGACTTTGGATATACAAACCTGTACCACCTACAATAATCGGTAATTTACCTCTGACCCTAATATCATTTATGATGGTTCTTGCTTCCTTCACAAAGTCAAAAACTGAATAACTTTCATTAGCTTCTCTGACGTCAATTAAATGATGCTTCGCCCGATCTTGCTCCTCTACACTGGCTTTTGCAGTACCAATATCTAAGTTCCTATAAACTTGTTGACTATCTCCGCTGACTATTTCACCATTATAGAGATTTGCTAACTCAATACCTAGAGCGGTTTTTCCAACTGCTGTGGGACCTACAATAACAATTAATTTTGGACGATTCATATCTGATTTACTTTCAATTTAAGGTTTTTACTTGATATTTATAAAAAAATTCGTTACCATATATTATAACATATATGAAAGACTATCAAAAAGTCTAAACTATTTACAAGAGGAGATTACTTATGTCAAAATTTACTAAAGGTTTATTTACAGGTGTTGTCGCAACTGCTGCTACAGTTGCAGGTGCAGTATTTGCAGTCAAAAAAACAATCATTGACCCTGAAGAAGAAAAAGCAGCTTTTATTGCTGAAAATCGTAAAAAAGCAGCACGTCGTCGTGTTTCAAGATAACAAAAAAGAAGGCTAAGCCCTTCTTTTTTTCGCACTCTGGTTCAAATATAGAGTTGTTTATGTTTTTAAAAATACTTATGACTGAACTGCACCCCAAAAGTTAAACAGAAGAATCTAACGATTGGGGTGTTTTTATATGAAATTAAGTTATGAAGATAAACAAGAAATAGATAAGTTAAGGCAAAATGGAGTTTCCTGGCCTTATATTGTATGTGTTTATCCAATCTTAAATACCTGGTACGACTTATAGATAGACATGGCATTGAAGTTGCTGGAAAATATAAAATAAGTATTAATACCTGAATTAAAAAAGGAAATCATTAACAAAGTTCTTATTGAAGGTCAGTCTCATAGCACTGTATCACTTAATTATGCTCTATCCACTTCTAGTTTATTATCAGATTGGATAGAAAAATACAAAAAATGGATATATTTTACTTGAACAACCGAGAGGGAGACCAAATAAGATGGGGCGTACACCAAAGAAAAAATGGGAAGAGATGACTGAACTAGAGCGCATTCTAGAAGTGAATGAACGTCTTAAAACGGAGAATGCTTATCTAAAAAAGTTGAGAGAATTACGTTTGATGGATAAAGCCTTACTGTACAAAAGGTAAGAACCAATCTGTAAAAGAGGAGATTTTAGCGATTTACCAAGAATACCGTGGAAGCTATGGTTACCGTCGCATTCAGTTAGAACTCCGCAATAGAGGTTTTCTTTCCAATCACAAGAAAGTTCAACGCTTAATGAAGGATTTCCTGATTGCGACGAATTCAGAAGAAAAACAAAAATTGAAAAAATACTTCTGAAGCAAGTGATTGATATTTATATCAAAGACGAAAATCTTAAAACCTTTGCTCTGGCAACTGCCTATATAGGTAATGATAAAACCCATTATACGATATGGCACAATGACAAAGACTTGCAAGATTTAAAGGAATACCTTAAAAGCGCTATTCATTACATTGAGATGCAACCTAAATTCCTTGACGCACATGATCTTGTAAATCGTTAGGTGGCAACTTATCTTTTATCTCTTCAAGTGTTTGAGCTATATAGATCACTGTCCTAATGATTTTATTAAGAGCTGTTCTTTCTAATTCATTCCCTACTCCTTTCCACTCCCATTTTGGAGTTTTTTATTTGCTTAATTCTTGAGCTTGGTCTTATTGTGTACGAATTTTCATACTTTTGATAATAAAATTCGAAAATTTGCAAAAAATATTTACTTACGAAAATTCGTTTATTATACTATATATATAGTAAAAAGGTTAATAAAAGTAAACGAAAAAGAATTAAAAAGATTAATGGAATTAAAAAGTGTTAATATTAGAGATTTTGCATTAGAAAATGAAATACCTTATACAACTATTCGTTCAATCCTTGAATGTGGTATTTTAAATGCAAAAGCTGAAACTGTTTTTAAGATATGTTCAATATTGAACATCCGACCTAAAATTTTTGAACAAAGTAAACTAACTTCCCCCATTCTTCAATCCATAACAGAAACATCTAGCAAGCTTGAAGAAAATAGACAGATAATAGTATTAAATACAGCTAAACATCAATTGGATGAGCAAAATTCATCTATTAGCAACCAAGAGGAACTTTTCAAGTATGATTACTATGACCAACCTGCTTCTGCTGGTACTGGTCAATATTTGAATGACGTTAATAAAGAGACAGTTGAATTAGCAGTAAATATAGATGCTGATTTTGTGATTCCGATATATGGTGATTCAATGGAGCCTGAATACCATAGTGGGGATTATGCGTTTATAAAAACAACCGTCAATCTCGATGACGGTCAAGTTGGTGTATTTGATTTAAAAGGAGATACTTATATCAAGCAATTAATAATTGATGAAAACAAAGCATGTCTGCATAGCTTTAACAAAGAATACAAAGATATTCCAATACACAAATTTAGCGACTTTAGAATCATCGGTAAAATTGTTGGAAAATTTAGATAAGAATAGAAATCAGGTTATTTATGAGAAACAAAGGGTTATTTGATGAAATAGTTGAAAAAGCTTCTGAATTTACTAAAGATACTGTAGATGTCGTTAATAATTTTGCGAAAGATACGGTTGATAAAACTAAAGAAGTTTTTAAAGAAGGTGACAGGCTTTCAAAAGAAAAAGAAGTTAGAAAAACAGAGAAAGATAAAAAGAAAGAAGGGTTATTTGATGAAATAGTTGAAAAAGCTTCTGAATTTACTAAAGATACTGTAGATGTCGTTAATAATTTTGCGAAAGATACGGTTGATAAAACTAAAGAAGTTTTTAAAGAAGGTGACAGGCTTTCAAAAGAAAAAGAAGTTAGAAAAACAGAGAAAGATAAAAAGAATGAAAGAAATAAATTTCTAATACTTATTTCTTTATTAGTATTGTCTATTGGCGGTTTCAGTCTCATAGCTCACAATCAAGATAAAAAAGAGGAATTCAAGTCATCTTCGCCTACCTCTAATGTGGCGTCAATTTTATCTTCTTCTACTTCCAGTTCTACCAGTTTTACAACTTCTTCCACCTCAACTGAAGAAAGTTCCAACTCAGCAGTATCATCTGAAAAAAAGACAAAACAAGAAGAAAAAGCAAAGCAAGA
>JAUMZW010000015.1 GCA_030527925.1 Streptococcus sp.
CGATGGAGACAAATAGGACTGACTTAACAACTACTTGAAGTTTTTAGAGGTGTCCTTTAATATTAAATAAGTAATTTTACTTATAGCAATCTTATCTATTTTACAAAATTTATTTGAACATCTAAATATCAATATTTTAAAGTACATATCTATTTTACTGATAATACAACAAAAAAGGAAGTCAATTGCCTTCCTTTTAATTTCATTTATTACAGATCATCTGTTTTTCAGTCGAACTAATCTGAGTTTATTTTTAATTACTCTTCGTTGTTTTTATTTTTACGTTTAGCAATTAAGCCTAGTCCTGTAATAGCTGAAAGCATTCCTAAGATACCTATTGAAGGATTATTCTTCTCACCTGTATTTGGTAATGAGGCTTTTTGGAAATGATTTGATGTTACACTTAATGAGGAAATTGTACTTATTGATGTTGAATTATTCCTACTTGCTGATGTCGACTTAGAAGCTGATTTGCAGTTACCTACGCTTGCACTTGTGCTTTCTGAGGCTGACTTAGAAACACTTAGTGATGTTGATTCGTAGTTACTTTAGCACAAGTTTTGAAATTTTTTTCATCTCATAAATATTTTTCTATAAACAAATATACTTCTATATTTTATCTCCTAGTTATATCCAAGGATTATAAAAACGACCATGATTTACTCCAAATAATAGAAGACTCACTAATAAAATCAATACTGCAGAGACGAGTACGATGTAGTCGTCTTTATCAAGTTTTTGGTAATGGTACCAGGTTCGTTTTTTATTTTTTCCAAAACGTCTGAGTTCCATAGCTGTCGTTACAACTTCTATTCTATCTAATGAAGATAAAATGAGGGGAACAACAATTTGGATGTTACCTGTTATTTTTTTCCATAGACTTGCTGATGATGATAAGTCTAATCCTCTTGCTTGTTGGGCTATTTTGATAATATGAAATTCCTCTTGGACATCAGGAATATAGCGCAATGTTAAACTAACTGCATAAGCAATTTTATAACTGACACCTATCTGATTAAGACTAGCAGCAAACTGACTAGGGTTGGTCGTTAAAATGAATAGGATTGCTAAAGGTACCGTACAAAAATACTTGAGAATAAGATTTATAAGGTAGAAAAGTTCTTCCAAACTGATGTGATAGCCTAAGAAACCTTGAATCAATATAGTTTGATGATGATAAATCATCTCTCCATAAGAAGGGGCAAATAAGAAGACCATTAGAACATTTAAGATGGAAAAGAGTGTTATTAGTTTTACAACAAAGGCTATTTGTTGCCAGCGTATGTGTGCTGACTTAAAAAGTAGTAGGGATAGCAAGCAGACTGTTATTAAGAGTCTTGTATCGTAAGTTGTCATACAAGCAATCGAAACTAGGATAAAAAAGATGAGTTTTGAAACACCTGTTAAGCGATATAAAAATCCACTACCCTCATGATAGCCTATCAGATGATTCATCGTATCTCCTCCTTTTTTCATCGTTATAAAATCTTGTGACTGACAACGGATCTAAGTTATACTTTTCTGCCAATTCGTACAAACTTGTCTTTTTTAAGTTTGCAATTTGTAATATGTTTTCTTGACTAAAGAGTTTTTCAGATAGGGTATCTTCTATTATTCTACCTTTAGAAAATACTAGTACTCTATCTGTGTATTCTAGTAAGAGCTGCATATCATGGGTTACCATTATAATGGTGTGGCCTAGACTATTTAGATGATTTAAAAAGATCATCATCTCAGTATAGTTCTTCTCATCTTGACCTGCTGTGGGTTCGTCAAGGATAAGAATTTCTGGTTCTAAGACTAAAACTGAGGCAATGGTAACTCTCTTTTTTTGTCCAAAAGATAGGGCTGAAATAGGCCATTTTCGATAAGAATATAAGCCACAGACTTTAAGAATGTGATTTACTTTTTCATCTATTTTTATTTCAGGTACGCCTCTATATCTTAGTCCTAGAGCAATTTCATCATATATCATAGCTTGGCTAATCATATGATTAGGATTTTGTAGGACATATCCTATCTTTTCCGCCCTTTCTTTTATGGAATCACCATTGATCTTTTGTCCATTATAAAAGATATCACCTTTTGCTTCAATCATTCCACTAAGTGATTTGGCAAAGGTTGATTTCCCTGCGCCATTTTGACCTACAATAGCTAGACGTTCTCCCTTTCTAATACTAATCGAAATATCTTTGAGGATAGGTTCGCCTATTTGGTACTCATATGTAAGATGTGATACTTCTAGACACTTCTCATTAGTAACTTGATGTTTGGGTGGTCGGTCATAGGTAAAATCAACTTCTTCTAAAGACATTTGCTCAAGGTTTGACAAATTCGTCACACCGTCTAATGAAATCCCTATATTTTTTAGAAAGCTGAGATAGAGAGGTTCTCTGATTCCGTTATCTTGTAAAAGAGTTGTTGATAGGAGCTCGTCTGGACTACCACTAAAAACAATCTTCCCCTCATTCATGAGAACTATGATATCAACTTTCCTATATAGAACGTCTTCTAGTCGATGTTCTATAATAATAGTTGTAACATCGTCTGTTTGATGAATAACATCAATAAGGTCTATAATATCTTGGCCCGTTTTAGGGTCAAGATTAGCTAATGGTTCATCAAATAAGAGAATTGGACTCTCATCAATAAGGACACCTGCCAAGCTTACCCGTTGTTTTTGGCCACCTGATAAATCTTGTGGTCTATGTTTTAGTAAGTCATCTAATTGTAGTTGTTCTGACCATTTTGAGACTTGGGATTTCATTTCCTGATAAGAAACACAATCATTTTCAAGGGCAAATGCTAGGTCTTCTGCGACTGTTAGACCAATAAACTGTCCATCTGGATCTTGCAAAACAGTTGAGACCATTTGTGATTTTTCATAAATGGAGGATTCATACATTTCCTTGCCATCAATTCGTAGACTGCCTGAGTGTTGACCTCTAAAAGTATTTGGAATAATACCATTTAAACATTGAGCTAGGGTTGATTTCCCACTGCCTGATGGACCGATTATCAGAACTTTTTGCCCTTTTTCAATGTGTAATGTGATTTTTTTTAGGGTTGGTTCTGACTGTGCTTCATACTGGAAACCGAAATCTTTAAATTCTATGAAAGGTTTCATTTTTTTCTCTCCAAACCTCAATCTTTTCTTAGACTTCCTTTTTTGACACGTGTCTTAGCATAGATGTCTAATAATAAACTTCCACCTATTCCAATTGTAATGCTATTGACAGTCGCTGTTAAAATCCCTTGTGTGAATACTTTTGATTGAGGTTCGTTGTAAATAAAGATATCCCCATATGGGGCAATAAGTGCCCAACCGATGATGTTTGTTAAAATTTGGGTAATATTGAATTTGATGTAATCAGCTGTACTGATATATCCTTTATTGATATTAATAGAACGAGAAAGCAGCCCAATTGATAATCCAATTAAACCACTGATAATTACCCAAGACCACCAGGGTGAACCAAATTGAAAAGCATCTTTTAGGGCATGTCCAATAAAACCTGTAAAGAAACCTACGGTTGGTCCGAAGATGATGGCAAATAGTGCCAAGACGGCATATTGTAATTGGATACTAGTGTTTGGTACTGGGGTTGGGATATTAATTAACATCCCAATAATAATGAATAGGGCTGCACCAATCCCAATTGCGACAACGTTTTTAATCGAATTTTGTTTCATTTTTTCACCTCAACTATTTATTTTACGCTTCTATTTTCTTAATTTCAATATGCCAGTTTGAACCAACTCCTACATTGTAAGCTTTGGCAAATGAACCTTGGTTAATTGCTAGACCAACACGGTATAGAGAATTAATGTACAAGATTGGTTGACCGATTCTAACATCTGCAAATGATTTACCGTATGTCACTTGATTTTGATAAACCAACATATCATTATTGTAGATTGTTACTTCGAATCGTTCTTCAAATTCTGGGCTTAAACTGTAAAAATCTTCTCTAGTAATAGAAGTCCATAGTGAACCAAATCGTACATCTAGAATATCAATCGCACCTCTAGCTGTATTATCACTAACTGTTGTTTGAACTTCAGGTAGTTCAACGATATGGTCAATACTAAGCTCTGATCCAACTTCTTCAAAGCTAATATGGCCACTGGCTAATTTAGCACCTGTGTAGGCATATACATCTCGTCCATGGAATGTGTATGAGTATTCAGTGTTACTGCGACGGTTCTTAACTTCTGAAATTTCACGGATAGCTTTAATACCAACATGTTTTTTTAAGTAAGATAGGGTTCCATTATCTGGAGTCACAATATATTGGTTGGTTGTCGTCAAAGCCACAACACTTTTACGTTTTGAGCCTACACCTGGGTCTACAACTGAAACAAAAGTGGTACCTTCTGGCCAATATTCAACTGTTTGAAAGAGACGGTAAGAAGCCTCAAAAATATTATAAGGTGTAATATCATGGGTTAGATGGTGAATCCCTAAACTTCTTTCTTCTTGTAAGGCTACACCAATCATTGCTGATACTGCACCATCTACTAAACCAAAATCCGATTGTAATACTAAAAGATTATTACTCATTGTTATAACTCCTTAAATTATCTAATGCCTCATTCTACCATAATTTAAGGGGCTTTTAAATAAGCTTATTTTTTGATATATTTATAGTTTTTAGTTATATATTAGTTGTTTATTTCGTTAACTGTCCTCCTTCAATGACTAAATCATCTGCTTTAGCTGCATTTCCATAAACAGGATATAATGTTTTTTCATAATCTTTATGGAAAAAGTTTTCTTCAGCTAATTCTTTAATTTGGTTATTTATATATTTCAATAACTCTTTATTGCCTTTTTGTACTGCTGGGGCAATAGTATCTGGATCTCCTAAGGAAGAAATTCCAACTTTATAACCTTGATTTTCTAAACTCCATGCAATGACCTCGGTATTATCTGTACTAAAAGCATCTCCTCTACCGTCTAACAAAGCTTGGTAGGCGTCGCTATATTGATCATATTTTTGAAGTTTGACTTTAGGAAAGTTCTTTTCAAAGTACGTTTCAGCCGTGGTTCCTTTTGTAACGATTAACGTCTTTCCTTCAAGTTGTTCAACCTTTGTAATTGTTGATGTTTTTGGAGATACTACTCCTAACGATACTTTCATATAAGGTAGGGCAAAATCTACTTGTTTTGCACGTTCTTTTGTTACTGTAAAATTAGCAAGTGTAATATCTACCTTATTAGACACAAGATACTCTGCACGATTGGCTGCATCAACCGATATATATATTCAGGTTTTACTCCTAAATCTTTTGCCAATCTATTTCCGAGATAAATGTCGTATCCTTGAAAATTACCACTATTATCTACATATCCGAATGGTTTTTTATCGCTAAATACTGCGATTTTTAATTTACCGCTTTTTTTAATTTCTTTGATAGTCCGAAAACTGGTCGAGGTGTGAGAAGTCGCCTTAATTTTTTGAGACGTTAAAAGCACTGTCAATGCTAAAAGTGTAGTTACAATACCAATTTTTCTAAGTATCTTCATAATCCTTGAAAAATTCGAATTAGATTATTTTCTTGAAAAAGTACCTGTATCCCTGAACTCTGCATACCGTAACCTCCTCTCCAAATAATGACATAAAAGGGAAGTTGGTAGCAATATGATTAAATACGAGATAACTAGCATCCATAATGCTATATCTGTTTCATAATATAAACCAATTAAATCTTTTGCGACATACATTAAGTCTGCTAATGCGACAGCTGAAAACACCGATGTTTCTTTTATCAAAAAGATAACATTTGCACTTATTGATGGTAAAGAAATTGACAATGCTTGTGGAAAAACAATATACCTAAGAATTTGACTTTCCTTTAAACCAATCGAACGGCCAATCTCTTTTTGACTATTGGATACAGCTTCTAGGACGCTCCTGAAAGTTTCAGCCATATACGAACCCCCTAGGAAAGTTAGACCGATGAGTACACATGTTTCAGATGATAATATTATTCTAACTCTCGGCAAACCAAAGTATAAGAAAAATAATTGAATTAGTAAGGGGGTATTTCGTGATACTTCAATATAAGCTCCAAATAGTGGAGATAGTATCGGTAGTTTATACAGCCGTATCAATGCCACCACTAATCCCGCAGCAATCGCTCCAACTATACCCAAAAATCCTAATCTAATGGTTAAGTAAAATGCTTGTTGATACAGCGGAAGATACTGGTTAATAACATCCAATTTTTATCACCCTCCTTTCAATTTAGATTAAGTCTATCATAGGAATAAAGGATTAACTAATATCAATTTTCTAATACATGATATAAATTATAACTATATCAATAAATTTAAGGTTTTCTAGTTGTAAAAGATGCAAAAATAACCTTAAATTTGGAATTTCAATACCATAATTTACTATAATTTTCTAATAGTTTTTGATTATCATAATTATAGTTTTTTCATATAAAAAGACCCTGATAAAAATCAGAGTCTTTTTTTAAAATTTTCTAAAACGTTGGTAGCGTTTCTCTAATAGTTCATCTATAGGTAATTTTGAGAGACTTGCTAATTCTGATATCAACTCTGATTTCAATTTAGCAACAATCTCACTTGAGAAAAAGCCGTGTTCAGGAATGACTTTGTCAATAACTGACATATTATACAACTCACCGGCAGTAATCTTCATTAACTCGGCTGCTTCTGTAGCACGACTGCCATCTTTCCAAAGGATAGACGCAAAACCCTCAGGGCTCAATACAGCATATATGGTATGCTCAAGCATCCATACTTTATCAGCGACTGCAAGAGCTAATGCTCCCCCTGAACCACCTTCACCTATAATGATAGCAATTATAGGAACTTTTAAATCACTCATCTCGAGTAAATTTTTTGCTATGGCTTCGCCTTGACCTCGTTCTTCTGCACCAATACCTGGATAAGCACCTGCAGTGTTGATAAATGTTATAACTGGACGCCCAAATTTTTCAGCTTGTTTCATCAATCGCAAGGCTTTACGATAACCATCTGGATTTGGTTGTCCAAAATTTCGACTGAGATTATCTTGTAAATTTTTTCCTTTTTGAATCCCCACAATTGTTACAGGTCTTCCCTCTAACTCGGCAATCCCTCCAACTATTGCACCATCATCTGAAAAATGCCTATCGCCATGAAATTCGATAAAATGGTCAAAAATTAACTGAGCATAATCTAAAGTCGTTAATCGATTTTGATCTCTAGCTTCTTTTAAAACTCTAGAAACATCACTCATGACTACCTCCATGCATTCTTAACAACAGTCCTATCATATCTCGCAACTCTGTTCGTTTTACAATCTTATCAACAAATCCATGCTCTAATAGAAATTCAGCTTTTTGGAAATCTTCTGGTAAATTCTCACGTACCGTTGTTTCTATGACGCGTCTTCCCGCAAAACCAATCAGAGCCTGTGGTTCTGCTAAGATGATATCACCTTCCATTGCAAAACTTGCTGTTACACCACCAGTTGTAGGATCTGTTAAAACTGTCAGATAAAATAAACCTAAATTAGAATGACGTTTTACTGCAGCTGAAATTTTTGCCATTTGCATCAAACTCATAATACCTTCTTGCATTCTAGCACCACCGGATGCAGTAAAAATCACAACAGGTAATTTTTTCTCACAAGCTAATTCAAATAATCGAGTAATCTTTTCTCCAACAACCGTTCCCATACTTGCCATAATAAAGTGAGAATCCATAATAGCTAGTGCTAATTCTTCTCCTTTTATATGTGCAAGACCTGTCATTACTGCTTCATCTAGACCTGTTGTTTCTTTTGCTTTTTCTAGCTTTTCTTCATATCCAGGAAAATTTAATGGATTTTCAGTTTTAATACCAGTAAATTTTTCTTCGAAACTTCCTTCATCAACTGTTATAGTTAAACGTTCCTTTGCTGATATCCTAAAATTATAAGAGCATGAGGGGCAAATTTTAACTAACCCTAAATCTTTTTTATAAATCATGTGCTTACATGCCGGACATTTTGCAAATAACTCATCTGGCACTTCTGGTGCCTTACGCTCAATAGCATTTTTTAATGAACGGTTAGGATTAATACGGATATACTTGTCTTTTTTACTAAATAAAGCCATCTACACTCCTATCTATCCTGGTTGTAAGTTGGTAAAAATGTTTCCATTAAGAATGAGGTATCATAGTCACCTGCAATCACATTTTTATCTGAGATTAAATCCAACTGAAACTCAGCATTTGTCATAACACCTTCAATTTCTAATTCAAACAAAGCTCTTTGCATTTTCATTAAGGCATCAAAGCGATTTTCACCATGAACAATGATTTTAGCAATCATACTGTCATAATATGGTGGGATAGTATAACCACTATACATGGCTGAATCAACACGTAATCCCACACCACCACTTGGTAGAAACAATTCTGTAATTTTCCCAGGACTTGGTGCAAAATTAAACTTTGGATTTTCTGCATTGATACGGCATTCTATTGCATGTCCAGAAATCTTAATGTCATCTTGAGTAAATGATAACTTCTGACCAGCTGCAATTTTAATCTGTTCTTTTACAATATCAATTCCTGTGACAAATTCAGTGACAGGATGCTCAACCTGAACACGAGTATTCATCTCCATAAAGAAAAATTGGCGAGTCTTTTCATCTAGAAGAAACTCAATAGTTCCTGCATTTTCATATGAAACTGCTTTTGCCGCACGTACTGCTGCTTCTCCCATTTCATTTCTTAGAGAAGTACCAATAGCTACTGATGGACTCTCTTCAAGGACTTTTTGGTTGTTTCTTTGAAGAGAACAATCACGCTCTCCTAAATGAACAATATTACCAAAACTATCTCCTAAAATTTGGACCTCAATATGTCGAGCAGGGTAAATAACCTTTTCAATATACATTGCACCATTACCAAATGCTGCTAAAGCTTCTTGAGAGGCTGATTCAAAGGCCGGAGCTAGAGCTTCTTTTGATTCAACCTTACGAATACCTTTACCTCCACCTCCTGCTGACGCTTTTAACATGACAGGATAACCAATTTCATCAGCCACCTTAAAAGCTTCTTCTACTGTAAAAACTTCACCTTCAGAACCTGGAATCACTGGAACGTTTGCTTTAATCATTTCAGCACGAGCATTAATTTTATCTCCCATCTTATCCATAACTTTACCAGATGGACCAATAAACTTAATATTCATTTCTTCACATAACGTTGCAAACTTAGAATTTTCACTAAGAAAACCAAATCCAGGGTGGATAGCTTCTGCTTTCGTCACAATAGCAGCTGAAAGAACAGCATTCATATTTAAGTAAGAGCTGGTTGATTTTGCAGGTCCAATGCAAATAGCCTCATCTGCTAAAATCGTATGTAAAGAATTTTTGTCTGCTTCTGAATAGACAGCGACTGTTGATATCCCAAGTTCACGGGCTGCACGTATGATTCGGACGGCAATCTCACCACGATTTGCAATCAACAATTTTTTAAACATTTTCTGTTCTCTCCTTTACTGACTAGTAAACTCTAATCAATTTCCAATAGCAAACGTCAACGTACCACTAGCTGCTAACTTACCATCTACTTCAGCCTTAGCCTCAACAACTGCAATACTACCACGACGTTTAACAAATTTAGCAGTCATTTCTAACTGATCACCTGGTACCACTTGTTTTTTAAATTTTACCTTATCCATCCCAGCATAGAAAACGAGCTTTCCTTTATTTTCTGGCTTAGATAATTCTAAAACACCAGCAGTCTGGGCTAAAGCTTCCATAATTAACACTCCTGGCATTACAGGATACTCAGGAAAATGACCATTGAAAAACGGCTCATTGATTGTTACATTTTTTATAGCTTTAATTTCATCATCTGAAACTTCTAATACTCTATCAACCAAAAGCATCGGATAACGATGAGGAAGTGCTTCACGAATTGCTTGAATATCTATCATTTGATACGTACCAATCCTTTTCCAAATTCAACAACTTCTTCATTAGATACTAAAATTTCTGTGACAATACCGTCTTTTGGTGATGGTACTTCATTCATGACTTTCATAGCTTCAATGATCAAAAGCGTTTGCCCTTTTTTAACCGTATCTCCAACACTCACAAAAGCAGGTTTGTCAGGCCCTGATGCTAAATAAGCCACCCCAACCAAAGGACTTTCAACAACATCTCCTTCTGCAACCACCACTGATTCATGCGTGGTTTCTGATGAAACAGTTTCAGAAACTGGAACAGTAGCTTTAGGTTCAGAGACAACTGTCGTTTCTACACTAACTGGTGATTGTGAAATAGGAGCTGAATTTTTACTAAAACAGAGCTCATCTGTAGTATTACGATAAGAAAATTCTTTCAAGCTTGATTTATCAAATTGAGCCATCAAATCTTTGATTTCTGATATGTTCATGTCTTATTATTCCTCCCAACGCTTAAAGGCAAGAACAGCATTATGACCACCAAAACCAAATGTATTTGAAATAGCATAACGAACATCTGCTTCGATACCTTTACCGGTCACAACGTTAGCTTCAATGTCTTCTGATAATTCTTTTGTTCCTGCAGTCATTGGAATAAAGTTATGACGGATTGCTTCAATGGTTGCAATAGCTTCAACTCCTCCTGCAGCTCCTAGTAGGTGACCTGTAAATGATTTTGTAGATGAAACCGGCACATCCTTACCTAAAGCAGCTACAATTGCTTGACTTTCCCCTTTTTCATTGGCTTGAGTTGAAGTTCCATGAGCATTTACATAATCAACCTCATCAGGTGAAATTTCAGCTTCTTTAAGTGCTAATCTAATTGCTTTAACTGCACCTGAACCATCTGGTGATGGGCTTGTTTGATGGTAAGCATCACATGTATTACCATATCCTACAACTTCTGCCAAAATAGTAGCACCGCGTTTTTTAGCATGTTCAAGACTTTCTAAAACAAGAACGGCTGCACCCTCTCCCATAACAAATCCATTACGGTCTTTATCAAATGGGATAGATGAACGTGTTGGATCTTCTGTTGTTGAAAGAGCTGTTAAAGCATTGAAACCACCGATACCAATTTCATTAATTGTCGCTTCAGCTCCTCCTGCTAGAACAACATCTTGAAAACCAAATTTAATTTCTCTAAAAGCTTCACCAATAGCGTCATTAGCTGAAGCACAAGCCGTTGTAATTGATTTACATACCCCTTGTGCTCCTACACGAAGAGCAATATTTCCAGCAGCCATATTTGATAAAGCTTTAGGAACAAACATTGGTTGAATACGTTTAATACCTTTTTCATGCATACGAATAATTTGTTCTTGCATTTCTTGTAAACCACCAATACCTGAGGAAACAATAACGCCAACCCTATCCATATCTTCATTTTCTGTATCTAATTTAGCATTCTCAATTGCTTCTAATGTTGCATAAATAGCATATAGTGAATATAAATCCATTCTATTTTTATCTTTTCTTACGAAATACTTATCAAATGGGAAATCTTTTATCTCTCCTGCATTGTAAACTGAGATTTCTGAATTATCAAAGCGAGTAATTGGTGCAATCCCAATTTTGCCATCATGTAAACTATTCCAAAATTCATCTGGAGTATTTCCAATTGGTGATGTTACACCATAACCTGTTACAACAACTCTATTTAAAGTCATTTTTTTCTCCTTTTAGACAACTACTTAATCTTATTACTGCATAGTCATACCGCCATCAATAGCGATTACTTGACCTGTGATATACTCTTGTTCTGCTAAAAACAAGGCAACATTAGCGACTTCTTCAGCTGTCCCAATACGCTTCATTGGAACTTGAGCAATCATTGCATCTTTCATTTTCTCAGGAATAGCATCTGTCATATCTGACTCAATAAATCCTGGAGCAATAGCATTTACACGGATACCTCTATTTGCAACTTCACGTGCTACTGACTTTGTCAATCCAATCAGTCCTGCTTTAGAAGCCGCATAATTGACCTGTCCAATATTACCAACAAGACCAACAACACTTGATAAGTTGATAATGGCTCCTTGTCTTGATTTCATCATAGATTTTAATATTGCTTGAGTCATATTAAAAGCACCGGTTAAATTAATTTTCAAAACACGCTCAAAATCATCTTCTGTCATCTTCAGCATCAATTTATCATTTGTGATACCTGCATTATTAACAAGAATATCTACACTACCTAATTCAGCAATTGCTTTCTCTATCATGCGTTTAGCATCTACACTAGAAGATACATCTCCTGATATAGCAACTACTTTTACATTATATGAGACAAACTCTGCTAATAATTCTTGAGAAATCTCTGAGCGCCCATTAAGTACAATATTAGCACCAGCTTGTGCAAAACGATGTGCTATAGCTAAACCGATTCCTCTTGTAGAACCTGTCACAAAAACATTTTTATTGGTAATTTCCAACTTCAATCTCCTAACTTTCGATAACCTGTTTTGCTGTCTCAATATCTTCAACAAAAAGTGTCTCAATTGTTTTATCTATTTTTTTCATAAAACCAGATAAAACTTTCCCAGGGCCAATTTCGATAACACGGGTTAAACCAAGATTTTTCATAGTTTCAATAGATTCATAAAAACGGACGGGCTCCATTACTTGACGAGCTAACAAGGTTTTAACTGATTGTTCATCCATTACTTTTGCCTCTGTATTACCTATTAAAGGAATTTTAAAAGATTGAAATGAAACTTGCTCTAAAGCTTCTGATAATTTATCACTAGCCTCTTTAAGAAGTGCTGTATGGAATGGCCCTGATACATTTAAAGGAATCATTCTTTTGACACCTCTATCTTTTAAGATTACCACTGCCTCATCAACCGCTGCTACCTCGCCACCAATAACTATTTGCGAAGGGGTGTTATAGTTGGCTGGTGAAACGATGCCCTTTTGAGAAGCTTGTTCGCAGACTTCTTCAATTAGAGAAGCATCTGTATTCATTACAGCAACCATTTTGCCTAAGCCTGAAGGTGCAGCTGTCTCCATAAACTCACCACGTTTTGCAACCAATTTTAAGGCTTCTTCAAAAGATAAGGCACCTGATGCAACCAAGGCTGAATATTCTCCTAAAGAAAGACCTGCAACCATATCAGGAGTCAATCCATTTTCAGTTAGTAAACGATAAATAGCTATAGATGTGGTTAAGATAGCCGGCTGGGTATATCTCGTTTGATTTAACTTTTCTTCATCTGAATCAATTAATTCTCTAATATCATAGCCAAGTATACTATTTGCTTGGTCATATGTGTCTTTTACTATAGTGTAACGGTCATACAAATCTCGAGCCATACCTAATTTTTGAGCACCTTGACCAGCAAATAAGAATGCTGTTTTTGTCATCTTATTCTCCCTGTTAGAAAATTAATCCACCCAACGTTGAGCTTCTTTCATTATAACTTCTTTTGCACCATAATAAAGGTCTTTTAGAATCTCCTCACAAGTTTCTTCCTTAGTTAAGAGACCTGCAATTTGACCTGCCATAACAGATCCATTAACAACATCACCATCAACAACAGCGTTACGTAATGAGCCGGCCCCTAACTCTTCAACCATTGAAGGGTCTGGATTTTCTTGTCTAAGGTATTCTTTTTCAGCTGCTGCGTATGCTGAAGTAAGTTTATTTTTAATGGCACGTACCGGATGTCCTACAACTTGAGCAGAAATAACAGTGTCAATGTCTTTAGCTTTTAAGATTTTATCTTTAAAAGCTTGGTGAGCGTTTGATTCTTTGGCAATGGCAAACCTTGTTCCAACTTGAACAGCCTCTGCACCTAACATAAATGCAGCTGCTGTACCATGACCATCTCCAATCCCACCTGCTGCAACCACTGGAATTGAAACTGCATCAACAACTTGACGCACTAGCGTCATTGTTGTTAATTTACCTATATGACCGCCTGCTTCCATTCCTTCAGCAATTACTGCGTCAACACCTAGTTTTTCCATGCGTTTAGCTAAAGCAACACTTGGTACTACTGGAATAACAGTGATACCTGCATCATGTAAGCGTTCCATATATTTACCAGGATTACCAGCTCCTGTTGTAACTACTTTGACACCTTCTTCAATTACAAGATCAACGATATCATCAACAAATGGTGATAATAGCATTATATTGACACCAAACGGCTTATCCGTAACTGCCTTAATTTTATCAATATTTGCTTTAACCACTTCTTTAGGTGCATTTCCACCACCAATAATACCTAATCCACCTGCTTTTGATACTGCTCCAGCCAAATCACCATCAGCGACCCAAGCCATACCACCCTGGAAAATAGGATATTCTATGTTTAATAACTCTGTAATACGTGTTTTCATCTTTAACTTCCTATACATTTTTACAATAATTTGATAATCAAACTATTAGAATAAGAATAGAGAATATCCTTTACAGGATACTCTCAAATCTATTATTTTGTTTTTTCTTCAACGTAAGAAACTAAATCACCTACTGTGTTAAGTCCTTCTTCTGTTTCGATTTGGATGTCGAATTCGTCTTCAATTTCTGAAATAACTTGGAAAACATCAAGTGAATCAGCATCTAACTCTTCAAAAGTAGTTTCTAATTTTACTTCTTCTGCATCTTTACCTAATTCTTCTACGATAATTTCTTGTACTTTATCAAATACTGCCATTGTTTTCTCCTTAAATAAATATATATTTTTTATAATTGTGTTTACACACATGTATAACTAAATTTTAACAATAAGATTGCCCCATGTCAAACCACCACCAAAACCTGATAGTATGACAAGTTGACTACCGTCTAATTTTATCAAACCTTTTTCAACTGATTCTGATAATAAAATTGGGATGCTTGCTGCACTTGTATTACCATAATTCTGAACATTAGATAGAAACTTAGTACGAGGTAGACTCATTTTTTTAGACATCTTATCTAGAATTCTAACATTTGCCTGATGTAATAACAAGTAATTAATATCAGAATCCTCTATGTTAGAAGCATCAATTAACTGACGTATGCTTTTTGATACATCTCGTACTGCAAAATCAAAAATAGATCTTCCATCCATTGTTAAAAATGAATTAGACGATTGTTGTTCAGAAAAAGGTGAAGTTAAACCAAGTTCAGTTGATGTTAATCCAGAACCTCTGAGTCCATCAGTGTAAAGAGACTCTGCTAAAAAATGTTTCTCATTACTAGCTTCTATAAGAATACCGCCAGCCCCATCTCCAAATAAAATAGCTGTTCTTCTATCTGTCCAATCAACTACTTTTGATAATGTTTCTGCTCCAATCACTAACCCTTTTTTATACAGACCAGATTGAACTAACTTATCTGCCATAGCTAAGGCAAACACAAATCCACTACATGCTGCAGCCAAATCAAAGGCAAAAGCATTATTTGCACCAATATTAGCTTGAACTCTAGCAGCTGTAGAAGGCATGATTGAATCCGGAGTAATTGTTGCAACCAAGATAAAATCAATTTCTGACGGTAAACACTCTGCTTTCGTTAATAAATCAAGTGCAACTTTTGTAGCCAAATCAGATGTTGATTCTGATTGACTGATATGACGTTGACTAATACCTGTACGTGAATGAATCCACTCATCTGAAGTTTCCATCATTTGAGATAAATCGTCATTTGTCACAATTTGCTCTGGTGTATAATGAGCAACCTGGCTAATCTTAGCAAATACCATCTATTATAATAACTCCTCAAGAAATTGATGAAGACTGATTAGTCCTTTTAATAAAGCTTCCATCTCCTCTTCATTCATTTCCTCAATAATTTTTTTTACCATTGATTTATGAAATTCACTATGTAAGCGATAGAGTAACTTTCCTTTTTTTGTCAAAACTAAATGAACAACACGTCGGTCAACGTTAGAACGATTACGTTGTATGTATCCTTTAGTTTCAAGCCTATTTAAACTTGTTGTTACAGTTCCTAGGGTTAACATTAGTTCAGACGCTATATCACTTGGAGTAACATTTTTTTGTTTTCCAATAATATCAATTGTATGCATCTCTTTTAAAGAGACATCATAGAATTGACTCGATTTTAAACTCGTCGCCTCAATCGTTTGAACCCTATTGAATATGCTAACAAGGTACTCATTAATTTTAGTATAATCCAATGCTGTACCCCCATAAATAAACTTTGACTATCAAATTATATCAAAGCTCAATTATCTTTGCAAGATTTTTCATTTTGTAGTTTTTCTACTTACCTGTAAAGTTTGGTCGTCTTTTTTCTGAAAAAGCACGCACACCTTCTTTGAAATCTTCTTTAAAAGCTAACTCTTCTTGTAGCTGTAATTCTAAATTTGCATACTCTTGCCAACCAGCAAAGAAACTTTGCCAAACCATTTCTTTCATAGCCTTATAAGAATTTATTGAACCTCTTTTAAGGCGTGTTACTAAACGGTCCACAGTACGGTCTAACTTTTCACTCTCACATGTTCGATAAACAAATCCATAACTTTCAGCCTTAGTAGCTGAAACACCCTCACCTGTCATCACTAAATGGGTTGCACGGTTTAAACCAACCGAACGTGTTAATAGGTATAGACCTCCTGCATCAGGTGCTAAACCGACATTTACAAATGCTTGAATAAATTTTGATTTTTCAGAAGCAATACAAAAATCTGCTGCTAACACCATGTTAAAAGCGGCACCAGCAACTGCTCCATCAACAGACATAATCACAGGTTTTGGAAGTTTTTTCATAGCAAAGGAGATATCTTGAACCAATTCTGCAATTTTTACTAGAGACTGCACATCATCAGATTCAACAGCACGTTGCATCTCCACCAGATCTCCACCTACAGAAAAAACACTGCCATTTGCATTAATTACAACAATTCTTACCGCTTCATCTGATGCAGATAAATTTAGAGCAGATAAAATTTCCTCACACATAGGAATATTAAATCCATTCGAAACTTCAGGTCTGTTGAATGTAATTGTAGCTACTTCTTTATCTACAGAATAGAGGATATTCGAAAAATCCATTACTTTAAACTCCTTTAAGTTTGATGATGAAATATTTTGATTATCAAATTATTTACATATCCATTCTAACATACAAATCTAATTTTTCAAGATAATACTTTGATAAATAAACTATTTTCTTGTCAAATAAAAATAAACCAGTTTAACCTAGTTTATTTTTAGACTAATATCTGCTAATGAGTCGATTAGTTGGGTGGCTTTTGATTGATCCATTCCAAACCATTTATCTCTTATGGCCCACACATCAGCTTTACTACTAACGCCAGCTTGTATTCCTTTTTCACTATCTTCTATAATAAGAGTTTCTGTACTCTTAACTCCCAACTCCTCCATTACTTTTAGATAAACATCAGGACTTGGTTTACTTTCTTTAACTTCTTGTCCTGATATAATCATATCAAAATAGCCCATAAGTTGTGTCTCAGACAGTGCTCTTAAAATATCTTCCTTTGTCGAATTGGAAGCAAGTGCAAGCTTAATATTTTTTTTCTTTAATTCTAATAATACATTTTTTACATCTGTAAAAATCAATTCCTTATAAGGTAGAGGGTGCTGTCTTTTATACTCCGAATATTCTTCTTGAAGTCGTAAAATATCCCAATTTTCATATTCTTCTCTTAAAATAGCACGCCATATTTGTTTCATGTTACCACCAATAAAAAAACTTGGGGGAAGATGCTTAATTGAAATGCCCTTTTGGTCAAGAAAAACTTCTCTTCTACGATAATAGAAGCTCTCTGTATCAAATAAAACTCCATCCATATCAAAAATAATTGCTTTATAATTATACATTTATCCATTATACTATCTTTTTATCCATAAAACTACTGACACTAGATTTTTTATTTGTTATAATATTTATCAATTATATTATGGGAGTGTACTATGAAAGTCATTAAATTTGGTGGAAGTTCTCTTGCTTCTGCTCAACAATTAAGCAAGGTTTTATCAATTGTCCAATCTGATCTTGAACGACGATTTGTCATTGTTTCTGCACCCGGAAAACGCGATGCAGAAGATACCAAAGTCACAGATGCCTTAATCCAATATTATAAGGCTTATACTTCAGGAAAAGATGTTAGCTCGCATCAAGAATGGATTATCAACCGTTACAAAGATATCGTCACTGAATTAAACCTTAAAGAAGCAGTTTTAAATGATATCGCAGAGGCGATTCAAGACCTAGCTACTCTACCAATAAAAGGAAATGATTTTCTCTACGATACATTTTTAGCAGCTGGAGAGGATAATAACGCAAAACTCATTGCACAATATTTTACCCAAAATGACCTAGAAGCACGCTATATTCATCCTAAAAAAGCTGGAATAATTGTCACAAGCGAACCTGGAAATGCACGTATTTTACCTTCTAGTTATGACCGTATCGAAAATTTAAAAGATTCAAAAGAAATTTTAGTTATTCCTGGATTCTTTGGTGTTACTGTGGATAATGAAATTTGTACATTTTCTAGAGGAGGATCAGATATCACTGGATCTATTATCGCAGCTGGTGTTAAAGCTGATCTTTACGAAAATTTCACTGACGTTGATGGCATTTTTGCTGCCCATCCTGGTGTTGTTAAAAACCCACACTCAATTCCTGAACTGACCTATAAGGAAATGCGTGAACTAGCCTATGCTGGTTTTTCGGTCTTACATGATGAAGCACTCATTCCTGCATATAGGGGAAAAATTCCGCTCGTTATAAAAAATACAAATAATCCCGACCATCCTGGTACCAAAATTGTTCTAACTCATCAAGATGCTGCTATTCCCGTTGTAGGTATCGCTGGAGACGATAATTTTGTAAGCATTGATATGTCTAAATATTTGATGAACCGAGAAGTTGGTTTTGGTCGTAAGGTTCTTCAAATACTTGAAGATTTAAATATTCGTTTTGAACATATGCCGACTGGTATTGATGATTTATCAGTTATTGTTAGAGATAGAGAATTAACACCAATCAAAGAGCAAGAAATTATTTCACAGTTAACTCGTAAACTAGAAGTTGACCAGGTTGATATTCAGCGTGACTTGTCTATTATCATGATAGTTGGTGAAAACATGAAAAGTCATATCGGTGTTACGGCAACAGCTGCTAAAGCCTTATCTGATGAACACATAAATCTTACCATGATTTCACAAGGAGCTAGTGAGGTATCTATTATGTTTGTTATCAAATCAGTTGATGAAGAAAGAGCTGTTAAAGCACTCTATAAAGCCTTTTTCAAATCGTAAAAAAGAGGGTAATATCCTTCTTTTTTCTTTTAATTAAAATCTGTAAAATATGGTCGTATTTTTGCTATAAATTTCTTCTTTCCCTTAAACCTCTCTCCACTAATAACCTTTTTTAGCATTTCCTTTTCATCACAAGCCAAACTATTTTCCAATTGTGATAAAATTGTTTGATAGGCAATATAGTCATCAACAAGCATTTCCTTTTTAGAAATGCTATGTCCCATCTCAGAAATCTCTTCGTAAGGCATCTTGTTAAACTTTCTTTTTTGACTTTCTTGATGTCGAATCACATCATTGAGATAATTGGAAAACTTTGTCTTAAAGTAAACACGTAATTTCTTTTTATCTAACATTAAATCAGGCATTGATTCTAATAAATGATAGAGGACAACTCTTCCTTCTTGCAACCAATCATCATGTTCCCAAAGTTGAACAAAATAACTCCTCTTTAACTTTAAAACAATTGGCACCACACAATCAAAATGACTTTCAAAATTTTTCATAATAACTCTCCTTTAAAGTATATTTATTATAATTCTTAAACTCCATTTTCAACATGACATCTTTGTCATATAAAGGAAAATAAAAAAAGAGAACTCCATTTAGTTCTCTTTTTTATTTATTTTGTTTTCTCAACACTAAGAATTTTAACATCATAAGCACCTGCTGGAGAATCAATTTTTGCAACATCTCCAGTTTTCTTACCAATCAACGCTTGGGCTATCGGACTTTCATTAGAAATTTTTCCAGAAAAAATATCTGCACCAGCTGCACCAACGATTGAATAAGAATCTTTATCCGTTGTTCCTACTTCTTGAACAGTAACTGTTTTTCCAATAGCAACCTCATCTTTAGCTACAGCGTCACTATCAATAATTTCTGCATATCGTAACTTAGTCTCCAGTGTAGAAATTTGACCTTCAACAAATGCTTGCTCATCCTTTGCTGCATCATATTCACTATTTTCCGACAAATCTCCATAAGAACGAGCTATTTTAATACGCTCAATAACTTCTGGACGTCTTACTAATTTAAGTTCTTCTAATTCTTGTTCCAATTGTTCTTTTTCGGAAACAGTCATTGGATATGTTTTTTCTGCCATATTTACTTTCTTCTCTTTTCTGTTAATTAATCTGACTATTGATGTATTTTTCAACATTCTCATTATGTTCATCGTAGGTTTGTGAATAATAGACCTTACCAGTCTTAACATCGGCTACAAAATACAAGTAATCTGTTGAAGCAGGAGATACTGCTGCTTTAATAGCTGATAAACTTGGACTATCTACTGGTCCAGGTGTCAAACCTGTATTGACATAAATATTGAATGGTGAATCAATTTCTGTATTTACTGTTGCATCCTCAGCAAGAGTGGTTTTTTCACCTAACTTATCCATCGCATATAAAATTGCAATATTACTTTGAAGAGGCATACCACTATCTAAACGATTATAAAATACACTTGAGATATTACGTCTATCATCATCTGTAGAACCTTCCTTCTCAAGTAATGAGGCCATTGATAAGACTTCATTCACAGTCATATTTTTAGATGATATTTTAGAATATAAGCTAGATAGATTAGTATCCATCGTTGAAAGCATATCCTCGACTAATTCTTCTAAAGTTGTTTCCTTATAATAGCTATATGTCGCTGGAAAAAGATACCCCTCTAGCTGGTACTTGACTGAAGATTTATCTGGCAAACTTCCTAATAAATTAGGATATTTTGCAACCATCTTATCAATAAAATCTTGATTCTGAACCAATTTAAGAAAAGCTGATGCTTTAAAAGGAGTTGAAACCTTTGATTTAGCAGCTGAATTTTTTTCAATTGCAGATGCAATTTGTTTAATCGTATACCCTTCTGTAATTAATATCTTGCCTAAAGCTGGTTTAGTAGGTTCTGCCGTACCACCTTTTTGTAATTCTGTTGCAATATCATCTAATGACATGCTCTTTTGAAGATTATAATAACCACTTTGGAAGTTTGTGTAATTTTTAAACTTGGAATAAAAATTAAAAACCTGTGCATTTTTAATGACACCTGATTTTTGCAAGATACGCCCAATCAGCTTATTTCCTGAGCCAGACGGAATCTCTACTTGAACATAGCTATTATCATTTTTATCTACTGGCTTTAGGGCACTTGAAACATATGTTACTCCCAAAACACCAGCCACTAAACATAACAAAACAATTCCTGTAATAAGATATAAGGAAATACGTTTTGCTAGTTTATTTGTCTTAACCTTTTTAGCTTGCCTAGTACCTAACTTTTCCATATGAGGCTCTATTTTGTCTTCAGTAGCTATCATTTCATCAGCATCGACTTGATTCGTGAGAGATACAATTTCTTTGGCAACCTCAAGACCCTCAGAAGACCTAACAATATTGCTATCATCAGTTATTGCAAAAATTTCTGAAGTTTCACCTTTTGGATCTGACACCTGATTAACAATCAATGTATCAGGATCAGCATGCTTATCAACTATTTCCGTATAAACTTTATTATTATCAAGCTGTTTCTGATTTTGTTGATACTCTTGTTCTCTTATAGTCTCTAATTGATGTTGCTCTTCAAGATCTTTTTTACTCTGTTCGGCTTTCAACTTTTCCTGTAAGGCTTTTTGTTGAAGTACTTCTTGTGCCTTCTTAGCTAACGCTGCTTTTTCTGCTAAAGCTTTTTTCTCTTGTTCTTCTTTTAATTTTTCAGCTTCATATTTCGCTAAAAGTCTTGCTGTATTTTCTGCAGCTTCTTTTGCTTCTATTTCTTTTTGTTGAAGTTCTGCTTCACGTTTTTTTCTTAAACGGTTAGCTTCTTCCAACTCAGCTAAAATTTGTTCCTTAAAACTTTTCTTATGAGATTTTTGCTTATCGTCGTTAAAATCGGTCAAAGCTCATCCTCCTTATTTTAATCAACCGCCATTATATCTTAAAAACTGTATAAAATCAAGCTTCATACTCATCTGTTATCTATTTTTAATAAATATCATATTAAAAGACTAATTTATTCTGTCATGTTTAAAAACATATCAAACCACAATTGGTTTCCAAATGTTGAATCAGAAACTCCTAATTCTTTAAAACCGTTCATTTCATAATAAGAAATAAGATAATCATGGCATGTTAGAGATAGCCCAAGATAAGATTTATGATGACAATAATCCTTTAAAACAGCCAATAGCATAGTTCCTAAACCTTGACCTTGATATAAAGGGTGAATTGATAAACTTAAAATCATTAAATAAGCACAATTAGATTCACAAGGACGGTATGATTTAAATAAATCGTCAGATATGGTTTTACTATTAGATACTGTACTGATACAGTAAGCTACCAAAGACTCATTATCTTCAATTACAACAACTGAATCAGGCGTTTTAGATAAATAGTCTTGAATCACCGAATAGGGGATAATTTCATCTGGTTGAAAATTGAGACATTCAAGATTATAGATAGCTTCTAAATCTGATAATTTAGCATTTCTAATGTTCATAATTACATTCTCACTAACAGGTTAAAACCCGTCAAAAGACAGGTTTTTATTGTGTATTTTTAGTTGACGTAGATAAAATTTCTTCAAATGATCGTTCATAAACTTGAATATCACCTGCTCCCATAAAGATATAAACAGCATTATCATGATTCAACAAAGGAGAAACATTTTCAACTGTAATAACTTTGGCAGGTTTTTTAATTTTATATGCTAAATCTTCAACTTTAACTTCACCAGTATCCTTTTCACGCGCAGAACCATAAATTTCAGCAAGATAGACTTGGTCTGCTTCATTTAAAGCTAATGCAAAATCTTCCATCAAAGCAATTGTACGTGTAAACGTATGTGGTTGGAAAACAGCAATAATATCTTTTGATGGATATTTTTGACGCGCAGCGTCTAGTGTTGCTGTTATTTCCTTAGGATGATGAGCAAAGTCATCTATAATGATCGTATCATTAACAATTTTTTCTGTAAAACGTCTCTTAACCCCTGAAAAAGTTTTAAGATGTTCTGAAACTAATGTCATATCAATACCAACAATATATAAGTTAGCAATAACAGCAGTTGCATTCATAATATTATGTTTACCAAAGGCAGGAACATGGAAGCGTCCAATGTTTTCCCCATGATATTTGACACTAAAATCAGAACCATTTGTTGTTCTTGAAATATCGTAAGCAATAAAGTCATTATTATCTTCAAAGCCATAATAGTAAACTGGTGTTTGCGTTTTAATACGTCTTAAATACTCATCCTCACCATATAAGAACAAACCTGATTGAACTTGATTTGCATAATCTTGAAATGCATTGAAAACATCATCAATACTTTCAAAATAGTCAGGATGATCAAAATCAATATTAGTAATAATAGAATATGCTGGATAATAGGGTTTAAAATGACGTTCATACTCATCAGACTCAAATACGAAATACTTGGCGTTCTCAGAACCTCTACCAGTACCATCTCCTATTAGATAAGAAGTATCTGTAATATTTGATAACACATGAGATAACAAACCTGTAGTTGATGTCTTACCATGAGCACCGGCAACCCCCAAGCTTACAAATTGCTCCATAAACTCACCTAAAAATTCATGGTAGCTTTTAAATGACATCCCTTTTTTAAGAACAGTTGCAATTTCTACATTATCTTCTTTAAAGGCATTTCCAGCAATTATTTCAACATCGTCTTTAATATTGTCAGCTGAAAACTTTAAAATTTCAATACCTGCTTGCTCTAAGCCATATTGAGTAAAATAATACTTCTCAACATCACTTCCTTTAACCTCATGTCCCATTTGATGCAACATCAAGGCCAATGCACTCATACCTGAGCCCTTAATTCCTATAAAATAAAATTTTTTCACGAATAATACTCCTTTGGTTTAATCAAGGCGTGTTAGGTTAAACTCTTGGGCAACCGTATGACCTGCTCTGATTTGTTTTTCTCTTGGATTGTAGATTTGACTTTTTTTCAAAAAATCATATGAATTCTTTTGCCCTTTTTTAACAGGCTCATTTTTAGGTTCTGTATAAGTTCTAGGCAATTCAGCTATAATATAATTTTCTTGTTTTAATTTATCTGCTAAAACTTTTAAGTCTCCAAATGATTTTGAGGCCGACTTTTTAGGTAATGAAGCTTCTAACTGTTTTTTAAACACAGGTTTTGACGGAATCTTTTTATCCATATCAAAATAAGCCTGTTTTTTTCGTTTGACATCATCTCTTGCAGCTTCTCTTGCCAACTCAGCATAAGACTTACCAGCGTCTTTGATTGCCTCTTTTTGAGAAAAACTACTCTTGCCATAGAATTGGTCACCCCTATCCAGAGTTATCTCTTCTACTACATCTGAGTAATTTTTCTCATGATATGAGCCATGAATATTAGTTATTAAGTCTTCTTCTTCATAAAGTTCCATTAATTTCACAGGTTCAACCACCGACTCATTGTCCTGAACAAGAGGAAATTGATTTCTAAAATTTGTCATGAACTCACATCCTTTCTACAACTTTTTATTATAACCTAAATTATGACTTTAATCAAAACTTAGTTTTAATCAAAATCATACCTCTGATAGACCTAAAATCTCTTTAATTTCTTCTAATGTCATACTAGATTTCGATTCAACACCATCTAACACTGACGATACAAGGTGTTTTTTACTTTCTTGTAAAGCTAGTATCTTTTCCTCTATTGTCCCTCTTGTAATTAATCGATAAACCTCTACGTTTGACTTTTGTCCAATTCGATGAGCTCTACTGATTGCTTGCATCTCAACAGCAGGATTCCACCATAGATCAATTAAAATAACCGTATCTGCTCCAGGTAGATTTAGACCAACTCCTCCAGCTTTTAACGAGATTAAAAAAGCATCTTTTGCACCCTTATTAAAAGCTTGGGTCATTTCTTGTCTATCATTTGCCAAAGTTGAACCAGTTATCTTATAAGATGTCATATCAAGGTCAATCATTACCTGTTCTGCTATGTCTAACATCCCTCTAAATTGTGAAAATACTAGGACTCTATGTCCATTTTCCTTAATTTGAAGCAGTAATTGTCTTAAACTTTCAACTTTACCACTATCATCTTGATAATCCATAAAAAGACTAGGTGTATCACAAATCTGACGCAATCGTGTAATTCCAGATAATATTTCAATCTTCCTTCGATTAAAGGTTTCATTAGAAACACCTATAACTTGATTTTGAATCTGTTGGAGTTGTGCCAAATACAGCGATTTTTGAGGCTCTGTTAATTCATTAGGGTATGTAATCTCAATTAAATCTGGTAATTCTGGTAATACATCTTCCTTCTTACGTCTTAAAACAAAAGGTTTTATAAACTGAGCGACCTTCTTACTATCAAGCTTCAAAAAATCTTTTTTTCCAGGTAATAATCCTGGTAAAACAATTTGAAAAATAGACCAGATTTCTAGTAATTTGTTTTCAATTGGCGTTCCTGAAAGTGCAAAACAGTTCTTTACTTTAAAATGACGCAGTTCTTGTGCAATCTTTGTTTGACTATTTTTTATAACCTGTGCCTCATCTAATATTAAATAATCAAATTGATAAGCACTGTACACTTCACTATCTTGTCTAAAAGATGCATAACTAGTTACCATAACCGATGGTGATTCAGCAATTAAAGCATCTCTATTCCCTTTCAATCCATAGATTACAGCAACTTCAACTTCAGGTGCAAATTTTTTAAATTCATCTCTCCAGTTATAGATTAGACTAGACGGAGCCAAGATTAAGACCTTAGCGCCTTTTTTTACCTTATCTAGTAGAAAAGAAATAGTCTGTAGAGTTTTACCAAGTCCCATATCATCAGCCAAGACGCCACCAAAACCATAAGAATCTAACATAGAAAACCATCTTATGCCTGATTTTTGATAATCTCTTAATTTTGCATGAACAACTGGTAGATCAATCTTAAAACTTTCTGGATGTGCTAAGTCGTAAGCTAGTTGTTTAAATTCCTCAGACAACGTAATCCTATTACTATCACTAAAAGTTTCCGTTATCCTAAGAGCAGACAACTTATCTAGCTTCCCATATCCGGACTCAGAAAAATGAATTCGTAAATTTTTTAATGTCTGACTAATTTGTTTAATTTCATCATCAAAAACTAGAACTTTACCACCCGTTGTTATAATATAATCTTGCCCTTTTAAAAGCCCTTCCATGGCTTTACTAATATCACTATTATTTATATTTGAAAAGTCAAAAGAAATATCTAGTAAACTACCCTGTCCAGAAATCTTTACTCTCGTATCATCATAAATAAACAAATCCTCTAATTCATCGGATAACAATACTTCACCTAAACGTCGAAATGTTAGTAGAGTATCTGTAAAAAAATGATATATATCTGAAGGTGTGCTTATTGGTATAGCTGATTTGAAATCTTCTGTAAAACCATGAGTTATAAGTGCTGTAAAAATTTGCCTTTCATGTCTAAAATGACTAGCAAAAGGTAGCTCTGAATATTCTTTAAATGATGAAACTATCCTATCCTCATATTTAAAAGACATGTTTAAGGTAATCATATCATCTACATAATCAAAAACAAATAAAACTTTAAAATCCTGAATATCAAACACTTTCGGAGCACTTACATTTCCCAATAACTTGAAGTCTAACAAAGCTGAAGCCAATTTTGCCTGTTCAGAAATGTCAAAACTAATTCGCTTTATCAAATTCGAATCAAGCGGCACGTTCCTAATAGCTTGAAAAATTTGTAATTGCCTTAAACTCAACTCATAAAAAGTTCCTTTTAAAAATAGAAATTGAGCATTGCTAAATAACTTAAAATTTTTTTCTTCGATCAATAGTTCTATAAAATGCCTATGCAAAAAAACTTTAAATGAAAACAAATCATCATTACCCGATAACTGACAAAACGAAAAATGTTTATAGTAGTGTTGTGCTATTTGACAAGAAAAATAATATAAACTTTGTGCAAGACTTATCCCCTCTTCAAAAAAGCCTGTCGGAAAATTTAAATACCTAGCACGACTTGGTAAGATATACTCTAACTCTGAATAATCTTGAGAAGGTATAATCTTCCATAAAAATTGAATAAACTCTTGACTAGGTAAGTCAAATTTTTCAAAGTTGAGTTGTTCAAAGTAGCTCTTGCCTATCTGATAATAGCCTGATTTTCTCACTGTCTGTAGAAATGATTTAATATCTCTAACAACATAACTTTTTTCATCTGATATTCGATTTAATTTTATCGTCCACCAAATATCTGAAGAATAAAAACTTGGTTCACCTTCCACACATAAGCGATACAAAATTGAATAATCATCACTAGCTTCTAAATCACTTAAAAAAAGGTGCCCAAAAGTGGTTTCTTCTTTGACAGCTACCGCTTCTTGTTTTTGACCCATCATTTCCTTCTCAAGTTCTTGTCCATCAGATTCGTTTTTTAGGTAAGCTTCAAGAGCTGCTAGATGCTGACAGTATTTTTTTTGTAAAAAGAATGAACACTCACAATTGATTAGATAATCTTCCTTTGAATAATCAATATGATAGTCTTCCACAATAGCTTTCAAAATATTATTTTGGAGTTCTAAAATTTTAACAAAACCGTTTTCATATATTTCAATTCCTTGATTACGGACATGTCCTGGAATCATCCTACTCATAGTTTTTCGCCTCCATATTATTTCTTAATTATAACAAAAATAATTAAGAAGATATAAAAAATAAACCCTAAACGAACTAAGGTTTATTTTAAAGATTCATAATCACTTCCGTTTTCTAGCAATTAGGTTAATCGGTGTTCCTTCAAAAACAAAGGCGGCACGAATTTGATTCTCTAAGAATCGAAGGTATGAAAAATGCATTAATTCTTCTTCATTTACAAAGATAACAAATGTCGGAGGTTTAACGGAAACCTGAGTTGCATAAAAAATCTTTAAACGTTTTCCTTTATCTGTCGGTGTTGGATTAATTGCAATGGCATCCATAATGACATCATTTAAAACAGCAGATGGAATACGTTTATTTTGACTCTCACTAATTGACTTAATCATTTCAGGCAATTTATGAAGACGTTGTTTTGTCGCTGCTGATACGAAAATAATCGGGGCATAGGAAATGTATTGGAAATTATCTCTAATATCTGCTTCCCATTGTGTAACAGTGTGATTATCTTTTTCAATTGTATCCCACTTATTAACTACAATTATCATTCCTTTACCAGCTTCATGAGCAAAACCAGCAATCCGTTTATCGTATTCTCTAATACCTTCTTCTGCATTAATGACCATCAAGACAACATCCGAACGATCAATTGCTCTCATAGACCTCATAACAGAATATTTTTCTGTATTTTCATATACCTTTCCAGATTTACGCATTCCGGCAGTATCTATCATCGTATACTCTTGACCTGTACTATCTGTAAAATTTGTATCAATAGCATCACGAGTTGTTCCCGCAATTGGGCTTGCAATAACTCTATCCTCACCTAAAATGGCATTGATTAAACTTGATTTCCCTACATTTGGGCGACCAATTAGACTAAATTTAATAATATCTGGATTTTCTTCCTCGGCTTCAACCGGTAAATTTTCAACTATACTATCTAGAACATCTCCAGTACCAATTCCATGAACTGATGATACTGGGTAAGGATCGCCTAATCCCAATGCATAAAAATCATAAATATCATTACGCATTTCTGGATTGTCAACCTTATTAACTACTAAAATAACTGGTTTATGAGTACGATAAAGGATTTTAGCAACATATTCATCTGCATCCGTTACACCTTCTTTACCAGATACCACAAAGACAATAACATCTGCTTCTGTCATTGCAATGTCTGCTTGATGTTTGATCTGTTCCATAAATGGAGCATCAACATCATCAATACCACCAGTATCAATAATTGAAAATTGTCGATTTAACCATTCTGCTGTTGTGTAAATCCTATCTCGTGTTACACCTTCAACATCTTCAACAATTGAAATTCTCTCTCCAGCTATACGGTTAAATAAAGTCGATTTCCCAACATTGGGACGACCAACTATAGCAACTGTCGGTAAACTCATCTTTTCTCCTTTTCTAATGATGTCTACGATTACTACCTTCTAAATGTAAACTCTTTGCTAAATAGGTAATACGTTCCATCACGCGCTTTGCTTGCCAAACTTCATCGCCTGATTTTGTGTTAGAAAAATGTTTTTCTAAACCTTCTAAATCAAAATTTGAAGTAAAAAAAGTTAATAATTGCTCTTGCATGCGATACTGTAAAATAACTTGTAAAATATCATCTCTTATCCAAGCATTGGACTGCTCAGCTCCAATATCATCAAATATTAAAATCTCAGATTTTTTTATTTTATCAACTTCTTCTTTTACTGTATTTGATTGAATGGCATCCTTAATATCAAGTGCAAATGTTGGGAAATGTAAGATTAGCGTTTGCTTCTGATACCTATCTGACAAACGGTTTGCTAAATATCCCATTAAATAACTCTTACCAACTCCAAAATTTCCAAAAACATATAAACCTTTTGACTTTTTGCGTTCAAAATCTTTAATATAAGCATTTATCTCTTCAAAAAGTTGAATACGATTTGAATCTTCTAAATCAATGTCCGAAGACTTAATCGATTTTAAATCATTAGGTAAACCTATTAAAGACACTCGATTTCTAATTTCTTGCTGTTTTCTAGCTTCTACTAAAGCCTTAGTTTCCAAGTAAAAAACATCTGCATATCCCTCATTCATTTTTAGAATCGGTTGATAACCCTTTGTTAGGTAGTTAATATCCTGAGCTAAAAACTTATCTCTCTCACTAATAAACTGATTAAACTTGGGTAAACTTTTTGAGACCTCTGAAGTAGAAAGTTGATTTTTTAATACAAACTCTTGCACTTCTGGGTCACTTAATATTTTTTCTTTTAAACTTTCAAAACTAGCATGATGAGATAACGGTTTGATAGCTTCACTTATCTTTTTCATTTCGGCCTCCTAATCCTCTAACAGACTTTTCTTTAAAGCCTCTAATTTTGCTTTTTCTTCTGGAGTTGCTGTCTTTTTATACTCTTTTTCTGACCAGGATGGAACGTTAGAACGCTGTTTTTTCTTTGTTGTAACAGGTTTATTCGTACGCATTTGTTTCATCGCTAATTCTGCAGTAACAATATTGCGGTATGAAAAATCATTGGCAATTTTAATAATATAGGACTGATTAAGATTAGCAGAATCTGTCTTATTTAAGGTATATAGAGTCATTATATTGATAACTTCATCTAAAAATCCCATTTCTGCAATTTTTTTAAGGATATTTTCTTCATTCCTCGTTACAACAGCTTTTTTACTTTTCTTAATTTTAATTAAGAAATCTAAAGCAGTATTTTGTTTAGCTTCGCGAATGATAATCTGCTCCTTTGGAGTAAAATCATCAGGACCCACTAATGCTTGACTCTCTCTCAAAGCATTCATGCGTTCTATTGAAATTTTACCATCAACAGCTGTTTCTTGAGCAATTTTAAAAGTAGCAAACCAATTTAAATCATATTTCTCAGCAAAATATGTCACTGCCATAGCATCATCTTGCTCATGATTAAAGCACAAGCCATTTTTTGACATCAAAAGTTTAAAATGTTCCAAATCAAATAATTGATCATTAGCAGTAGAAACCTTTATATCACCCACCTCGGAAAAAATATCAGATAATTTTTTAGATAGGTTTTGAGCATTTTTAGGAACGTAACTAATTAACTCACTAACAGCTACTTGGCCTATTTTTTGCTCCAGTAATGTCTTAAAAACAGGTATCCCCAAAAACTGCTCTCGACTACAAGTTGGTAATAATTTAATCAAATAACCTTTTGAAATACTATAAAACTCTATTAGTTGCATAGCAGATAAAATATCTAAGCTCTGTTTAAGTTCTGGCATGCTAAACTGTGTATGATTTAAAATCTCACTAAATTTATGACCTTGTACACCATTATCAAAAAAAGCAAGTAAGTAGTTATATAATGCACAGGCTTCTAGACCAATAATAGGTAGATAAAGCTGGGATAAGTTACTTGAGTTCGATGAAACAACATTATTTTTTAAAAAGTAAAATTCATCAATTGGATTCACTTGTTATACCACTTTTCTTATTACGTACACGTTTTGTAATTTGCTGTAGCAATTCTTCAATCTCATCAACATCCTTAAATGACTTATATACACTGGCAAAACGAACATAGGTAATTTCATCTAATTCCGCCAATTCATCCATAACCATATTACCTATAACTACAGAATCAACCTCATCATCATACTCTCTACGAATTGCTTGTTCAATTTTTGATATTACTGCTTCAATATCATCACTAGTAACTGGACGTTTTTGAGCACTCTGGATAATCCCATTCAAAATTTTATCTCGAGAAAATTGTTCCCTGGTCTTATCTTTTTTTACAACCAAAAGTGGAACTTCTTCTAAGCGTTCAAATGTTGTAAATCGAGCATGACACTCTTCACATTCACGACGTCTACGAATTGTATTTCCGTCTTCAGTTTGACGACTGTCAATTACACTTGATTTATTGTTTCCACACTTTGGACAACGCATACAAACACCCCGATTCTAACACACTTTAATACTTTATTTTACCATAATCTTACTCATAACAAAAGAATGAGAATAAAACAAAATATAAACTTGTAATCTTATGTATAGTTTTCCAAATAATAGCAAACATATTCTTATTTAATAAAAAAGAGGACAAGTTGTCCCCTTTTTTATAACCTAATGAGATAATCAAATGCACCTAGAGCTGCAGTAGCTCCCGATCCCATCGAAATAATAATTTGTTTATAAGCACTATCTGTGCAATCTCCAGCCGCATATATCCCAGGAATATTAGTTGCACCGTGAGAATCAACCTTAATTTCACCTCTATCATTAAGTTCAACTCCACTCTCTTTTAGCCAATCTGTACTTGGTACTAAACCAATTTGAACAAAAACACCTTTAACATCTGTTTCGAAACTTTCATTTGTTTCACGATTCATATAACGGATTTGTTCGACCTGTGAATCACCTTTTATTTCTTGAACTGCAACATTTGTATGTATAGTAATATTTGAAATACTATTTGCTCTATCTTGTAAAACTCTATCTGCTTTTAATTGAGGTAAAAATTCAAAAACAGTAACATGTTTAGCCAAACCAGATAAATCAATCGCAGCTTCAATCCCTGAATTACCACCACCAACAACTGCGACATTTTCTCCTTCAAATAATGGACCATCACAATGTGGACAATAAGTCACACCTTTTTTGCGGAATTCTTCCTCACCCGGAACATTGATATTACGCCACTTAGCACCTAAAGCTAAAACAATTGCTTTTGCTTTAAGCATAGCACCATTTTTCAAAGTCACTTCAACAAGATCCTTTTTTTCTACCTTAACAACACGTTGACCTTTCATAATATCAATCGGATAGTGTTTTGCATGTTCCTCAACACTTGCCATCAATTTAGGACCTTCAGTGTAAGATGTTCCAATCATATTTTCAATACCTACAGTTTCCATTACTTGTCCACCATAAGTTTCAACAACCATACCAGCTCTGATACCCTTACGTGATGCATATATTGCAGCACTGTTACCTGCTGGTCCACCACCAATAACTAAAACATCGTAAGTTTCTTTTGCATTGTATTCATCTACATCAGATGCAGCAACAAATTCTAATAGTTGTTCGATACTCATTCTACCACTAGCTATCTCATCACCATTTAAAAATACGGTAGGAACAGCCATGATTTTACGATCATCAATCTCTTCTTTAAACATGCCACCCTCAATCATTGTATGGCTAATGTTAGGATTTAAAATTGACATAATATTTAAAGCTTGAACAACATCAGGACAATTATGACAAGTTAAACTAACGTAAGTTTCAAAATGATAAGTCTCTTTAACAGCTTGAATCTTACGTATTACATCATCATCAACTTTGGGAGCACGTCCTGAAACTTGCAAAATTGCTAAAACAAGTGAGGTAAATTCATGACCTAAAGGCAGTCCAGCAAATCTAACGCGTCCCTCTTCACCTGGTTTACTAATAGAAAAACTAGGTTTCCTCTCATTGTTTTCTTCAACTATACTTAATCTAGGAGATAATGAAACAATCTCTTCTAAGAATTCAGAAACTTTTTCAGAATTTTCGCCTTCTCCTAAACTAACATGAAATACAAGATCTGACTCTAATAATTCAAGATATTGGACAAGTTGCTCTCTAATATTCTTATCTAATGCCATCTTATCCTCCTAAATTTTACCTACTAAATCAAGACTTGGTGTAATTGTTTCTGCTCCTTCTTTCCATTTAGCTGGACAAACTTCTCCTGGATGTGCACGAACATATTGACCTGCACGAATTTTATCGACCAAACCAGATGCATCACGACCAATACCATCCGAATTTATCTCCATTGTTTGAATCACACCGTCTGGATCGAGAATAAATGTTCCACGTTGAGATAATCCATCTTCTGATAACACTCCAAAACCTTTTGAAATAACGTGCGATGGATCACCAATCATAATATATTCAAGTTTATTGATTGCTTCTGAGTCATCATGCCATGCTTTATGTGTGTAGTGTGTATCTGTTGATACTGAATACACTTCAACCCCTAAATCTTTTAATTCATGATAATACTCTTGTAAATCTTCTAATTCAGTTGGACAAACAAATGAAAAGTCAGCTGGATAAAAACATACAATACTCCAATGACCTTTAAAATCTTCACTTGATACCTCAATAAATTTTCCATTATGATAAGCTTCTGCTTTAAATTCTACGATTTCTTTTCCAATAATTGACATAATATTCTCCTTTATTTATTTCTATTTTTAAAATTCTAATACCATACGACCAGTGATTTCACCTTTTTCTATTTCATCAAATACCTTTTGAGCATCAGAAATTGGATGAGTTTGAACAACAGGAACCACTAATCCTTCTACACCAAATTGGAAAGCCTCTTCCAAATCTTTACGTGTTCCAACTAATGAACCTATCACCTGAATTCCATCTAAAACTCTTCTAACAATGCTAAGATCTATCATTTCAGATGGTAATCCAACTGCAACAACTCTTGCTCCTGCACGAACACTGTCTACAGCTTGATTAAAAGCAACTTTTGAAACTGCTGTAACTACAGCTGAATGAGCTCCACCTGTTTTTTCTTGGATTAAACCTGGTACGTCATCTACTTCTCTACCATTAATAACAATATCAGCACCAACTTTCTTTGCAAGCTCTAACTTATCATTATTAATATCTACAGCAACAACATGAGCATTAAATACCTTTTTTGCATATTGCACTGCCAAATTTCCTAATCCTCCAGCACCATAGATAACAATCCATTCTCCTGGTTTAACTTTAGCTTCCTTTATCGCTTTATATGTTGTAACTCCTGCACAAGTAATAGATGATGCTTGGGCAGGGTCAAGACTTTCTGGTACTTTCACAGCATAATCTGCTGTTACAATACACTCTTGAGCCATTTCTCCATCAACAGAATACCTCGCGTTTTTTACATTTCGACATAACGTTTCACGACCAGTAGTACAATATTCACATGTTCCACAGCCTTCAAAAAACCAAGCAATACTAACCCTATCACCCACTTTTAAATGTGTAACATCTGAAGAAATTTCTTTAATAATACTAATTCCTTCATGACCTAAAACACGACCTGGAACTTGTCCAAAATCCCCATGAGCAACGTGTAAATCTGTATGACATCCCCCCACAGTATTCAACTTCAACAAGGGCTTCTCCTGTTTTTAACGGACGTAATATTTTATCTACTACTTCAACCCCGTGCTGTCCTGATTAGCAACTACCGCTTTCATTTAAATCCCCTCTTTTAAATATATAAATATATTTACATATATAGTATAGCATTTTATCAAAAATTAGTAAACGCTTTCATCTTATTTCAAAAAAGTCTAACCTCTTAAGATTAGACTCTGTTTTATTCATAAAACGTTACAAGCTATTAACCGTTAAACGAGACATGAACATGGTCGTAATGATTTTCCGTCACACTACCTCTGTCAGGCATAGGATTCCAAGTATAAGCTGGTCCATAGATACTTGGATAAGGTGAGTAAAAACGTTGTTTCCATATTACATACGAAATACCCTTATTAGTCATATTAGACGTTGCGTATTCTGTAACCTGATCACCTAAGGTAGAACTTACAGGAACCATAAAATCAATTGCTAAACCTTTTCCATGATCCTGAGTATCACCTTCTCTATAGCCACTAAACTCTGTTATTCCAAAAAGATTTGCAACTTCTTCTTTATAAGCCGCTACTTGAGGTTGTAATCCTGAATTATCATAATTAATCACCGTAGTATCTGTTGTTGATTGCTCAATAGTATCCTCCAAGTTATCTTCTTCTTTTACACTATTATCAATCTCTTCTCCTCCATAAAAGTTTCTTTCATCTTGGATAGGCTCATCAATGTCACTATCAACTTTCTCAACCTCAGATTCACTTTCTGGAGTAAAAGTATCATTATCTTCATTTCCCTACAGTCTAAAATAATATTTAACTATCTTTTTTAAAATAACCCATCTAAAGCTGAAAAAGGATTACTTTCTTTTTGTTTTTCTTGCTGTATAGCTTGATATTGTTCCTCCGTCAATACAGACCAGTCATTTCCTGAGGGTAGAATATCTCCATTTTCTTCATCAGGTGATAAAACTCTTAAAGGAATTGAGAGTAAAATATTATCAATTACACTCTCTTCTAAGTTTAGTTTATCACCCTTAACAATTAATGCTAACGCATCGTCTACCATATCCTTTTTAGATTCATAGTCTTCCTCTGATACAAAAACCTCTGATACATCATCTGATAATTCTAACAAGACTGGTTTCATTGACCTGCTAGAAGGTAGCGTTATTAAATAAGATAATCTATAGTCCAAAAGGTATAATCCATCATCAAAACTGGCTTGACCAACAATATGTACAGCATCTATATCCAAAATTTCAGCACTTCTTTTTAATAAATCTTCCTTAACATCAAGTATCTTATCAAAAATTAAGCCTTCTTCACTTTTTCGAATTTCATTCAAATACATTAATTTAACTCCTTTTATTAAATTTTATTATAACAAGTTTCAACACAATTGTCTGTCAAATATTACTAATATCTAAAAAAACTAAAACTTTAACATTTAAAAATGTTAAAGTTTTAGTTTACATTTGTTTCAAACGTGCTATCCTATCCTCAAGAGCTGGATGTGTACTAAATAAAGACTTGAAACCATTACTTTTAAGTGGATTACTAATATATAACGCTGCACTAGCCTCGTCAATAGGATGTTCCATAGGATGCGATGTTTGTAACTTTTCTAAAGCATGAATCATACCTAAAGGATTCCGTGTAAGTTCAACAGAACTAGCATCAGCTAGGTACTCTCTCTCTCTTGAAATTGCTAATTGAATCAACGTAGCAACAAGAGGCGCTAGAATAATAGAAATAAGTGAAAATACAAGAACTAGAACACTAAAACTATTATCATCTCGACTATCACGTCTACGATTATTTCCTCCGTACCACATCATACGTGTTCCAAAACTAGAGATCATAGCAATAGCGCTAGAAAGAGCAACAGCTATCGTTGAAATTCTAATATCATAATTCCTAATATGACTAATTTCATGTCCGATAACGGCTTCTAGTTCTTCACGATTCATAGCTTTTAAAATACCAGTTGTAGCAGCAACAGCTGCATTATCAGGACTAGAACCTGTTGCAAAAGCATTCATGGAACTATCCTCAACAATAAAAACTCTAGGCATGGGTAGCTGAGCAACCATAGCCATATCTTCAACAATATGATAATACTCTGGAGCTTGATTCTCTGTAATTTCAATTGCATTATTCATAGACATAACAACATTGGTTGATTGAAAAATCATACTAACAGCATAAATAAAACCAATGATCAAAGATAAAACTATACCAAGTTGTATACTACCAATAATTAAATAACCACTTGCCGCACCAATTAAAGATAATAAAAAGAAAAATACAATCAATAATAAAATTGTCCGACGTTTATTTCTAGAAATTTGTTCAAATAACATAAAGATACTCTTTTTTTAAAGTTTTTAAAAATTAAATTCAACTTTAGGAACAGATTTTTCTTCCTCAGGAGTTTCAAGAAATTGGCTTGGTTTAAACCCAAACAATTTTCCAATAATATTACTAGGAAACGTTTCTAATTTTATATTATAATTTGAGGTAGTTGAATTAAAGAGTTGACGTGAATAAGAAATTTTATTTTCAGTATTACTAAGCTCTTCTTGTAACTTCACAAAACTTGAATTTGCCTTTAAATCAGGATAATTTTCTGCAACTGCAAAGATACCTGATACCTGCTTTGTCAATGCATCACTTGCTTTCATCGCATCAACTGGAGTCTGAGCTTTGGCAACCTGAGCACGTAGTTCGGCTATTTTTTCAAGAGTCTTACCTTCATAACTCGAATAGCCTTTAACAGTTTCAATTAGATTGGGCAGTAAGTCATTACGTCGTTTCAATTGGACATCAATTTGACTCCAAGACTCTTTAGTTTGCATACGGCTTCTAACTAATGAATTATAGGCAGTAATGACCCATAAAACAATTACAATAATAATAGCTAAAATTATAAAAATACTCATAATTATTCTCCTTTACACAAATCATTATAACAATTTTTTTAACCTAAATAAAGTAAATATCATTCTAAGCATCTTTATGATAAAATATTAGTAATAAAATAAAAAGGAAGCTTATGACACCAGAAGAATTTTACACAAATTTAAAAAAATATAATATTGAACTTAATACAAAACAAAAGAAACAATTTGAGATTTATTTTGAGGAACTAATTACGTGGAATGAAAAAATAAATCTTACAGCTATAACAGATAAACAAGAAGTCTATCTTAAACATTTCTATGATTCAATATCCCCTATATTAGAAGGGGAAATTCAAGATACTAACATTAAGGTTTTAGATATAGGAGCAGGAGCCGGCTTTCCAAGTATCCCAATGAAAATTATATTTCCTAAAATAGAAATAACAATAATAGATTCATTGAATAAAAGAATAACCTTTTTAAATAATCTATCAGAAAAATTATCCTTAAATAATGTATATTTTTTTCATGGAAGAGCAGAAGATTATGGAAAAGATAAAAAATTTAGATCTCAATATGATATTGTTACAGCAAGAGCAGTGGCAAGACTTCAAGTATTACTTGAAATAACTATTCCTTTCTTAAAACTAAATGGTAAATTAGTTGCTTTAAAAGCCTCTGCAGCAGAAGAAGAAATTTCAGAATCGCAAAATGCATTGAAAGTATTATTTTCACAAATAAAACTCACTAAAGACTATCATTTACCAAATGGAGATAAACGAAATATTACAATTATAGAAAAGAAGAAAGAAACACCGAATAAATATCCAAGAAAAGCTGGAACACCAAATAAAAAACCTTTATAAATACCCTTACTAAAGTAAGGGTATTTATAATAAAATCTAAAATATAATGCAAAAAAACTCTTCTAAAAATAGAAGAGTCAATATAGTCCGTACGGGATTCGAACCCGTGTTACCGCCGTGAAAAGGCGGTGTCTTAACCCCTTGACCAACGGACCATATATGCCGGCTACATGACTTGAACACGCGACCCTCTGATTACAAATCAGATGCT
>JAUMZW010000016.1 GCA_030527925.1 Streptococcus sp.
AAACTCTTTCTTCATACTGACAAAACTAACTTTATCTGTATGAAAAAAGAGTTCACTTACAAAATAATGAAGACTTGTAAATTTTTCTCCCAAAATATGTCCAAAATATTGACATAAATCCAGCTTTGAGGACGTTGCTCTATAGAGAGACCTAATATGTGTTGAGGTTGTGTCATACGCTGTTTTTTAGGTTTTCGATACTGAGGGTAGAGCAGGTCATGGTAGGCGACAGAAAGAATATCCATAGCTATCCAATTATAGAGCGTACGTAAACACATCTCAGACTTGATTTCTTGGTGAATGACTTCAAGAGAGATTTTATTTTTCACAGCTTTAGAGATTTGTTCATCCAATTGAGCGGTCAACTTTGTGGAACGTTTGGAGTTTGTCCTTAAGGTCTTGTATCTGTCTTGGGCAATTTTCGCTGAATACTTTATCTTATACTTAAGTTGAACGGCTCCTCTTTGTATCTCGTTGTGAATCGTTTGAGGCGCTCTACCTAGACGATAAGCGATTTCTCGGTTACTGAGTTTTTCTTTATTATGCCAACGTTCAATAAGTTGACGTTCTAGTTCTGTTAAATGCTTGCCTTTTGAGGTATAATAATCTTGCATCATGAATCCTTTCGACTTTATTTTTTCGCAACTACAAGTCTAATATGTCATGATGTTTTTTTATGCCCTTAAGGTAGCTAACTTCATTTTACAATTTACCTTAAAAATAAAAACAACTTGAAGATTAATCAGATTGTTTTAGCAACTTTAATTTGCAAGTTAGCCACTAGACAAATTCGCTTAACATCTGGTTTTGTGACTTGAAATCGATCATTTTTCTAGACATATCTGTTCTCCTGTTTTCTTTAGTGTAGAACACTTTATCAATTCTGTCTAGTTTAGTGTAACCGATTCAACTTAACATTCTTCTCTTGCAAGTGAAAAAGTAAGAGTTGGTAGAGGTCGTAGTAAACTTTTAATTCAGAAACCAGATTGAAAATCCTATTCAGACATTCTCTAGATATGAGTGTTTCTCTGAAAGTCCTAGAATAAAAGGTGTTTAAAGATAGTTTTCTGTTCTCCTTTTGAATGAGTTTTAAATAATACTTAAGGGCACGATATTTAGTGGACTTCTTAGGAAACTATTTCATGATTTGAATTCTAGTTTTATTTAGTGCTATACTTATATCTTGAACAATATGGAGATGGTAAATAACTATTTTAGCTATAGAGAAAAGGAATTTGATATTAGGTATATAGCTTCCAGAGATGTCTAAAGTTTATAACTTAGGATTTCCCAATTTTTTACTATTTTCTTTGTTTAGAAATTGTAGTCGTATATAGAGTCATAGAGTGGTCTTATATACGGGTTGAAAACTTTTATAAAGTTAGATTTGATGGGTAGTCTATCGTTTCTAAAACTAAGATTATATGATAAAATATTGGGTATGAAGATAAATAAATTTCAAGTGGCTACGTTAGCCATTTTAGGAATATCAGTAGCTTACGCTATCAAAAATGCGAAGAGAGCTCAACATAGATTTGATACCTTTCAAGCAGATGGATTAGCTAGGATACGTGAATTTTTCTCAGAGATGGGGAATATTGATGTGGTTTATATTAATCAAGAATCTTCCAATGCGCAGGTATTAACTGGTGGAGTGGTTATGTCAGACGGTAAGATTTATCATTTTTGTTATCGTGATGGACAGATTGAATATAAGGAGGAAAAGTCATGATTTTACCAAATTCTTACGAAGAAATCGCAGAACATATGGCATCAGATGGAAAGGTCGTTTTATACTTTTCGGCAGATTGGTGCGGGGATTGTCATTTTATTTATCCTGTCATGCCAGAGATTGAGAAAGAAAATCCTGAATTTACATTCATCAAAATTGACCGTGATAAGTTTATGGATTTAGCACAGAAGTTAGATGTATTTGGGATTCCAAGTTTTATTGTGCTTGAAAATGGTGTTGAAGTTGGACGTTTTGTTAATCGTTTGCGTAAATCAAAAGAAGAAATTGCAGCTTTTTTAGCTGAATATAAATAGGAGAGAAGCGTGATTTTTACATATAATAAAGCTCATGTTGGCGATGTTTTAATGGTTGTTGTAGCAGATAGTAAGGGTGCCAAGCTTGATGTTGAACGTCGTGATGATGTGGCGCGTGTTTTTTTAGCTGAAAATGGGACAACTGTCGCATGGAATATCTTTGATGTATCAAACCACATCAATCTAGAAGGTCAAGGTCAGGTCTTTCTATCTGATGAGGATGTTACTGTTCTTAATCAGTTATTAGGTCAAGAAAACTTTGATGAAGTCTTGGTCAATGACAAGGAAGCAAAATTTGTTGTGGGTGAAATTGTGGAGATGGTTGCCCATCCAGATAGCGACCACTTAAATATCTGTCAAGTCAAGGTTGGTGAAGATAAGGTCATTCAAATCGTGGCAGGAGCACCAAATGCTGCTATTGGTCTAAAAACTATTGTTGCCCTTCCAGGAGCCATGATGCCAAAAGGCAATCTCATCTTTCCAGGTGCTCTACGTGGAGAAGAAAGCTTTGGTATGATGTGTAGCCCAAGAGAATTAGCCCTACCAAATGCCCCACAAAAACGAGGCATTATCGAGCTAGACTCAACAACCCCAGTAGGAGAAGCCTTTGACCCAGAAAAACACTGGAAGTTAGGTTAGTGGATAGGTTATAAATGGTAAAAATAGAAGTTTAAGTTAGTTTTAAGGAGGACAGGTTATACTATATCTATCCTAAAACTTTTATTTTTCATAAATCTCCAAGAAGAGAAGCCAATGAGCTTCTCTTCTTTTTTTGATATCGTGATATAATAGTTAATATATACTGGGGGTTTGATGGATGAAATATAGGTCGGAAGAATCTTTTGAGATACAGTTGATTGAGCAATTGACTCAGGGAGATAGTCAGTGGTCATTTCGTAAGGACATTAATAATGAGCAGAAGTTGTGGGATAACTTTTTTGAAAAGTTAGAGCAAAACAATGTTCCTGAGCTGGATGGTCACCCACTAACCAGTCAGGAAAAACAACAGATAAAAAATCAACTTAATTTTACAAGTTATTATAGTGCCGCCCAATGGTTAGTTGGTGAAAACGGTATCGCAAAGGTTGAAGTAAGACGTGAGGATGCTAGCTTAGGGACTATTCGTCTATCTGTGATTTGGCGTGATAACATCGCTGGAGGAAAATCCTCTTATGAAGTTGTTCGTCAAGTCCAAAGGGATAAAAAGATGAGACTGGATAGAGATAGACGATTTGATGTGACCTTACTCATTAATGGTTTACCGATGATTCAGATTGAGCTTAAAAATCGTCAACATGCTTTTATGGATGCTTTTCGTCAGATAAAGAAATATGATCGTGAGGGCATGTTTAGAGGAATTTTCTCTAGCTTACAGATGTTTGTAGTTTCTAATATCACTGAAACAAAATATATAGCAGCAGCAAGGGAGGATAAGTTAAACGAAACTTTTCTAACCAAGTGGGTCGATGAGAATAATACTCCTATTGTAGATTTGACAAGTTTTGCTAGAGAAGTGCTCTCTATTCCAAGAGCTCATCAGATGGTTATGCAATATAGTGTGCTTGACAATGAGAGAGAAGCGCTTATTTTAATGCGTCCTTATCAGATTCATGCGATTGAGGCAGTTCAAGAAGCGAGTAAAAAAGGTCAATCAGGTCATATTTGGCATACCACAGGATCAGGTAAAACACTAACGTCATATAAGGTGGCTAGAAATCTTCTTACCATACCGTCAATTGATAAGACAGTTTTTGTCGTTGATAGAAGAGACCTCGACCAACAGACAACGTCTAGTTTTATGTCTTATGCTGCTAATGATGTTATTGATATTGATGAGACTGAGAACACCAAGGAGCTTGCTTACCGTCTTTATAGCAATGATCGTACAGTTATAGTAACAACTATTCAAAAGATGGCAAATCTTCTACGTAAAATTGATGAGGGAAAGTACAGACGCGAAGCACAAAAGATTCGTAAGATAAGGCTAGCTTTTGTTGTTGATGAGTGTCATCGTGCAGTCACACCTAAGATGAAAAAGGATATTGAAGCATTCTTTCAACATTCTTTATGGTATGGCTTTACAGGAACTCCTATTTTTGCGGAGAACAAGAGGGAACAAAAAGGGGACTTAGCTCAGACAACGAATGCTTTATATGGAGAGTGTTTACATCATTATACTGTGGCAAATGCTATTCATGACAAGGCTGTTCTAGGTTTTCAGGTTGAATATATCAAAACGATATTAGATGATATTGATGAATCTAAGCTAAAAAGCTCCTTTTATGATAATGAAGAGCATATGTTACTAGTGTTGGAACATATCTTTAGGAAGTCTCAGGCAGGATTTGGTATAAACAATGGTGTAGGTAAAACCTATGATGCTATTCTAACGGTGAAGTCTATTGCTCAAGCACAAGCTTATTATGACTTGATTAAACGAATTAAGTCTGGAGCTGTTGCTAATTTTACTATTCCAAAAGCTATTCAAAAAGTGCTACCAGATTTTCCAAAGGTGACGATTACTTATTCTGTCACTGAAAATGAAGAAGAGTCAACGGTTAATCAAGAAAAGATGAAAGAGGCTTTGGATGATTATAATCAAGAGTTTGGAACTCACTTTGGTATGGCAGAATTAACGAGTTTTAATCGTGATGTTAATGACCGACTGGCTCGAAAGAAGGAGCAGTACCAAAAACGTCATGAACAACTAGACCTTATCATTGTTGTGGATAGGCTCTTGACGGGCTTTGATGCTCCATGTCTTTCCCAGCTCTTTATCGACCGTAAGCCGATGAGTCCACAGGATATCATTCAGGCATTCAGTCGGACAAATCGGATATTTGACCGTCAAAAGCAGTATGGTCTTATCACGGTCTTTCAAGTGCCACATCTTTTCAAGGAAAAGGTCGATAATGCTTTGAAACTCTATTCTAATGGTGGTGAAAATGAGGTTTTAGCACCAGAATTTGAAGAAGAAAAACAACTCTTTTCAGAAAAAGTGTCCGAATTAAAGGGTTATTTTACAACTGATGGTAGTATGGGAGTTAGTATAGAAGCTGCAGACACCCCGCTACTCAAAGAAGTTGCTAAGGCTTATCAAGGTTTTGATAAATTATTTGCCTCAATTCAAGTTTATAGTGCTTATGATGAAGATGCTATCTTTAGTGAATTTGGCTTATCAAGAGAGATGATAGAGAAGCTCACAGCAAACTATGAAAATATTATTTCAGAACTCAAAACACGAAAAACTGACCCAGAAGATGAAGAGCCAATTGATGTGGAGTTTGAGCTTATGACGGTACATAAGGATGAGATAAATTATACCTATATCCTAAGCCTAATCCAAAGTGTCCTCATTCAGTCTCAAGAGGAAAACACAGTCATTAGTCAAAAAGATAAGGATGATATTACATCATATATTATCAATCTAGCTAAGACTAATCAGCCCTTGTCCGAGTTGATTGGGACTATATGGGAAAATGTTCAAGCTAATCCTGAGAAGTATCATGGTGAAACTATGGCTAATATCCTTGATAATCTTATTGATAAAGCTATCAGACAAATCATCAAAGATTTTGCCAAAAAATGGTATGTCGGCTATGACCAACTCTACTATCTGGTAACTAACTATAACCCTAATCGCACGACTCAGTTGGGTGCAAAAGAGTTGAACGACAGCCAAGACTATGCTAACTACAAGAATGAAGTTGCAGACTCTCTATCAAAACTAACCTATAAAAAAGAACTCAAAGAGCAGATTAAAACCTTAATTGAGGAAAAAATAGAACCATTAAGAAGAAAAGGATAGGAGGAAGAATGGGTGCTAAAAATATATTAATCTTAGGAAATGGTTTTGACCTAGCAATGGGTAGAAAAACAAGTTATCAAGATTTTTTGGATTTTGTTAAATATGAAATGTCAAATGAAGTTAGTTATTTTAAAGAGTATCATAAGATTGATATTGAGGAAAAAGAGGTTTATAAAAAATTAGATAGAGAGATGCTATTTTATAGACCAAAAGAAAATCAATTTTTAAGATTTATGTATGAAAATCAAATAGCTTTAGGGGAAAATTGGTGTGATATTGAACACAATATTGCTAAGCTTGTCAAAGGATTGGTAGCTATAAGAGATAATAAAAGAATTAATAATATAAGTGAAAAGTATATTGATAAGTACTGGACAAATGGTGATACTGAAATTGATAGATTCCAAAATTTTGAGTTTTTAAATCAACGATTTTTATCTTCTTTAAACGACCTAACAGATTTATTAGAGTTGTATCTAACTTATCAAGACTTTATTGACTTTGATAATGATACTACTCGAATTAAAAAGCAACCAACAATACTTGATGAAGTCAAAAATATCAAAGAATCAAAAGTTTTAACATTTAACTATACGAATACTGCAAATGAAATTTTAGGTATTCCTGATGAAAATACACATTTCATTCACGGTCGAATTAATAGTGATAGAAAATTGTCTCCAATCAATACTATGGTTTTTGGTATAGAAGATGAGAATGTTGATATAGATACTGATTTAATGCCTTACCAAAAGTATTATCAAAGAATAGTTAAAGAGACAGGTAATGATTATGAAGAATTTTTCAATAATGATGGTACTCATATAAAGAATATTATTATTTTTGGTCACTCTATTGACCCATTAGATAAAGAAATCTTTTTAAACTGTTTTGAATTAGCTAAAAAAGGAAATGATAAATATAAGTTTATTGTTTCTTATTACAGTGAATTAGATAAACGTTCAATAATAAAGAATTTAGTTATTATTTTGGGAAAAAATGAAGTAATTGATTTAACATGAAATAAAAAACTTGTATTTGTTCGTTCAAATGATTGTGAAAAATTTAGAGAAGAAATAATTGAATTTAATGAAAATACATATGATGCTATACTTAGAGAAAGAAGAGAGAAACAATTTATTTCATCTAATAAAATTTAGAAATCATTATTTATTGTATTTTCAACACGTATGGTAATAGTTAGAAATAGATAGGAATCACATGACAAAACAACATATACCCAAAATCCGTTTCCAAGGATTTAATGATGAGTGGGAAAAAGTAAATTTGAGTGAAATTGCTCCAATAAGGAGTGGATATTCATTTAAGAGTAAACTATTTAAGGATTCTGGGATACCGATAGTAAGAATTTCTAATATTTTGAGTGATGGAACTGTTAGGGGAGAATTTGTTTTTTATGATGAAATCCCAAATGATAATAAATATTTATTACAAGGGAAGTCGATTTTAATTGCAATGTCTGGTGCAACGACTGGGAAAGTTGCTTTGTTGAATTCCAGTGAAAAATATTATCAAAATCAACGAGTTGGTTATTTTAAAGAAAAGGTAGATATTAGTTTCGTATATTCCATACTATCAACTGGAAATTTTGTAAATCAATTATCAGATGTTCTTGTCGCAGGTGCACAGCCAAATATATCAGCTAAAGATATTAATAATTTTAATTTTCTGATTCCTAATACTCTCCCCGAGCAAGAATCAATCGGTCAGATTTTCCGCACCTTAGACGACTTGATTTCTGCCTATAAGGAGAATTTAGAGCATTACCAAAGTTTAAAGACCAGTATGCTCTCTAAAATGTTTCCAAAAGAAGGGCAAAAAAAACCTGAAATCCGCCTAGATGGATTTGATGGGGATTGGGAAGAGAAGAAGTTGAAAGATATTGCAGAGTTTAATCCTAAGAGTGTTATTCCAAATGAATTTAATTACGTTGATTTAGAATCTGTTATTGGAACAACATTAATTTCTCATAAAAGATTGTCAAAAGATGAAGCACCTTCTCGTGCACAGAGAACTGCTAAAAAGAATGATATTTTTTTTTCAAACAGTTAGACCGTATCAAAAAAATAATTTTTTATTTTTATTGGAAGAAAATGATTGGGTATTTTCAACTGGATATGCTCAAATTAGAACAAAAATAGACAGTTCATTTTTATTTGTATCATTACAAAGAAATAGTTTTGTTAAAGATGTTTTGTTAAATTGTACTGGGACAAGCTATCCAGCAATAAATTCAAAGGATTTATCGAATCTTTTTATCCCCCTCCCCTCTCACCCTGAACAGGAAGCCATTGGTGCTTTCTTTGCCAACCTAGATGAGACCATTTCTTCCTATCAGGATAAGATTGGTCAACTAGAACTACTGAAAAAGAATCTTCTTTCTCAAATGTTTATCTAAGACACGAGCTTTTTTGCTCTGCTATTTAAAAAAAAGGAATACAGATATGTCAGAACATTATAATTCTTCTCAGGCACTCTACCAAGCTTTATGGAATTGTGCTGATATCCTTAGGTCTAAGATGGATGCTAATGAGTATAAGTCCTACCTCTTAGGTCTAGTCTTTTACAAATATTTATCGGATAATCTAGTCTTTCATGCGGTCAATCTACTAGAAGAGTCTGCAGACACTTTATCAGCTGCACTTGAGGTTTATCGTCAGGGGTATGCAGATGAGAGTATCCATGATGATTTGGTTGAAACATTGGTGGATGAGTATAGTTACTGTATCGAGCCAGACTTGACTTTTACAGCCTTGGTCCAACAAATCAATGAAGGGACTTTCCAGCTTGAAAACTTGGCACAAGGTTTTCGTAATATCGAGCAGGAAAATAGTATCTTTGAAAACCTCTTTGAGGATATTGATATCTACTCTAAAAAGTTAGGTAGCACCCCTCAAAAGCAAAACAAGGTTATCTCTGATATTATGAAAGCTCTTGATGAGATCGATGTGGTTAATCATTCTGGTGATATGCTAGGGGATGCTTATGAATATCTCATCGGACAGTTTGCGACAGAATCTGGAAAAAAAGCAGGGGAGTTCTATACCCCTCAGCCAGTAGCTAAGCTTATGACACAGATTGTCCTTCATGGGCGTCGTGATAAAAAAGGTTTTAGTCTATATGGTGCGACGATGGGGTCAGGCTCTCTCTTGTTAAATGCTAAACGCTACAGTAACGAACCTAACACGGTCAACTATTTTGGACAAGAGCTTAACCCCTCGACTTATAACCTAGCCCGTATGAATATGATTTTGCACGGGGTTCCGACGGAAAATCAAAAACTCCGTAATGCTGATACCTTAGATGAGGACTGGCCGACTCAAGAACCTACAAACTTTGATGCTGTTTTGATGAACCCACCTTACTCTGCGAAGTGGTCAGCAAGCTCTAACTTTCTACAAGACCCGAGATTTTCATCTTATGGTGTCCTAGCTCCTAAGTCTAAGGCCGACTTTGCCTTTCTTTTACATGGCTATTATCACTTGAAGCAAGATGACGGGGTTATGGCCATCGTCCTGCCTCATGGAGTCTTATTTAGAGGTAATGCTTAAGGGAAGATAAGACAACGCTTACTTGAAGAAGGGGCAATTGATACAGTCATTGGACTACCAGCTAATATCTTCTTTAACACCAGCATTCCAACAACAGTCGTGATATTAAAGAAAAACCGTACCAATCGTGATGTCCTTTTTATAGATGCATCAAAGGAATTTGACAAAGGAAAAAATCAAAATATCATGACAGATAAGCATATTCAAAAGATATTGGATGCTTACATTGCACGTGAATCCCTAGAAAAATTTGCCTACCTCGCAAGTTATGAGGAAATCAAGGAAAATGATTACAACCTTAATATCCCACGCTATGTGGATACCTTTGAAGAAGAGGAAGTTGTCCCATTGACGGATATTTTGGAGAATATCACAAGTACAAACCAAACTATTGAACTAAAGACAAAAGACCTTTTAAGTATGCTCGGTCAACTCCATGGCACTACAAAAGAAGCCGATGAGGAGCTGAAACAATTTATCGATGGTTTTAAAGGTTAAGACTATCGTTGACGATTTTTTAGGATATGCTCTCAGTTTAAGCTTAGTTTAAGTTGATTAGGTTATACTATAAGCATCCTAAAACTTTTATTTTTCATAAATCTCCAAAGAGAGAAGCCGCTGAGCTTCTCTTCTTTTTTAAATTTTTCGTTTAAGTTAGATTTAAGGAGGACGGGTTATACTATAATCATCCTAAAACTTTTATTTTTCAAAAATCTCCAAGAAGGGAAGCCAATGAGCTTTTCTTCTTTTTTTAAAATTTTTCGTTTAAGTTAGATTTAAGGAGGACGGGTTATACTATAACCATCCTAAAACTTTTATTTTTCATAAATCTCCAAGAAGGGAAGCCAAAGGGCTTCTCTTCTTTTTTAATTTTTTCGTTTAAGTTAGATTTAAGGAGGTCGGGTTATACTGTAATCATCCTAAAACTTTTATTTTTTATAAATCTCCAAGTAGGGAAGCCAAAGGGCTTCTCTTCTTTTTTTGATTTTTCATTTAAGTTAGGTTTAAGGAGGTCGGGTTATACTGTAATCATCCTAAAACTTTTATTTTTCATAAATCTCCAAGTAGGGAAGCCGCTGAGCTTCTCTTCTTTTTAAAATTTTTCGTTTAAGTTAGATTTAAGGAGGAGGGGTTATACTATAACCATCCTAAAACTTTTATTTTTCATAAATCTCCAAAAAAAGCTGACTTTTGTTAGTTTTTTTTATATAACAATGTTATTGAAATCGTTTTCTAAAATTAAAGAAGTAATTGGAGAATAACATGGCAGAGGTACTTAATCAAGAACAATTGTATGATAAATTTTTACAGGTAATTTTGTCAGCTAGTCAGTTACCATATGTAAAAATCAATAGAAAAGAATTTTTAAAAGCAGAATTTAAAGATAGTGAACATCTAGATGTTATACTTAGGCATGGACCGCAAGTTGTTTATTCATCTAGAGCACTTCGTAAAAGAGCAAGTAGACTTATTAATAATGCAACTAATAAAACAGCTATCTTATCCTTACTTGCTGGTTTACCTAGTAATCCAGTAGTCGCAGTAGCTGCTGGAAGTGCAGATGTAATTCAGTATTTTGGATTTGCATTAAATTTATCACAACAAATTGCTTACCTTTTTGGAGAAGACGAATTATTTTCTGAGAATAATAAAGAACTCCCTGAAGAAGTTAAAATCAGGATAGTTGCTTATTTGGGTATTATGTTTGGAGCTGGGGGCGCAGGATTTCTTATCCAAAATGTCTTTAAAAAGGGTGCAGCTAATGTTGGGAAGAAGGTAGCTCAAAAAGCATTGATGAAGACAGCTTGGTATCCTATTGTAAAAAAAGTAGGAGCTATACTAGGTAATAAGGTTACTAAGGCGACTGTCGAAAAAGTTGTAGCTAAAACAATTCCTATTTTAGGTGGGGTGATTTCTAGTGGTATTACTTTTGCAACATTTAGACCAATGGGAGAAAGATTAGCTGATACGTTTGAAAAACTCTTAAATGGTGAAATCATTGTTGATAAAGATAGTGTCAATGAATTGAATCAGGATTTCGACTCAGATAGTTATTCTGACGATATAATTGATGGAATTTATACGGAAAAATAGAAAAGATAAGGTAAAATTTAATAAATCATTATAAGCAGGCGTTGGTCTGCTTATCTTTTTGCTTTTCGAATAAAAAGGTAGGAGGAAGGTTTATGTACAATAAAGTAATCTTAATCGGTCGTTTGACGAATCAACCAGAATTAATAGTAACATCAACTTCAAAATCAATTTGTCGTGCTACTATGGCTGTTAATCGTCGTTATAAAAGTGCACAAGGAGAGCGTGAAGCTGATTTCATCACATTAGTTGTGTGGGAGAAACTAGCAGAATCTCTAGCTTCTTATGGAACGAAAGGAAGCTTATTATCAGTGGATGGTGAATTACGCACACGTACGTATGAAAAAGAAGGAAAACGCCATTATGTAACAGAGGTAGTGGTACAATCTTACCAATTACTAGAAAGCAGAGCCCAGCGTGCCATGAGAGGAAATAACGCAATGGCAGATTTAAGTGATTTGGTTTTAGAAACGGAAGAATTACCATTTTAATTTTGTAGAATGAACTTGAATTTTTTTAGGTTCATTTTTATTTTTTTTAAAAATTGTGATTTATCAAACAAGCTACTATTAAAAATGCTATAATAATGTAAAGATTATGAAAAATACTTGTACTTTGCAAAGGAGATTGCGATGATTATTTATAGTGATATTGATGGTACTCTGATTTCAAGTCAATTTCAAGTGACTAAAAAGACAAAAAATGCTGTTAGATTGGCGTTGTCACAGGGTCATTTCTTTGTTCCTGTTTCAGCGAGAATGCCTGATGCAATTGTTCCTATAATAGATAGCATTGGTATTAAGACACCGATAATATCCTATAATGGAGCGCTTATTCAGTTAGATGATGGTAAGGAAATTTTTTCTCAACCTATGACTTGTCAAACTGCTAAGTCGGTTTGTCAAAAGTTAGAAAGCCTTTCTTTAGAGGTAGTATGGAATGCTTACTCTGGTCATTCTTGGTATACTCAGGATAAAAAAAATAGTTGGGTACGTCGTGAAGAAGAGATTGTTATGGTTAAGGCGAAACCGTTAGGAATTGATGAGCTATCTGAACTTCCTTTTGTTCACAAATTACTCTTGATGGGTGATCCTGAAAAGATTACTAGATTAGAAGTTGAGCTAGTTAAAGCCTTTCCTAATCTATCTATTGTAAAATCAGCTCCTTATTTTATTGAGATTATGAAATCAGGTATTAAAAAAAGTCAAGCTGTAAAGTATTTATCTGAATATTTTGAGGTTGCTATGACAGATACCATAGCTTTTGGGGATAATTTTAATGATTTTGAAATGCTTAAGACAGTTGGTCAAGGTTACGTTATGGGAAATGCCCCACAAGAGATTAAAGAAAAGATTGGTCAAGTGACTAGTGATAATGACCACGATGGTATTGCAGAAATCCTTACAAAACTACTTGAAAAATAAGGTGAGAGATGAAAAAAATAAATACTTTATTAACTAGAATGTTATTTTGTCTTCTTTCATTAAGTTTGGTATTTAGTATATATGGTGTCTATAAGTGGATTGATTTTTTTCCGAATCGATTAAAGATTGGGACAAGTTACATGACTATGGATAACCACTTTTATAGAATTTTGAATAATGAAATTGCCACAATTATTGATAGGCATGATGATATCCTCTATACAAGAAATCCTGCACTATCAGTTGATAAACAGTGTCAGCAAATACAAGATTTTATGGCAAAAAAGGTTGATGCTATCATTATAAATCCTGTGGATAGTAGCAGTTCAAAGTTAATTAAGGTTTTAAAAGTAGCTAAAAATCAGGGGATAAAAATTATTGTTGTCGATAGTCAGTTGAGTGATAGTCGTATTGCAGATACGACGATTGTATCAGATAATTATGATGCAGGTGCTCTTATTGCTAAGGATATGATGACTAGATTACGACAGGCCAAAATTGTGTTGCTAGAGCATGAGCAAACACTATCAGGTAGGGACCGTATTAATGGTTTTCTTGATACGATTAAGGATAATTCAAATTATGATGTCATAGTAAGGAGACAGACACTTGGACAGCCAGAGTTAGCTATGTCTCAAATCAATGAGGTGATTTCAGAAGGGCTATCTTTTGACTTGATTATGGCTTTGAATGACCGTAGTGCTCTAGGGGCGTTAGCAGCTGTTCAATCACAGAAACTGAGTCCGCCTCCGTATATTTATGGGATTGATGGCTCACCCGAGATAAAGTCTTTGATTCGTATAAGTGATGATATTACAGCTACAGTCGGGCAATCTCCAATTGCTATAGGTAAGTTCGCGATTACCTCAGCTTATCGTTTACTTGAGAAAAAGAGTGTTGAAGACAAGCAAGTGGTTCCTGTTTTTTTGATTGATAAGGATAATATTAATCAATACGATGTGATGGGGTGGCAGTAATGATAGCCTATCTAAAGAAATACCACTTTTTCCCCCTATTGATTGTTTTAAATTGTCTGGCAGTTTTATATCATGCTTCTTTATATCTTTTTGTAACGAAATATATTACACAAAATGGACGTAGTCATTTTTTATTAGAAAAACTTCCTGTTGTACCTAATCAGCCAAATCTAGTTTTTTTCATGGCTATTGGATTGTTTGCAACGTTGTTGAGTCTGATTTTTTCCCGTAATCGGTTGTTAGATAGACACCCTATTCTGATAACATATGTTTTTTTGGTTGAGCTTATTTTATTGGTTGGCACCTTTGTTGCTCTACAGTATTCTTATAATGGTTTGTTCCTTTTTGTTTTTTTAGATATTTTTTATTCGACAACAGATTTGTTTCTTTTGCATAAAAAGAGGCACTGGTTACTTTTATTGGTATTGAGTTTTGGTGCTTTACTTCTATCTAATGAAGAAGTTTTGTCTCTGGTGGTAAAACTGCCATTATTAGATGTCTATTTAGATTTTTTACCGCAGGGACCACGTTTTTTAACTTTATTAATTGAAAAAACCTTGTCGTCCTTTAACATCGTATTATTTATTATTTCACTAGTGAGCTATGTTATTCATGTGATTAGTAAACAGGAAAAAATTGAAAAAGAACTTGGTTTAGCAGCACAAGTTAATCAAGAGTTAAATAACTATGTAGCCATTACAGAAAAGGTGGTAGAAGACCGTGAACGTAAGCGTATTTCAAGGGAAATACATGATACTTTAGGGCATGCTCTGACGGGGATTTCAGCAGGTATTGATGCGATTAAGGTTTTGATTGATTTAGATAGCGACCGCGCAAAGCAACAGCTAGATAATATATCTCATGTGGTACGAGATGGTCTTCATGATGTCAGACGATCCATTGAAAAACTACGTCCAGGAGCTCTAGATGGTCGTCGGCTTGAGGATGCTTTGAAAAAGATGATTTCAGACTATCAAGCTATTTCAAGGTTGGTTATTGACTTAGACTATTGTTGGGGTGATATTGATTTAGAGATGACAAAAGAAGATATCATCTTTAGGGTTATTCAAGAAAGTATCACAAATTCCTTAAGACATGGACATGCTAAATCGATTAAGATTACAATGACAAAAGGTCATGTTTATGATTTAGTAATTAAAGATGATGGCTGTGGTGTTAGTGATCTAATAGTTGGCTATGGTCTTGTGCAGATGCAAGAAAGATTAGCCATAATCGGTGGTAGTGTGATATTTGATGGTAGTGATGGTTTCACAACTCACGTTAAAATTCCTATGATGAAAGGAGAAGAAGAATGATTAAAGTGATGATAGCAGATGACCAAGCATTGATTAGGGAGTCGCTACAGATTATTCTCTCAGCACATGATGACATTGAAGTCGTGGCCATTGTTGGAGATGGTCTAGAAGTTCTTAAATATTTGGAACACCATCATGTTGATATTATCTTGATGGACATTCGTATGCCTCATATGGATGGGGTTTTATGTACCAAACGTGTTAAATCTCTCTATCCCAAAATAAAAATAATTGTTTTGACGACCTTTGATGATGATGATTTTATATTTAGTGCTTTGAAATATGGAGCTTCTGGCTACATGTTAAAAGGAGTTTCGACGGAAGAGCTTCATCAGTCTATTCTGACTGTAAGCAGCGGTCGTGCTATGATTAATCCTGATATTGCAACGAAGGTTTTTAAGATTTTTTCACGTATGGCTCAATCAAATTTTGCTATTCAGGTAGAAGAAGATAATATTCATGATCTTAATTTGGTTGAATGGCGTGTCATTCAGCAAGTTGGTTTTGGCTTGTCTAATAAGGAAATTGCAGCTAAGCTTTATCTCTCAGAAGGGACAATTAGAAATTATATATCAACCATTCTATCAAAACTTAATCTTCGAGATAGGACGCAATTAGCCATTTGGTCAGTTCAAAACGGTGTCACAACAAGGAATTTAGATGATGAATAAACAGTTTTTTAGGAGGAAAAGTAGGCTATTTTTTTTATTTAGTTCTGTATTAGCTTTGTTGACTAGCTTTTTTGCGCTAGTCAGTCTACCAAAGCATCAAGTACTTAGGCTAGGTATTTATTCTAATAGTAGTTGGGATGTGACAAGTGCTCAGGATAATGAAGCTATCACACGTGCTATAGAACGTTTTGAACAAAAATATCCTAATATCACAGTGAGCTACGAAACAGGGATTTTAAAATCAGATTATTCTAATTGGTTATCAGATAAGATAATTAATGGTAATCAGCCAGATGTTTTTATGGTACCAGAAAATGATTTTAATCTGTTAGCGTCAACGTCTTCCTTACGATATTTAAATGATTTTTTGAAAAAAGATGTTGACCAGTCTAATTTTTATTCTGCGGCTTTTTCCAAAGGTTCATATCAAGGGGTTCAGTATGCTCTTCCATTTGAAAGTAATCCCTTGATGATGTGTGTTAATAAAGATTTACTAGAAAAGGAAGGTGTTACTCTTCCGATAGGGAAATGGACAGTTCAAGACTTATATCAAATCAGCAAACAACTGACAAAAGATACAGACGGGGATGGAGTGCTTGATCAATTCGGTCTAGCAGGTTATACTTGGCAGAATATTTTTACAGCTTTCGGGATTGATGTGTTTAATGGTTCAGGAACAAAGGCTTTTGTGGATACGGAAGCAGCGCGAGAAGCACTATCAATGTTAGTTAAAATTAATGAATTAAACGGACATTATAAGGTCACTTCGCAGGATTTTGATCAAGGTAAAGTTGCTTTTTATCCGATGACTCTAGCACAATATAGAACTTATAATCCTTATCCTTATCATGTATCAAAATATTCCCAATTTTCTTGGACTTGTATTGCGATGCCTACAGATATTGGACATAAAGAAGCAACTCCTATGACAACATCTTTATTTGCAATCTCTTCAAAGACACAGCTACCAGATATGGCTTGGACATTTTTAAAATTATTGTGTACAGATGAGACTATCCAACAGACGATGTTTGAAACTTCACAAGGAAGCTCTGTCTTAAAATCAGTCATGAGGAGTCCAGAAACTCAAAAAAACTTGACACTAGATGCTTTTGGTGAGGATGCTTTGAGTCAAAATACGTTGGATGAGATTAGTGAAAATGCCTATGAAGAACCGAATTTTAAAAAATATAATAAGGCAATCGAGCAACTTGATTATCTTTTGAGAAAATCTATAGAATCAGGCTCTGTAGATAATGATTTACCAACTATTCAACGAAAAATTGATGATATTTTAAACTAAAAAGAAGGTTGTTTGACCTTCTTTTTCATTATTACTAGAAGTGTAAATTTTATTGAGAAATTATATTTATACAAAAATTTAAAATTTAATGAGATTATATAATACAAAGATAGTTACACTAATATTCTGATTTAAATATTTTTTCAAAAGTTGTATAAAACTTTATTTAGCTTATAATAAAACCATCCTATTTGCATGACAAATGTCATTTTTTTAGTGATGTTTGTCATCGAAAACGTATGACATTTTTCAATTATAAAACGCTTTCAATTAGAATAGAATTAATGTAAATAAAAGGAGGACAGAAATGAAGTATTTACTTTTAGTCAGTCATGGTGGCTTTGCAAAAGGTTTAGAAACATCTCTTGCAATGTTTGCTGGAGATAAGATGGACCAAGTCATTGCTGTTGGTTTAGAAAATGGGAAAACAGTTGATGAATTTGCGGATGTATTCCGAGACACTGTAAGCCACATTGGAGCAGAAGATTCTTTTGTTGTTTTAGCAGATATTGTGGGTGGTAGTCCTTTGACCACAGTATGTCAGGTCTTGGCGGAAGTTGGCAAATTAGAGTCAGCTGTTGTCCTTGGAGGAATGAATTTACCAATGGCATTGACGTCTTTAGTGATGAAAGATGCATTAGAGGGTAATGATTTTGTTCAAGCGGTTCTTCCAGAAGCACAGGCGGCCCTTCAAGAATTTAAAGTGGCATCAGATGATGCTGATGACGAAGAAGATGATATTTAAGGAAAAATAGGAGAAATAAAATGACAGTTTCATTTGTACGTATTGATGATCGTATGATTCACGGGCAAACCGTGACACGTTGGGCAAAAGAGTATCCATGTGATGGATTGATTGCGGTAAATGATGCCGCTGCAGGAAATAAAGTATTAGTTCAGGCTTATAAAGGTGCCTCAGACAAGAAAACATTTGTTTGGAAAAAAGATGCATTTGCTGAAAAGTCAGCTAAGGTATTAGAGTCAGATACACGTTATTTCGTTATTACTAAAAATCCAATTGACATGAAAGAATTGTTGGTTGACCAGGGTTTTGTGCCTGGTGATGTAAAAGAAATCATCGTAGGTCCATGTAATGATAGACCTGGTGCAGTAAAACTTGGGAACAACCAATCGATTACTCAGGAAGAAGCAGAAGCTTTAGAAGCGATTCAAAAAGCTGGCTATAAGGTTAAATTCCAATTACTTCCAGATGTGTCTATTGGATATTGGGATGACTTTAAATCTAAATTTGGATTTTAGGATGGTTTAACAAAGGAGAAAAATTATGACAATTACTTGGTTACAAGCAGCAATATTAGGGCTCTTTGCCTGTTTGTCTTCAATGCCAGGCTTAGGTGGTACTTCAATAGGTAACTATACATTAGGTCGTCCCTTAGTTGGTGGTTTAATTTGTGGATTAGTTTTAGGTGATTTAAAAACAGGTATTATCTGTGGGGTTGCAATGCAATTGGTTTACATCGCCCTTGTTACACCTGGTGGGACAGTTTCGGCAGACGTTCGTGCGGTATCATATATTGGTATTCCTTTAGCTATGGTTGCAATTCATGCTCAAGGTATTTCAGCTAATTCAGCTGATGCTGCAAACTTGGCAAAATCAATGGGAACTCTTGTAGGAACTGTAGGTACTGTATTATTCTATGGAACTGCAACACTTAATTTGGCTTGGCAGCATATTGGTTGGAAAGCAGTTGAAAAAGGTGAGTTCAAAAAACTCTACAAAGTTGACTGGTTATATCCATGGGTATCACACATTCTCTTTTCATTCATCCCAACACTTATTATGTGTAAACTTGGAGCTTCTGCTGTAACAGCATTGAAAGATGCTCTTCCAATGGATGGAATTCCAATGAAAACCCTCTTTACTGTTGGTTCACTACTACCATGTGTGGGGATTGCTATTTTATTAAAACAAATTGTTGATAAAGTGACAGACTTTATTCCATTCTTTGTAGGATTTACCCTTGCTGCATCACTTGGTTTAAACCTTGTATCATGTGCGATTGTATCTCTTATCTTTGCAGTATTATTCTATGAAATTGAAATGGCAAAAAGTGCTAAAGTAGCTACCGCAGCAAATGCAAGTTATGACTTTGATGACGATGATGAGGAGGATATCTAATATGACTACTAAAAAATTAAAAAAAGCAACTCTTACAAAATCTTTCCATCATTGGTACTATGGTAACTTAACATGTTTCTCTCAAGAACACATGCAAACATTTGGTTACCTAACATCAATGTTGCCAGTAATTGAAGAATTATATGATAAAAAAGAAGACCAAGCTCGTTCAATGCAGACTTATACAGCGTTCTTTAATACAGAACCTCAATTGGGTGCTCTTATTGTAGGGATTACAGCAGGTCTTGAAGAAGCGCGTGCAAATGGCTCAGAAGAGGTTGATGATGAAACCATTAATGGCTTGAGGTCAGGTCTTATGGGACCAGTAGCTGGTATTGGTGACTCTCTAGTCGTTGGAACATTGATTCCAGTTATTCTCGGGATTGCGCTTGGTCTTTCAACAGGGGGATCTCCAATCGGAGCAATTTTCTACATCATTGTTTGGAATTTATTAGCTTATCTTGGTATGAAATTTGCCTACTTCAAAGGGTATGAACTTGGAGATAAGGCTGTTGAATTTTTGGTTGGGGTTCAAGGACAAGCAATTCGTAAAGCAGTTTCAATTGTTGGTGGAATGGTTGTTGGTGGTGTTGCAGCAACGTGGGTTTCTGTAAAAACATCTTTCCAATTAAAATCAACTTCAGGAAAACCATTCCTTGTCCTACAAGATAAATTTGATTCAGTTTATCCAGGAATGTTGACAGCTGTGTTTATCGTTTTCTGTTGGTGGTTAATGGCTAAAAAGAATACTTCTCCAATTAAAGTAATGTTACTTCTTGTGGTGATTGCCTTTATCGGTGTTATTACAGGATTCTTCAACCCAGGATTATCTTATTAAGATTAGGAGTAGATTATGACAAAAGAAGAATTTATCAAAGGATACGAACAAGAAATTAATTATCAAAAGCATATGATAGAAAACCTAGGCAGATGGTTTACCCTTTTTCTCATGATTGCAGGGATTGGTGTTGTGTTAACGTATTTCTTTAAATCAACTTCTCTATTCTTCTTAGTCAGTGGCATTATATTAATCGTACTAGGTATTATAGGAATAAGTCTCTTTGGATATGGGATTTACAAAGGTAAAAAGAATATTACAAAGGTGATCGACCATTTTGAATTGCAACTCTCAGAGTTCAATTAATAAATCTCGAAAAATCGCTACATTATATTTAGCGATTTTTTTTGTGTAACTAAGAGTTTTTTCTTGACTATTTTTGACTAAGTGGTAAAATAATATTATGAATTAGCAATCATATGTATAGAGTGCTAATATATACCTAATGGAGGAAGATAAGATGTTAAAACCTTTAGCAGACCGAGTGGTCCTTAAATTAAGTGAAGAAAAAGAGCATACAGTTGGTGGATTTGTACTAGCTGGTGCTAGTAAAGAAGCTACAAAACAAGCTGATGTTGTAGCTGTTGGAACAGGTATTCGTACCTTGAATGGTAATGTGATTGAACCAACAGTTAAAGTTGGTGATAGAGTTATTGTCGAAGCTTTTTCAGGTGTTGAAGTTAAAGAAGCTGATGAGACTTTTGTTATTGTACATGAGTCAGATATTTTAGCAATTATTGAAGCGTAAGAAGGAGAGTTATAATATGTCAAAAGAAATTAAATTTTCATCAGATGCACGTGCAGCTATGGTGCGTGGTGTAGATGTATTAGCAGATACAGTAAAAGTAACCTTAGGTCCTAAAGGACGTAATGTTGTGCTTGAAAAATCATATGGTTCACCACTAATAACAAATGATGGTGTAACTATTGCAAAAGAGATTGAGTTAGAAGACCATTTTGAAAATATGGGAGCTAAGTTGGTTTCTGAAGTTGCTTCTAAAACAAATGATATTGCAGGTGATGGAACAACTACAGCTACTGTATTGACACAAGCTATTGTTCGTGAAGGTCTTAAAAATGTTACTGCTGGGGCAAATCCAATCGGTATTCGTCGTGGGATTGAGGCTTCTGTTGCTGTTGCGGTAGAGGAGTTAAAGGCTATTGCAAAACCTGTTGCAAATAAAGAAGCGATTGCTCAAGTAGCTGCAGTTTCATCACGTAGTGAAAAAGTAGGTCAATACATCTCAGAAGCTATGGAAAAAGTTGGTAATGACGGGGTTATTACGATTGAAGAATCTCGTGGTATGGAAACTGAGCTTGAAGTTGTTGAGGGTATGCAATTTGACCGTGGTTATTTATCACAATACATGGTTACAGATAGTGAGAAAATGGTTGCTGACCTTGAAAACCCTTATATCTTAATCACAGATAAAAAGGTTTCAAATATTCAAGATATTTTACCTTTACTTGAAGAAATTCTAAAAACAAGTCGTCCTTTATTGATTATTGCTGATGACGTTGATGGTGAAGCTTTGCCAACACTTGTTTTAAACAAGATTAGAGGAACTTTTAATGTCGTTGCTGTCAAGGCTCCAGGATTTGGTGACCGTCGTAAAGCTATGCTTGAAGATATTGCAATTTTAACAGGTGGTACTGTTATTACTGAAGATCTTGGCTTAGAGTTAAAAGATGCTACAATGGCAGTTCTTGGTAAAGCAGCGCGTGTAACAGTAGATAAAGATTCAACTGTCATTGTGGAAGGTGCAGGAGATAAAGCTGCAATTGCTAATCGTGTCTCAATTATCAAGTCACAAATTGAAAGTACAACTTCTGATTTCGACCGTGAAAAATTACAAGAACGTTTGGCGAAGTTATCTGGTGGTGTAGGAGTTATCAAAGTTGGTGCTGCTACTGAAACAGAATTAAAAGAAATGAAACTTCGTATTGAAGATGCATTGAATGCAACTCGTGCAGCAGTTGAAGAAGGTATTGTCTCAGGTGGAGGAACAGCATTTGTTAATGTGATTAGTAAAGTTGCTGACCTTAATCTCGAAGGAGATGAAGCAACAGGACGTAACATTGTGTTACGAGCTTTAGAAGAGCCTGTTCGTCAAATTGCTTTGAATGCAGGTTATGAAGGTTCAGTAGTGATTGAACGCTTGAAAAATAGTGAAGTTGGTACAGGATTTAATGCAGCTAATGGTGAGTGGGTAAATATGATTGAAGCAGGAATTATTGATCCTGTTAAAGTATCACGCTCAGCTCTTCAAAATGCAGCCTCTGTTGCAAGTTTAATCTTGACAACAGAAGCAGTAGTAGCAAACAAACCAGCTCCAGAACCAGCAATGCCACCGATGGATCCATCAATGATGGGTGGTATGATGTAATAAAATAAAAACTTGAACTCACAAAAGAATGTGAGTTCAAGTTTTTTTGTATTTATCGTTAATTCTCAAGGTGTTGAGTTGCATACTCAGCTTCTTCTTCGGTAAATTTATCACCATAAGGTGAAACTAACTGTTCTTTAATTGCATCAGTCGACATGATCATATTTTTTTGATAGCTTTCAGCAGTTTTCAGTGCATTTTCGTTGAAATTGACTTTTAGATGGTCAATGACATACTGAGCTTCTTCACGAGGGTATTTATCAAACTCAGAAGTTAGTTGGTCATAAATTCCTTGTTTAGAAAAATGGAGGGTCTTTGAATAGGTTTTGCCAGCTTTCAATGAAATTTTGTTAAAATTAACTTTTAGATGGTCAATAGCACATTGAGCATCTTCAGGTGAGAATTTATCAAAATCGAAGGTTAACTGGTCATAAACCGCCTGTTTTGATAAGTGCATATATTTAGCATATTTTTTAGCAGACTTTAGTGCATTTTTTTCATTCCTTGTTGCTACATAGACAATTGTATTTTGAGAGTTATCTTGACCTGACTGATTTGGTAATACTGGTAGGTATAAAGTTATTCCAATAAGTCCTATCAGTAGTAATAGTTTCTTTTTAATAAAATTTCCTCGTAAGATTGTTTAGAATATAATTATAGAATAAGTTTATCACCTAAACAAAAATATGCCAATATAATAAATATGCTGTTGCAGTATTGTTAACCAATGTCATCAGAGTTTAAGATGTCTTTTAGTCTGGGATTTGATATAATATTAGTGTGTATAGAAAGTGAGGTTAAGATGTATCAAAAATTATTAACCTATAAAAAAACATCTATTAGTCTTTTTATTGTTGGAATTTTATTCCTCAGTTTTCTTGTTTGGGAATTCATTAACTATTCAAAAGGACATGTTATTGATCGTTATATTGCTGCTAGAAGCCTAAAAAAAGGTGACACTTTTGATAATATTAAAGAGTATCTTGTTTGGGCGGATACAAAGGAAAAAATAACATTTGATGAGGCTAAATATGCTGATTTTGACCGAATTTCATCAAGTGATAAAGATACGGTAAAAGAAGAGTTGAAATCAGCAACTTCCTCAGATGAGGTTTATGTTACTAGTGTTGGTAGACGATTTTTCTTTTTTCCAGATTATAAAATTGCAATGAAACCTTTAAGTTTGACAATAACAACCAATGTAAATGGTATGGATATCTTGTTGAATAATAAAAAGGTTACAACGAGTGATTCTGAAAATTTTAAAACGACTGTAGAGCATCTTCCGAGAGCAAGTTATACTGCTTGGTTAGTTGGAACTTATAAGGACAGAGCTATTAAACTTAGTAAAGATTATGATGGTAGTCAAAAAGAGATTAATCTTGATGTGAGTTTTAAAAATTTTGTCGTGACAAGTAATTTAGCTGACGCTGACCTTTATTTTGATAAGACTAAGATTGGAACTTTGACTGATGGAAGATATGAAGTTAAGGATTACCCATTGACAGCTTCTGCAAAGGCATATGTGAAAAAATCATTTTCTGATGGTAGTCTTGTGTCTAAGAAGAAAGACTTATCTGAGATAAGTGAGAATGAAACTGTTGTATTTAATGTTGAAAAGCAATTAGATGATACTACTGCAGGTCAATTATTAATTAATGCTTTTGATCAATTGGCTCAATACACAACCAACTTTAGTGACCCTTCTACAGTTACTCAATACTTTGAGGGTGGCACAAGTAACGGTTTTTATAAAGGTTTAAAATCGAGTGTACAGTCTAAGTTGATTACGGATAAACGTTTAGCTTCACAATTTAGTATTCCTAGCATTTTACTAACTAGTGTGACTCAAGTAGGAAAGACTAGCTATACTATCGGCTTTTCAGCGACTTATAATTTTTATTTTGATAAAGCGACTGATACTAAAAATGAAACTTATGGGAATGTGGTCCAAAATCTGACAGGAGTTTTAACTGCAAAAAAAGTTGGCGATTCTTATCAAGTTTCAAAAACAGGAGATCAAAATATTACGGTTTCAAGTGAGGATAGTCAACTTAAGAAAGATAAAAAGGTAGAGAAAAAGACAGAGAATACTCTATCTTCCTTCCCAAGCGCGCTTATCGGAACGTGGAAGGGTGAAAGTAATGGCTCAACTTTTACTTTTATCTTTAGTGATAATGGAACCATTACTAAGAAAGTTAAGACTGATGATTCTGATGAGGAAAAGGTTTATACTGCTAAGGTTACCAAATTAACTGAAAAAGCAAGTGGGCTTTATCTTTATGATTATGATTCAAGTTCTGAACTCTCTGCATTTACAGTTGGTGGTATTGGAGGTGTTGGTGTCAAATATGCCTATGGTATCAAATTTGATGGAACTACTGCAACTCCAGTTATTTGGCAAGCAGCTACTGATGATGATTTTGATTACACACAACCATCAGGTGGGCTAAGTCTTAAGAAAGAATAAATCAAAAAATCCCCAAAACACTACTTATTTTGTGTTTAAGGGATTTTTTGATTTAATAAGTACCGATAAGGTATAGGAAAAGGTCTGTATATTTAGTAGATGCTTGACTGAGTAGGGGAATTAAGAGAGCATTAAGTTCATCTTGAATCATATTTACTAGAGTTTTTGTTTAGAAGTTTCTAAAACCAATGTATCCGATAAGGTTTCAATACTAAATTGACTAGGTTCTTGATTATAGAAACTATTAAAAGATGTTAGTAAATGTTGTTTTTTAAAAAATTGCAGGATAATATCATCTCCATCATGATTATGCCACATTCGGACAATACCATCTTGGATAAGATAGAGTTTTGATGCGGTATTCCTTCCAATAAAAGAGTGGTCTTTTTTGGGGGAATGCTTTTTTCATGAGTTTAATAATAGTTTCTGGAAGAATTGTTGCCATTTTATCTCCATTTTTTAAGTTCATTTTCAAAACTTTTAGATGAAGCTTTAACAGTTATTTTTTCTAGGGTTAGGGGGTGACGAAGGGTCAGATGATGAGCATGTAACATGAGACGCCCTATTGCTTTTGGATGATATAGGGGATCACCGATGATAGCGTGTTGGTGATGTGAAAGGTGAACCCTAATCTGATGAGTGCGCCCAGTTTCTAGTTGGCAATTGATGAGACAAGTCTTTGGAAATTGCTTTAGTCGTGTGATATGTGTGATAGCAGTTTGGCCATGCTTTGGGTCGACACATCGTTTTCTTCGATCGTGGCGGTGCCGTCCTATTTTATCTTTAATGGTTAGTTCTTTTTGAGAAATTTGTCCTTGAACCAGCGCCCAGTAGTCACGTTTGATTTGTTTTTTTTCAAGTTGCCGATTTAAAAGGGGAAGGATAAAAGGATTTTTTGCAAAAACAATTGCACCGCTAGTTTCCATATCAAGGCGATGCACAACATAACAGGTTTGACCTGTATATGTCGAAACATGGTTAAGAAGAGCAATCTCGTTTGGTTGGTTAGCATGAGTTTTCATACCTTCTGGTTTGTTTACAATGATGAGGTGTTCGTCTTGATATAAACATTCTACAAGTTTACTATTTCCAAGTGGGATTGTTTTTTCGGGATAGTCTTCTTGGTCAAAGGTAAGGGTCACAAGGTCACCCTTTTTAACGACTGTTTGCCAATTGACCTTTTCATTATTAATCATAACGTTTTTTTTAACTCTTAGAAAATGCCTAATTTTACGTGGAACGAGGTAGTTGTTTTCTAAAAGTTCTTTGACACTACATTGCTCAAAATGGTTTGTTATCGTGATTATTAAGTTCATTCTTTTATTATAGCACGTTATGAAGTAAAGTTCTTTGTTAGCTTTTTCCTTAGTTGATTGTAGGAAGTATAGGCTAATATTAGGTAGAATTTATGAAAATTGCTATAATAGTTTTATGTCATTATTAGAGTTATTAAAAAAGAAATTTTTACCTCGACAAAACGAAGAGGTAGTAGATAATGAATTATCTCATTTAAAGGAAGATCAAGAAGAGAGTGTTTCGATTGCATCAGATAGGGAGATAGATGATATAGACTACGAAACTTCAAGAGATGATCATACCTTTAAGAGAAGTAGGAATTATCAAGAAAAGGAAAAACATTATCCGAAATGGGTGAGGGCAATCTTGAAATTGGTTCCTTCACCTAGAAATCCAATTAGACAGTTTTGGCGTCGTTATCATATCGGAAAAATTTTAGTGATTATTTGTGCTTGTTTTGTACTTATTGTTGGCTCATATTTATTTTATTTGTCAAAAACGGCAAAGGTATCAGACCTTCAAAGTGCCCTAAAAGCGACAACAGTTATCTATGATAAGAATGGTGAGTCAGCAGGTAGTTTATCTGGTCAAAAGGGAACTTATGTTGAGTTAGATGCTATATCGGATAATTTAGAGCAGGCAGTTATTGCAACGGAAGACCGTAGTTTTTATAAAAATAAAGGTGTTAATTTCTCACGTTTCTTTTTAGCTATTCTCACAGGTGGCCATTTTGGTGGGGGTTCTACTATCACCCAACAATTGGCTAAAAATGCCTATCTTAGCCAAGAGCAAAGTATTAAGCGTAAAGCTAGAGAGTTTTTCCTTGCCCTTGAATTGACAAAAAAATACACTAAGGACCAAATTTTGACCATGTATCTTAATAACGCTTATTTTGGAAATGGTGTTTGGGGTGTTGAAGATGCTAGTCAGAAGTATTTTGGGGTATCAGCAGCAGATTTAACAGTTGATGAAGCGGCTACTTTAGCAGGTATGCTTAAAGGACCAGAAATCTATAACCCTTATTATTCAACAAAAAATGCTACAAATCGTAGGGATACTGTCTTGGGTGTGATGGTGGATGCTAAAGTTTTAACAGAAGCACAAGCTAAAGAATATGAGTCAGTTGATATGAGTAGCCGTCTTCAGGATACTTATCAAGGGAAATCATCTGATTACAAGTATCCGTCTTATTTTGATGCAGTTATAAATGAGGCAATTTCAAAATATGGTTTAAGTGAAAAAGATATTGTTAATAATGGTTATCGTATTTATACTGAGCTAGACCAAAATTATCAAACAGGTATGCAAACAACTTTTGATAATGATGCTCTTTTCCCTGTTTCAGATTATGATGGCACCAGTGCTCAAGCAGCCAGTGTAGCACTTGATCCTAAAACAGGAGGGGTCAGAGGTTTAGTTGGTCGTGTCGACAGTACAGAAAATCCAACATTTAGAAGTTTTAACTATGCGACACAGTCAAAAAGAAGTCCAGGTTCGACAATTAAGCCTTTAATTGTTTATTCTCCTGCAATAGCAGCAGGGTGGTCTATTGATACGAGTTTACCAAATAGTCCTATGGATTTTAATGGTTATACGCCTAATAATTATGGAAGTATTGCTACAGAGGATATTCCTATGTATCAAGCCTTGGCTAATTCATATAACATTCCAGCAGTTTATACAGTAGATAAATTAGGAATTAGTAAAGCCATATCATATGGGAAAAAGTTTGGACTTGATATGGATTCAGCCAAACAAGAATTAGGTATTGCCCTAGGTGGGGGAGTGGTAACCAATCCTCTAGAAATGGCGGAAGCTTATTCTACTTTTGCTACGGGAGGAGTTAAACATCAGGCTCATCTGATAAGTCGTATTGAGAATGCAAATGGTAAAGTGGTCAAATCTTTTACAGATAAAGCAACACGAGTAATTAGTCAATCTGTTTCAGATAAGATGACCAGTATGATGTTAGGGACATTTTCAAATGGTACAGCTGTCAATGCTAATGTTTATGGTTATACTATGGCAGGAAAAACAGGAACGACGGAAACTGATTTTAATGCCGACTTAGCAAGTGACCAATGGGTAATCGGTTATACACCAGATGTTGTTATCAGTCAGTGGGTCGGATTTAATAAAACAGATGAAAACCACTATCTATCAGATTCAAGTGCAGGAACAGCGTCAACTATTTTTAGTACAGAAGCGTCTTATATCTTGCCATATACTGAAGGAACGACTTTTACACAAGAAAATGCCTATGCACAAAACGGAATTGCTGCTACTTATAGTACCACTAATGAAACCGATACGACTGTCGACTCAGGTTCTAAAGACATCATTGATAGTATTAAAGAGTCAGCTCAAGAAGCTGGCAAAACAATAAGTAATGCTGTTGAGGATGCACATCTAAAAGAGAGGGCAGAAAGTGTCTGGAATTCTATTATAGACTACTTCAGATAACTTGCGTGAAAACCTAATAAATGGTAAAATGAAGATTACGGAGGCATTATGGCACAGAAAAAAGCAAGTCTAGCTTGCACAGATTGTGGGAGTAGGAATTACTCAATTGGTATTAGCAGTAATCCAAAGCAAGTCAGACTAGAAGTTAATAAGTTTTGTAAGCATTGTAAAAAGTATACACTACATAAAGAAACACGCTAATCGGCGATAAGGAGTAAGACGTGAAATTTATAGCAGGGACATTTAAGTTATTAAAGGATACAACCTGGCCAACACGTAAACAACGTTGGGTTGATTTCTTCTCAGTAATTCAATATACAGTATTCTTTTCTATTATCATTTTTGTATTTGATAAGTTATTATCATTAGGGATTTTAGAATTGATAAGTCGATTCTAATTAATAGTGTCATTTATTGACAGACAAAGCTAATTTTTATTATAATATAGACAAGAAAACACCAATAAAAAAGCCGTTAGGCTTTTTTATAATGAAAGGACAGCAAATGCTAGATAGTTTTGACAAAGGTTGGTTTGTACTACAAACATACTCAGGTTATGAAAATAAAGTCAAGGAGAACTTGTTACAACGAGCTCAAACTTATAACATGTTAGACAATATTTTACGTGTTGAAATCCCTACTCAAACAGTAAATGTTGAAAAAAATGGTAAGACCAAAGAAATTGAAGAAAACCGTTTTCCAGGATATGTTTTGGTAGAGATGGTCATGACGGACGAAGCATGGTTTGTTGTTCGTAATACGCCTAATGTCACAGGGTTTGTGGGTTCACATGGTAACCGTTCAAAACCGACTCCGCTTTTAGAAGAAGAAATTAGGTCAATATTAATTTCAATGGGACAAACGGTTGATGTTTTTGACACTAACATTAAAGAAGGTGACGTTGTTCAAATTATCGATGGTGCTTTCATGGGGCAAGAAGGTCGTGTAATTGAGATTGAAAATAATAAAGTAAAAATTATGATTAACATGTTTGGTTCAGAAACACAAGCCGAACTAGAATTGTATCAAATTGCTGAGTTATAAAAAAGAGAACCTTACGTTCTCTTTTTTTGATGCTATTATCAACTTGTTATAATCTTTTTATTTATTCTAAGTGTGAAAATTGTTACCGTCATACGAGTTTAGGTCTTTTTTTTAGACCTGTGACCATTTAAGTATCATATGGTTTTCCGTACGGTCCCATAAATATGTGGTATAATAGAAATATCATTGACTGGGAGAGTAAGTATGACTTTTTATAACCATAAACATATTGAACAAAAATGGCAAAAATTTTGGGCAGATAACCATACATTTAAAACAGGAACTGACCAGACTAAACCAAATTTTTATGCTTTAGATATGTTCCCTTATCCAAGTGGGGCAGGTTTGCATGTTGGGCACCCTGAAGGATATACTGCAACAGATATCCTAAGTAGGTACAAACGTGCTAATGGGTACAATGTTCTTCACCCAATGGGGTGGGATGCTTTTGGTTTACCAGCGGAACAGTATGCAATGGATACAGGGAATGATCCTGCAGAATTTACTGCTAAGAATATTGCAACCTTTAAAAATCAGATTAACGCTCTTGGTTTCTCATATGATTGGGATAGAGAGATTAATACGACTGACCCTAATTATTATAAATGGACACAGTGGATTTTTACAAAATTATATGAAAAAGGCTTAGCTTACGAAGCAGAAGTTCCAGTAAACTGGGTTGAGGAATTAGGAACTGCAATTGCTAATGAGGAAGTCTTACCAGATGGGACTTCTGAGCGTGGTGGTTATCCTGTTGTTAGAAAACCAATGCGCCAATGGATGTTAAAAATTACAGCTTATGCGGAGCGTTTACTAGAAGATTTGGATGACGTAGATTGGCCCGAATCGATTAAAGACATGCAACGTAATTGGATTGGAAAATCAACAGGTGCTAATGTTACTTTTAAGATTAAAGGAACTGATAAAACATTCACGGTCTTTACAACACGTCCAGATACTCTTTTTGGAGCAACATACGCTGTCTTATCTCCAGAGCATGAACTAGTTGATGTGATTACGACATCAGATTTTAAGGAAACTGTTGCTGAATACAAACATCAAGCAAGTTTAAAATCAGATTTAGCTCGTACGGATTTAAATAAAGATAAGACAGGAACTTTTACGGGGGCATATGCCATTAATCCTGTTAATGGTAAGGAAATTCCAATTTGGATTGCTGATTATGTCCTCTCAAGTTATGGTACAGGTGCTATTATGGCTGTACCAGCTCATGACGAGCGTGATTGGGAATTTGCTAAAACATTTGACCTTCCAATTATTCCAGTTTTAGAAGGTGGTAATGTTTCTGAGGCTGCATTCACCGAAGATGGTTTACATATCAATTCAGAATTTTTAGATGGTCTAGGTAAAGAAGAGGCTATTCAAAAAATGATTAATTGGTTAGAATCAGAAGGTGTTGGTCATGAAAAAGTGACGTATCGCTTACGTGATTGGTTATTCAGTCGTCAACGTTACTGGGGAGAGCCTATCCCAATTATTCATTGGGAGGATGGTACAAGCACAGCTGTTAAAGAGAGTGACTTACCGTTAATATTGCCTGTCACTAAAGATATTAAACCATCAGGGACAGGAGAGAGCCCTTTGGCAAATCTTGAAGATTGGTTATATGTTACTCGTGAAGATGGTGTACGTGGTCGTCGAGAGACTAATACGATGCCACAATGGGCAGGTTCAAGTTGGTATTATCTTCGCTATATTGACCCACATAATAGTGAAAAATTAGCAGATGAAGAATTGTTGAAACAATGGTTACCAGTCGATATTTATATCGGAGGGGCTGAACATGCTGTTCTTCACCTTTTATATGCACGTTTTTGGCATAAATTCCTATACGATATTGGTGTTGTACCAACTAAAGAGCCTTTCCAAAAATTATTTAACCAAGGCATGATTTTAGGGACAAGTTATCGAGACCATCGTGGAGCTTTGGTTGCGACAGATAAGGTTGAAAAACGTGATGGTTCTTTTTATCACGTAGAAACTGGAGAAGTTTTAGAACAGGCACCAGCTAAGATGTCTAAATCTCTTAAGAATGTCGTTAATCCAGATGATGTTGTAGAACAGTATGGTGCAGACACACTTCGTGTATACGAGATGTTTATGGGCCCACTTGATGCGTCTATTGCATGGTCTGAAGAAGGTCTCGAAGGTAGTCGTAAATTTTTAGACCGTGTTTATCGTTTATTAACAAGTAAAGAGATTGTTTCAACTAATAATGGTCATTTAGATAAGGTTTATCATGAAACTGTTAAGGCGGTGACAGAGCAATTAGAAGCTATGAAATTTAATACTGCGATTGCTCAATTAATGGTATTTGTAAATAGTGCAAATAAAGAAGATGTGTTATATATCGAATTTGCAAAAGGTTTTGTTCAATTGATAGCGCCATTTGCACCACATTTGGCTGAAGAATTATGGCAAAATCTAACTCATAGTGAAGAGTCTATTTCCTATGTTGCTTGGCCTTTATATGATGCCTCTAAATTGGTTGAAAATGATGTTGAAATTGTTGTTCAAATTAAAGGTAAAGTTAGAGCTAAACTTATAGTTCCAAAAGACTCTACAAAGGAAGAATTGGAAGAACTTGCGTTGAATAATGAAAAAATCAAAGAATCTATATCAGGAAAGACAATTATTAAAGTAATTATTGTGCCAAATAAGTTGGTTAATATTGTTACTAAATAAGATTTAAGTATGCAACAGGTTATAAATTTTGAGTTTTAAGCGAAACATCAAGATTTATAACCTGTTTATTATTATAATTTTGTGTAAAATTAGTTAAACACATTTTCAGTAAACGTTTACAAAAACCGAAAAATAGTTTATAATATAATTAAATATATTGATATATATAGGAAGATTTGTAGATGAAAGCTTTAGCAAAAACAATTGAAGTCATTAATGGAAAAAATATTGACCAAATAAAATTAATGAATGATAACGGTATTACACTTTCTCTTCTCACTTTAGGGGCAACATGGCAGGAATTTTTAGTGCCATCGCACGAAGGGGTAAGAAATATTATTATTGGCTTTGATAAACCAAGTGATTATTTGAAAAATGGCTTATGTGCTGGACAAAGTATCGGACGTGTTGCTGGACGGATTGATAATGGAACATTTACAATTGATAATGATTTCATAGAGGTTCCTAAAAACGAAAATGGAAATTGTTTACATGGAGGCCCACAAGGTTTCCATAAACAGATTTGGGACTATGAAATTACATCTGATGCAAGAGAAGCAAGTGTCACATTTCGCTATCAAGCAAAGGAAGAAGTTGATGGGTTTCCAGGAAATATAGATGTCTCTATCACTTATACACTCAAGCAAGATAATCAAATTTATATCTCATTTATTGGTGAGAACGCTACAAAGCCAACTTTGTTTAATCCGACCAATCACGTTTACTTTAATCTAACAGATGACCAAAATTTAGATGCACATGATTTATACCTTAACAGCAGAATTTATTTGGAAACAAGAGAGGACTTGGTGCCTACTGGGCAGATGATTGCTGTTGACGAGACGAATTATGATTTTAGATGGGCAAAAAATTTAGGTCAGGCTATACGTGATAATGGTGGTTTTGATACTGCCTTTTTAACAGAGTCTTCACTTGATACTGTCAATGGTAGTTTGAATTTGAATGGTAAAGAAGGTATCAATTTTTATTCGGACAGAAATTCCTGGGTTATTTATACTATGGGAGGTATTCCAAACGACATCTATCCAAGTAGAGATAAGGGAAACGAAGCAAAGGAATTTGAGGGTATTGCCCTTGAAGCACAGTTCTTACCAGATGCTATAAATCATGAAGGATTTGGTGATATTGTACTGAACCCAGGTGATAAGAAAGTTTATACGATTCGATTTGATTATTTTAAGGTTAGTTAGTTATTTTAACAAAAAGCTTGTTCAGTTAGGATGGACAAGCTTTTTATAGGATAAATTGTAAAATATAGTACAACAAAAAAAACTCATAGCTTTTCATAGGTGTAAGATGAGGCTTTGAATAGGGCCTTATATGATATCAATCACCGACCAAGAAAATGTTTAGCTTACAGAACTGCATATGAAGCTCTAGTGGATGAGTTAGAGTAAGTGTTGCGCTTATTTTTGCAATTTATCAAGTAAAAAAGTAAGAGTTCGTAGGGTCTTAAACTTCGCTTTTTATATAAAAGAGAATGAATAGGTTATACTAAACTATACAGAATTTATAAAGTGTTCTACACTAACACTAAGAAATGGAGAAACCTATGTCTAGAAAAT
>JAUMZW010000002.1 GCA_030527925.1 Streptococcus sp.
TGAAGCTCTAGTCGATGAGTTAGAATAAGTGTTGCGCTTATTATTGCAATTTATCGTAAAAATAAGTATTAATCCCCTGAATTAAAATAGGAAATCATTAACAAAGTTCTTATTGAAGATCACTTTCAGAGCACTATATCCCTTAATTATGTTCTTATCCATCAATCTCTACTCACCAATTGGATAGCACAATATAAGAAAAATGGATATATATTATTGAAAAACCGAGAGGGAAAGCAAATAAGATGGGGCGTAAATCAAATAAAAAATGGGAAGAGTTGACTGAACTAGAGCGCATTCTAGAAGAGAATGAACGTCTTAGAACGAAAAATACGAAATCATACTAACATCATCAAAGTAAAACGAAAAGGACTTAGCCCTGTACAATACAGAACTAAATCCTTCTGAAAATTAATTGTCCAACTTTTTGGAATCAGTACAAATTAGAATACTTTTTTATTATTTTGCTTTTCTGAGAGCACCGAATAGGATACCTGAAACAATCGCTCCGATTAAAATAAACACAATATATAAAAATGGATTTGAAGTCAATGCAATTACAAAAATTCCACCGTGAGGAGCCATCAATTTAATTCCTGCAAGACCAACTAATCCACCTGCAATAGCTGAACCGACCATGAAACTTGGAATCGCACGAGCTGGGTCGGCTGCACCAAATGGAATAGCACCTTCAGTAATAAATGATAAGCCCATGATGATATTTGTTAAACCAGAATCACGTTCTTCAACTGTGAATTTATCTTTATAAAGTAATGTTGCCACAAATACTGCAAGTGGCGGAACCATACCTCCAGCCATTACAGAGGCCATAACAACTGAACCACCTGATGCTAGTGATGCTGCAAGTGTACCAGTACCAAATACGTATGCCGCCTTATTGAAGGGACCACCCATATCAATAGCCATCATACCACCAAGTAATAAACCAACAATAACTGCTGAACTACCTGATAGGCTTTCTAAAAATCCGTTTAATCCTGTGTTAATAGCAGCCATAGGAATATTTACAAATAACATTAAGAAGCCTGTAATACCAACACCTAGTAATGGGTAAAGTAGAATTGATTTAATACCTTCAAGTGAACGTGGTAAACCTGCTAATACTTTTCTAAGTGCTAAAATTACTCCACCTGCTAAGAAACCACCAACTAAAGCTCCTAAAAATCCAGAAGGAACTCCTGCTAATGCCAATGATGCTTTGCCACCTGCGGCAAATGGCACTTTACCAAATGCTAAACCACTTGAAGCAATAGAACCAGCTACAAAACCTGCAACCAATCCTGGTTTTTCTGCAATTGAATATGCGATATATCCAGCTAACACTGGTAACATAAAGGCAAATGCTGCTCCACCAATATTTTTAAACAATGAAGCTGCCTCATGGTAGCTACCAAGACTTGATAAACTATCTTTTGGAACACCTAACATATTGTCAATTAAGAATGCAATTGCAATCATGATACCACCACCAATAACAAATGGCAACATTTGCGATACACCACTCATTAAGTGTTTGTAGAAAGCACCACCAAGAGTCATCTTCTCAGCACTATCACCTTCAGTGACAGTTCCTGCTTGAGCATGATACACGTCAGCCTCTTCATTTAGAATAATATTAAGAAGTTCTTCAGTCTTTTTAATGCCGTCAGCTACTGGACGTGACACAAGTCGCTTACCATCAAAACGTGGCATCTCTACGGCTTTATCTGCAGCAATGATAACTCCTTTAGCACGTTTAATATCTTCTTCAGATAATTTATTTCCTACACCCGATGCACCATTTGTCTCAACTTTAATGGTAACACCCATTTCATCAGCAACTTTTTTCAAAGCTTCTTCAGCCATGTAGGTATGCGCAATTCCAGTTGTACAAGCTGTTACAGCTACAATAAAATCTTTTGATGAGTTATCCGCTGAACTTGTTGACACAACTTCTTTTGATTCTTCCTCAGCTTGATTAAATGTTTCAATAACATCTTCTGGAGTTTTCACTTGACGTAATTTAGCTGCAAAACCATCTTTTAGAAGGTATTTAGATAATTCTGCAAGTGCTGCCAAATGAGTGTCATTGGCTCCATCTGGAGCAGCAATCATAAAGAATAAATCAGTTGGTTGACCATCAAGTGCTTCATAATCTAAACCTGAATTTGATTTCGCAAATAATACTGTAGCTTCTTTAACAGCAGCATTTTTACTGTGAGGCATCGCAATACCATCACCCAAACCAGTTGATGTTTGTGCTTCACGGTTCATAATTCCTGTTTTAAACGTTTCAAAATCAGTCACTACACCATGATTAACTAAACTTGTCACCATTTCATCGATAGCAGCTTCTTTTGAAGTTGCTTTTAAATCTAAAATCATGACATCTTTATTCAATAAATCTTGAATTTTCATAATTCTACTACCTCTACTTTTTTATATGTTTCTTTAATAAACTCTGCTGTTGCTAAATCATCTGAGAATGTTGTGGCAGTACCACATGCCACTCCCCATTTTAGAGATTCTAAAAGATTTCCTGATGATACAAACTCACCTGTAAATCCAGCAACCATAGAGTCTCCAGCTCCTACTGAGTTTTTAACAACACCTTTAATCGGTTTTGCAAAATAACTCTTGTCATTTGTAACAAGGATGGCACCATCACCGGCCATTGAAATAATGACATTTTTTGCACCTTTTTCACGTAACTTATGCGCATATTTCACAATATCATCAACTGAATTCAATGTTACATTAAAAATAGCTGCTAATTCATGATTATTTGGCTTAACTAATAGTGGTTGGTACTGAAGAGCATCGAGTAATGTTTCACCCTCAAAGTCACAAACAACCTCTGCTCCTGCTTGTTTTGCAATAGGAATCAATGTATTGTAAATCTCATTACCTAGATTTGTTGGTGCACTTCCAGCAAATACAACAGTGTCATCTGCGTTTAGTGATGCTAAAATAGTTTCTAACTCACTCAGTTGATTTCCTGTAATAACTGGACCAGCACCATTAATTTCAGTTTCCATATCAGACTTAACTTTAACATTGATACGTGTATCCTCATTAACTGTGACAAATTTTGTTTTAATGGCTTCACTTTGAAGACCGTCTTCAACAAATTTTCCAGTAAAACCACCAATAAATCCAGTAGCTGTATTATCGATATCTAATCGTTTTAAAATGCGACTGACATTTATCCCCTTACCACCAACAAATTTATCATCACTTGTCATTCGATTAACCTCACCTATGGTAAGATGATCTAATCTAACAATAAAGTCTATTGATGGGTTTAACGTTACCGTATAAATCATACTTCTATTACCTTCGTCTTTTTCTTAATAGTATTAATTAAAATGCCATTTGTGCGATTAGTAACCACATCGACATCTTCAATTTTACAAACTTTAGCAAACGATACTTGACCAATCTTAGAATCATCAATCAATATATAAGTTTTATGTGAATTTTTAATAACTTTTTGCTTGATTGCCGCTTCTTCTATATCTGGTGTAGTGAGGTAATTTTCATCTATACCATTCATCCCAATAAATGCTTTATCAAAATTTAAACTCTCAATCTGATGTATGGCTTGATTTCCAATACTTGCATCAGTTGTATTCTTAACAAACCCACCGATAATTAGAGTTCTAATATTTTTTTCAACTAATTTAGCGGCATGATGAATAGAATTTGTAACTATTGTTAAATTTTTGTCAACCAATAATTCAATCAAAACCTCATTTGTAGTTCCCGCATCAATAAATATCACATCATTTTGATGAATGAACTCCAATGCTTTTTGAGCGATTGCCTTTTTTGATTGAATGTTTTTGATAGATTTTTGCTGAATCGTCAATTCTTCTGATAAGGAATGATAGAGTTCTGCTCCACCATGGATACGATGTAATTTACGCTCACTCTCCAATTCATCCAAATCTCGTCTAATCGTTGATTCAGAGGTCTCCAAGACATCAACTAAGTTTTCTAATGAAACAAAATTATCTTGAATCAGCATTTCCATGATAATTTGTTTACGCTTAGATTTTAAAATAGTATCACCTCCACCTTTTGTTGAAATCGTTTACAGATGTAATTTTACATTTTATCGAAAACAATGTCAAGCATTTTCTTCCAAAAACTTTCATTTATAACTCAAAATGTTTTTAAAAAAAAGAAAACGTCACTAAATGACATTTTCTTTTTTACCAATCATCCCAATACTCTTGGGTAAATTCATCCACTGAATCTTCTTGATTATCATCTTGTCTTTTTTTTTGCTTTAAATTATGTTCAGCTTCCTTTTTCAAAATGAGACTATAAAAAAAGAAAAAAGTAACTTTTACGATTAGATATAAGGCACTTAAGAAAATTACGACTTTTAAACTCATTTGATTAACTTTCTAATGTATTACCTATTTAGTTTTACCATTCCAATATTCAAATCCATCTTTTAATACATATATTTCTTTGAAACCTGACTTTCTCAATAAGAGTACAGCATTTCCAAGTGAAGAACTTTTAGCATTATCATAGATTAAAATAGGCTTATCTTTCTTTAAAGAAACTAAAGTTTGTTTTAGTTGAACAGCTGGAAAATTCCTAGCTCCTAAAATATGTCTTTGTCGAAATGCTTCGGGTGAACGAATATCTAAAAGCTGATTATTATGGATTAGTGTGCTAAATTCATCATTACTAATAAACTTTGCTGCAGTGTGAATACGATGGTAATTCCACCAAACCCATGCACCAAATACAACTAAAATTATTAATACTAAAACCATTTATTTCTCCTTATTTCAAAAATTGACGTGCTAGATTTGCTGCACCTATAATACCAGCATCATTACCTAACTCAGCCATTTTAAGTTTGGTTGTTTGTCTCACTTGAGGGAAAGTATAGCGATAAAAATATTTTTCAATACGCTCTCTTAAAAATTCCCCTGCAGCAGAAACACCACCACCAATAACTACTGAGTCTGGATTTAAGATATTTGAAATATTAGCGGATGCTAATCCCAAATAATAACTGACTTTTTCTACTACAGAATTTGCAAAAATATCACCAGATTCTGCTGCAACAAAAATATCCTTACTTGTGACATCTTCTCCACTATCTATCTGAGATTTAATTTTTGAGTCACCAACATAACTTTCCGCTAATAATCTTGCAACTTTTACAACACCTGTTGCCGAAGCAACAGTCTCTAAACATCCAATACTGCCACAAGTACATTCAAAACCTGTGTCCGGCTCAACAATCATATGGCCTATCTCTCCACCAGCACCTGCGACCCCATGAATAAGGTGTCCATCAGCAATAATACCACCACCAACACCTGTACCTAAAGTCATAAAAACAACATCTGGATTATTTTCTCCTGCACCAACCCAACGTTCTCCTAGAGCAGCGACATTTGCATCATTATCAATCGCAAACGGTAGACCAATAGCTGACTCAATCTCTGAACCCACCATTTGTTTTGTTGCCCAATTAAGATTAAAGGCACCCGTTACAGTTTTATTATCTAAATCAACAGCACCAGGTGAGCCCATACCGATTCCATAAAAATCGTCTTTTGTTAAGGAGTAAAGTTCAAATCGATGTTTCAAGGATTTAATGATATCAGGAACAATAAATCGGCCATTTTCTAATGTATTTGTTGCTATCGCCCATTTATCTTGAACTTCTCCATTTGCTGTTAAAATTCCAAATTTAATGGTTGTTCCACCCAAATCAATTCCTATTAATTTCTTGGTCATCTATTTTCTCCCTCTCTAACTCAACTCGATGCTCTCTACGTAAAATCAATTCTGCTAATAAATACGTCTCTTTATCTATGAAATCATTTTTATAGATTGCTTCCAGCTCAAGCTTCATCATTTCAATGTCATATAATCGTTTCCCTAAATAGACAATAATCCCATATTGCTTTAAGAGTTTTTGAACATCATATAAGGTTTTCATATGAAAATTCTATCAAAAAAAGCAAGTGTTTTCAAGAATTGAAGACACTTGCTTTTTCAATAATAACAAGATATTTAGGTTACATAGAACCTACTGTAATCCATAATAAACTATTAATCTAAACCTGGTGCTTGACCTCTTTCAGCTTCAAGCATCCAAATAATTTTTTCAGTCTCTGCTTGTGCACCTGTAAAAATATCATTTGTAGGTGCATCTCCCTCTTCATCTGTTACATCTAAACCTTCTTTGAAAAGTTCGTTTAAATATCTGAAAACTTCAACAACACGGTGTAGATTTTCATCCATAGTACGACTAAATGAACCTGGAACTTCCTCTAATTTTGAATGTTCACTAAATTCTTTCAATGTTGAGTATGGAGCACCACCTAGTGTGATTAAACGTTCACTCATATCATCTAGGTAACCATTTAATTGGTCCATAAATTTATCCATTTTAGGATGGAAAAGGAAGAAACCTTTTCCTCTCACATACCAATGGATTTGATGGAAAATTGAAACCGCTGTTGAAAGATCTGCAACTGCTTGGTTTAAGACTGCTTTTGTTTTTTCTTTAGATGCCATAATTTTCTCCTTAATTATAATCATTATTATTTATATTTTTATTTTAGAACTATTCTAATAAAAAGTCAAGGATTTACTTTACGAATAATAAATCATGATGATTATTTTATTTTTTATTTTCGGTAGTAGTCTAGCTTCATTTCTAACACTTGTTGTAGAGCGTTATCTCAAACAATCAATTTTATATCCACCAAGCCACTGTGATAGTTGTCAAACAAGACTCAAATGGTATCAACTTATCCCTATCTTATCACAGCTCATTTTTAACTTCTCCTGTCCAACATGTAAAAAACAAATTTCAGAACACTATTTCATTCTTGAAGTTATAATCGGATCACTTTGGATGTTACCAATTTTTTTTGATAGTAACCTATCAATTATTATTTTCATAACCCTCAGTATATTTTTAGCCTATTTCGATTTAAAATATCAAGCTTTCCCTCTATGGTATGGTATTTTAATGTTAGGTATAGCTATTCTTTTTAGACCGTTACATTCCCTCTTTTTTATCCTTATTTTAATCACAATTTTATCTGGACTAATTAACCTTAGAATTGGGTGTGGTGATTTCCTCTATTTATCTATCCTATCTTTATTTGTTAATTTCACTACACTGCTCTGGATAACTCAAATTGCTTGTTTTTTAGGAATAGGGTATTTTTCAATCAAAAAGGAACAAAAGTTGATTCCTTTTGTTCCCTTCTTACTGACATCTTATTGTAGCGTTCTAATTATCCATTACTTTTTTAAGTGACTAGATTTATAAATAAATTCCTTTAAAATTTCTGATTTTCCTTCATTTAATTCCTTTACGATTTTACTTCCTACAATAACACCATCTGAATACCTGTTAAAACGCTTAACGTCTTCAAAGCTAGATACACCAAAACCTGTAAGAACTGGAATTGAACTCATTTCAGTTAAAGTTTTAAGATGTTCATTGAGAGAATCACTATAAGTTTTACCTTCACCTGTAACTCCATTAACAGCAACTGCATAGATAAAACCTTCAGCCTGGCTTAAAATTGTTTTTTGTCGTTCTTTATCAGTTGTTAAAGAAATTAAATTTATAAGTGAAATATCTGTAGTTTTTAAATCATCTCCTATAAGTGAATGATGCTCGTAGGGTAGATCAGGAACAATAATAGCCTTTACAGATGTTTCTTTCAACTCATTTATAAATCTTTCAACACCAAATTGAAAAATAGGATTAAAATAAGACATTAAGATTAGAGGAGCTCTGGTCTTTTTTTCTTTTAATTTTTCTAAAATCTTTTCTAAATTGGTTCCTTTAGATAAACTTCTCTGACCAGCCAATTCAATAACTGGTCCATCTGCCACAGGATCTGACCAAGGGATACCAATTTCAATTGCTGATACCCCTTGCTCTTCTAAGTAAGAAATAGTAGCAAATAAGTCTTCTAAACCATTTATACTATCACCTGCCATGATATAAGGTATAAATAATCCCTGATTTTTTGATTTTATATCTTCTAAAATACGAGTCAAAACCTTCTCCATTTTTACCTCTTTTCTATAAGTTCCTTAACTTGTACAACATCCTTATCTCCTCTTCCCGATAAGCAAACAATTATGGATTTGTCCTTTCCTAATTCCTTGGCAACCTTTTGTGTCAAGGCAACAGCATGACTTGATTCTAATGCTGGTATGATACCTTCTAGCCGAGATAATAACTGAAAAGCTTCGAGAGCCTCTTTATCCGTGACCGAGTGATAAGTTGCACGCTCAATATCATTAAAATGACAATGCTCAGGTCCAACTCCTGGATAATCAAGTCCTGCTGAAATTGAAAAAGCTTCCATAATTTGTCCATGTTCATCTTGTAAAACTTCCATTAATGAACCATGTAAAACACCTGGTCTCCCTTTAGCAAAAGTAGCAGCATGTTTTTCCGTATGTAAGCCAAGTCCGGCTGCCTCAGCTCCATACATAGCAACCTTCTTATCATTTACAAATGGATGAAATAGACCAATTGCATTTGAACCACCGCCTACACATGCTAAAACTGCATCAGGTAAGCCACCATTAGTTAATTCTGCGAATTGTCTCTTTGATTCAACTCCAATAACGGATTGGAAATCTCGTACAATTTCAGGAAAAGGAGCAGGTCCTAAGGCAGAACCTATGATATAGTGAGTATCTTCAATATTTTTAACCCAATCTCTTAGAGCTGCATTTACGGCATCTTTTAAGACACACGACCCATCTGTTACTGTGACTACTTTGGCACCTAAAAGTTCCATCCTAAAAACATTTAAAGATTGACGTTTGACATCTTCCTCACCCATGAAAATAACACATTCCATATTAAAGAGAGCAGCTGCTGTTGCAGTTGCAACACCATGTTGACCTGCTCCCGTCTCAGCTATAATCTTATTTTTTCCCATACGTTTTGCTAAAAGAACTTGTCCCAAAGCGTTATTAATTTTATGAGCACCAGTATGATTAAGATCTTCACGTTTTAAGTAAATTTTAGCCCCACCAATATAATCTGTGAGTTGCTTTGCATAATATAGTGGAGTCTCTCTACCAACATAGTCTTTTAAAAGATTGTTTAATTCTAATTTAAAATCAGGATCAGCTTTAGCTTCACGATAAGCCTCATCTAGTTCTAAAACCGCTGTCATCAAAGTTTCAGGGACAAATTTCCCTCCAAATCTGCCATAAAAACCAGATTGATTAGGTTGATTATACGTCATACTTCACTCTTTATATAAATCTTTTTATTTTCTTTAAATCTTTTTTTCCATCAGTTTCAACGCTGCTTGAAACATCTACCGCATAAGGGGAAAAATACGTAATTGCTTCTTTAACATTTTCACTTGTCAAACCTCCTGCAATAAATAAGGGTTTCTTAATATTTTTTACATGAACTTTTTCCCAATCAAATCTCTTTCCACTACCAGGAACTTGGGAATCTAGCAAACAATACTGACCTAGATTATCTACTATTTGAGAATTATTAACGGCTCTTATAACTGGAACAGGTAAATCGTTACAAACCTTCTCATGACACTCTCCATGTATCTGAACCATATCTAATGGAACTTGATAAATATGCTTTTCTAAGTCCTCACGAGTTGGATTTACAAAAACACCAACTATTTGAACTGTTTTAGGAATATGTCTTGCAAGTAGCTGAGCTTGAGTAATAGAAATCTCTCGTCTACTTTTTGCAAAGACAAATCCAATGTAATCTGCACCAGATTCAACAGCAACATCAACAGCACTTACTGTTGTTAAACCACAAATTTTAATCTTTACCACTCTTTAACTCCTTTAAAGTTTTCTTAACATCAGAGCTTTTCATTAGAGCAGTACCAACCAAAATACCTTGATAAAACGGTGCTAACTGCTTAACATCTTGACTTGTAAAAATTGCTGATTCAGAAATATAAACAGCATCTTCTTTACAAAACTTAGCAAGGTCAATACTTGTCTGTAAATTTGTTTCAAATGTCGTTAAGTTACGATTATTAACCCCAATAATCTTTGCACCTATTTTATGAGCAATTGCTAATTCATCTTCATTATGTGTCTCGACTAGCACTTCTAAACCAATGCTTGTTGCATATCGATATAAATTTTCAAGCCTTTTAGGTGAAAGCGCTGCAACTATTAGTAAAATAACTGTTGCACCTGCATTTAATGCTCTATCAATTTGCTTTTCATCAATGATAAAATCTTTTGCTAATGTTGGAATATTAACTTTGCTCGAGACTGATTTTAAATCTTCAATATGTCCTTTAAAAAATGCTGAATCGGTTAGGACAGAAATCATGCTAGCCCCTGCATCTTGGTAAGCTAATGCCTGCTCAACGACGTTAACTTCACTGTTTATCTCTCCTAAACTAGGACTTGCCTTTTTAACTTCAGCAATGATATGAATCTCTTCTGGGTTTTCTTTTAAAAAATCATAAAAAGAATATGTTTTACGTGAAGGAATTAAGCTTTCATATGTCATTAAAGCAACTTCATTTTTCTTATGGTACAATATCTTTTTTAAAAATTCACTCATCTTTGAATCTCCCTAAGCTCTAATAATTTTTGATAAGCAGAACCATCTCCAAGTAATTGTCTAGATAAGGTGACTCCATCTTTAATAGTCTCTACTAGACCATTTGCAAAAAAAGCTAAGCCTGCGTTTAAAACACTCGTTTCAAGATAAGGACTCTCTTCTCCTTTTAGAACACTTATCAAAATTTCAGCATTCTCTCTAGCTGTACCACCTTTAATTTTAGACAGGTTTACTTCTTGCATACCTAAATCTTTGTATGTAAAGCTACCCTTACTAATCTTTCCGTTTTCAAGTAAGGTATAATGATTTTTACCATACAAAGCAGCCTCATCAAGATTATCAGGACCAGTAATAACAAGAGCACGTTTTCGCCCAAGGTTACGCATGACTTTAACTGCTATTTCTTGTAAGTCCTGACGGTAAAGTCCCATCATTTGTGTTTCTAAATCAACAGGATTAGAAAGCGGACCAACAATATTCATTACTGTAGGTATTCCTAATTGACACCTTGCTGGACCTATAAAACGCATGGCAGGATGAAGACTTTGAGCAAACATAAAGCTTATCCCAACTTTCTCAAGAGATTGGGATAAGACATCTGGTGTGGCGGAAATATTAATTCCCAATTCTTCTAGAACGTCTGCTGAACCTGACTTGGAAGAAACAGAGCGATTACCTGCCTTAGCTACTCTAATTCCTCCAGCAGCTAAAATAAATGAGACTGTAGTTGAAATATTGAAACTATTAGATTGGTCACCCCCTGTTCCACAATTACACATGGCATCATTAAAGGTTTTTGGAAGTCTAAGAGCATGTTTTTTTAAGGCATTTACAATCCCTGTAATTTCTGAATCAGTTTCACCTTTTACCTTGAGTCCCATCAGGAAAGCTGCTATTTGTGATTCAGAAACTTCTCCTTTTAAAATTTTTTCAAAAATTTCTTCCATCTCACTTTGAGTTAAATCGATATGTTGTGATAATTTATCAAATAGTTTTTTCATTTTTCTTTCCCTCTTCTACTATAGTGATAAAATTTCTAATCATTCCCATACCATCATTTGTACCAATGCTTTCTGGGTGGTATTGAAGACCATAGATATCTAATTCTTTATTTTGAATAGCCATAATTTCTTGGTCATCAGTAGTTTTTGCAACTACCTCAAATCCTTTTGGCATATCATCAATAACAATAGAGTGGTAACGCATAATATCGGTTTCTTGTTCCAAACCTGAAAAAATTGGAGATTCATTTGTTAAGACCATTTGACTTTGCTTTCCATGCATAACATTTTTTGCAAGACCAAGTTTTCCGCCAAATACTTCTGCAATTGCTTGATGTCCCAAACAAATTCCTAAGATGGGCTTATCTCCTGCAAAATCACGAATAACATCCTCCATTTTTCCAGCATCAGAAGGCCAACCTGGACCTGGTGATAAAACAATTCCATCTGCTTTTTGAACTTCATTATAAAGATTGGAATCATCATTTCGAACAACTTTCACTTCTGTGAAACAAGCAATGTACTGTGCTAAATTATAGGTAAACGAATCATAATTATCAATCAATAAAATCATTTTTTTCTCCAATCTGTGTTAAGGCTTTTGCCTTATTTATCGTTTCAAAATATTCATTTTCAGCAATACTATCAAATACAATTCCTGCTCCTGCTTGTACGTACGCTTTATTATCTTTAACAACCATTGTCCTAATTGCAATAGCAAAATCCATATCAGAACTTGCTGATAAGTAACCAACCGCTCCTGCATATATCCCTCGTTTTTCCTTTTCAAGTTCATAGATACGTTTCATAGCTCTAATTTTTGGTGCTCCTGATACTGTACCAGCAGGAAGGGTTGATTTTAAAGCGTCTAAACTATGGTAATTATCTCTTAATTCTCCTTTAACAAGACTTGTAAGATGCATGACATACTTAAAGTATTCAACTTCCATGTATTTGGTGACTCTAACACTACCCGCACTAGCAATTTTACCAATATCATTACGACCCAAGTCAACCAGCATCCTATGTTCAGCCGTTTCTTTAGGGTCTGTGAGTAAATCAGAAGAAAGCTTTTCATCTTCAAGACTATCTCTTCCTCTTGGTCTAGTACCTACAATTGGATTGGTTACAACCTCACTCCCCTTAACAGACACTAGACTTTCTGGACTTGCACCGATAATTTGATATTCATCAAAATCATAGAAATAAAGATAGTTAGATGGATTTGTTAGTCTTAACTGACGGTAAAAATCTAAAGGAGAACCATCAAATGAACTGGAAAAACGTTGACTTAGCACGCACTGAAACATGTCACCTTCTCTAATTAACTGCTTAGCTGTTCCAACAATTGTTTCAAAGTCTGATTTGCTTAAATGTGGTTGAAACGAAAAGATAGGTAATTGATGTGACTTAACTTTTGAGAAGTCAATATGTTCTAAAGCAAAAACTTGCTTATCTAATGCTTGTTTCATCTCATTTTCCGTACGATGCGAGTAAATATTATCCTCTATTAAATACACTTTTTTAGATTTATGATCAAAAACAGTATAAGATTCATACAAGAAAAAATGCATATCAGGTGTGCCGATTGTATCTTGTGGAATTTCTCCAATATCCTCATATACTGATAATAAATCATATCCAACATAGCCAATAGCTCCACCTATAAATGGTAAATCCGCGTGGTTTTTTTTAACTGTCAATTCATAAAGAGCTTCTAAAGGGTCTTTTTCGATATAACTACCATCAATAGAAAGCTTATTTTTTTCAAACCGTACCTCATGGACAGGATTATAAGCAATTATTGAAAATTGAGCTAAATCAGGTTCTCTGGGATTACTCTCCAATATCACTTTTTTACTACCTTGAACAGCCATATACGCTAAAATAGGAGTTAAAATATCCATATCTAAAACTTTTTGCATCACTTAAATCCCCTTTACTACACGAAAACCCCCACACAAAAAATTGTGTGAGGGCATTGAATCAACGCGGTACCACCTCAATTAATAGTTTTAAACTATCATCTCAATCCCATCTAACAATGGTCTGCACGATATAGGGTGCCACCTGATAAACTATCATTTTTTAATGGATAAATAAAAACCTCACACAGAAAAATCTGTGTGAGGGCATTGTGACAACGCGGTACCACCTCAATTAATAGTCATAAACTATCATCTCAATCCATCTAACAATGGGACACGATAAAGGGTGCTGCCTATTATTTACTCATTTTAAAAATCAGCCCAATTTTCATCCTAATTGATTATCCACTCACAGTAACATGGACTCTCTGAAAATCAATTTAGTACTACTTTTCTGATAAGATAAATTATACACACCTAAAATCTTATTGTCAATAGTTTTTACAATTTTCTAAAAATTCAAATTTTAAAGAATACAATTTTTACATTGATTTAGATAAATAGCTCATCTATATCAATAATAATGTTTTACAATCAATAAGCTAATCAATAGCATTTTAGATAATCATCTCATTTCTAATCCCATAGCTTTTTAAAATATTCTCAATATCAGCAAACTCTAGTCTAAAATGTTCAAGGCAATGAGCATCCGATCCAACCGAAAACTTTTGTCCACCTAACTCAACAATTAAACTTAACGCATAACAGTAAAGTTCTTTATTCCCATAAAGATACATAGACTTAGCATTTAGTTCAAAAGCCAGTTGATGGGCAATCATTTTTTCAAAGACACTCTTTAAGGTTTCTTCTAACAATTTAAGCTCCTCAACAGTAACAGAAAGTTTTCTAAAACCATAATCAAAATGAGCTAGAACATCTGCTTCAATGTTATCCATAGCCTCTATTAAAGTCTCCAAATAATCATTGATATGCTTCATTTTATCCAACTTAAAAACAGCATCCTCTAGGTAATCGAATTCACCATTGTGATGAACAGACAATAATTTTAAATCATAGGTTTTATCCGATAAAAAGCTTAAAATATCATCTTTACGAGGAGCATAATATCCAATCTCAATCCCTTTTTTGATACGATTTCCATATTCCTTATTCAATTGATCAATTTTGTTTTGATACTGAGTATAATAGGGAATGTCATCAGAATGACGACCCGCGTAAGGGTTAGAAAGGTCAAAGTGCTCAGTTGTTACAATTTCACCATCATAAGATTCTAAGTACTCTCTAAAATCAGCATCAGAATCATAAGAAAAATAAGTGTGTAAATGGTTATCTCTCATCATATTCTCCTAAAAATTTATCATGACATTACAGTATTGATTAAAAATAGTTTGATGTGCTATAAAGTTTACAAACCGGTAAAGTTAGCTCTTAATACTTTCATTTTCTCTTTACCAAATAGTGACTGACTAATCAAATTCAATTTTTTTTATTAACAATCTATTTTCCAGTTGTAATTTATGAATAAGATTTTTACCGTGGTCTTTGTTTTCAAGTGTTGCACCATACTTTTTAATTAAAAGCCATACTCTTTCAAAAACTTCTTCTTCAACTTCTTCAAGTGTTTTACCACCATATACAGAAAAGTAAAAAATTAATTTAGTTTCTCCACTATACAAGTTGACAATATCAAAAATTGTTTGAAAATAAGAATAATCTGCTTCTCCAAGACTATGTCCATAAAACTTAATTATATCTGTATCAGGACTTATATTAAGGTTCTCCCTTTTTAATCTCATTAAACGATAGGTTTTAGAAAATTTATTTATTAGTTGGTATTCTTTACTACTTAAATCAAAACTATCTATTCCAAAAATAATATCTTTTCCTTTTAGTGTTCCATGAATATTTGTAACGTGCTTTGAAAATTCAAAATCATCAGGTAACGTTGTATAGTTGAAAGATATAGTATTTGTATCTTCAAATTTTTGATTATCATTAATTTTATCTTCATATAACTTTAAAAATAATCTTTTTGATTTGCTTTCATATTCATTTTCACTCTTAATAACTTCATTTAAATAGTTTACAAATTCTAACTCTACTTCTTTTAAATCATTAATTAACAAATTAAAAAACTCGTTTCTAGAGGGTTTCTTTTGACTTTCTTCCGTTTCTTTCGCTTCTCTAGCGTTCATTGCACAAATAATTTTTTGATTATCCGAACTCTCTTCTTTAAGTTCATTAAAATAATATTCACTTATATGTTTTACACAAAATTTTATTTCAGACTCAATATCAGACCATTTATAGTTAACTAGTTCTCTTTTATATCTTCCAAATTTTTGGCTTTTTTGTTTATAAAACCAATCAAACCAAAAATTATTTGTTTGACTTTCCTTAATAAATTTTTTCATAGTTAGATTTAACGAAGTCTTTTCATCACCCTCTGAGATAGCACTATTTATTTTTTTATGGTGCTCTTCATCTTCCTGTAACTCTTCCTTAAAATAATTTTCAAAAAAATCTTTATAACTAGACTTCAAACCTCAAGCTAAATCAAAGCCATTACCTATGATAACTAACTGTTTTGCCATAACGACCCTCTTATACCCTTTTGTTACTTCAATTATAACATGTAATGATAGAGAAAAAAAAGAGAAAAACTCTCTTTTTTCTATAACCATTCCCTTTGCCTTGCTTTTTCAATCGCTTCTACTCTGTTACTAACTCCTAACTTATTAAATAATGATGAGGTGTAATTTCTAACAGTACCATTTGATAAAAATAACTCTTGTGCAATTTCTTTGCTAGTCATTCCACGCGCAATGAGATTAAGTAATTTCTGCTCTTGTGAACTTAGGGGATTATCTGAGTGTACTAAACTTTCCATTAGCTCTGGGGAATACTCTTTTCCTCCTGATAAAACAGTATTAATAGTTGCCATCAAGTCTGAGATTGAACGTTCCTTTAAAACATATGCATCTACATTGGCAGCGATGGCACGTTTAAAATATCCTGAGCGTCTAAAGGTTGTTACAATGATAACTTTAACATGCTGATTGGCTCTAATCCACTCTAGGACATCTAGTCCTGTCTTTTGTGGCATTTCCACATCTAATATTGCAACATCAACTGAATTTTTTTGTAAAATATTAATGGCCTCCTCGCCATTTGAAGCTTGAAAAATGCTATCTATTTCATCTTCCATTTGTAATAATTGGCACATAGCATCTCTTAGTAATGATTGGTCTTCTGCAACTAATAAATTCAATCTAAATCATCCTTTCATCTATCTTCACTCGTACAATAGTCGGTTTTTTTGGTGATATGATGTTAACTTCTCCACTAAAAAATGTCAAACGCTCTTGTATGGAGTGCAGTTCGTTTCCAAGTAATTCACCAAACCCATAGCCATCATCAGTCATAATTATTTCATAACCCTTTGATTGTTTTAGGTCAAGATGGCACACTTTTGCATTAGCATGCTTAATAATATTTGTAGAAAGTTCTCTAATAATCATTACTATAGCTGATTCAATCTTAGGCGACAAAGGTTTTCCTGTTAACGAATTCGTGATAGAAAATTGAATATCAGATAATAAAAATAATTCTCGAATACTCTCTATTTCACTAGTTAAATCTTGTGACTTCAAATCATTAATTAACTGTCTAACATGCGACATGGCATCTTTACTACTATCTTGAATATCTCGTAATTGCTGTGCAACTTGATTATAATGTTCTTTTTCTAATTGTTTTAAAGCTAATTCAGATTTTAAAGAAAGCATAGCAAACGTATGACCTAAAGTATCATGTAAATCACGACTAATACGATTACGCTCATTTTCAGCTGTGAGTAAATTTATATGTTGATTTTTTTGATAAAGTTCTTCTTTTAAAATATTATCTTTTCTTATATAGGTAGATGTAGCCCAAAAAAGACAAATAAAACAAATAATCAATATCATCATTATTGTTATCTCTGTTGGATGGTCATAAAAAAAGGCATCATATGTAGTCAAAAAAAGCAAAATGATAAATGAAATGGGACGATAAGATTTAATCCTATCAGAAAATTTCCAATTCAAGAGATTACATGGAAAAAATAGAAACCAAGCCATTGTCCCTTCAATAACATAAATCGTATAAAAAATATAAGCAAGAAGATATAACCAAGATAGGGCAATTAATAATTTATGTTTCTTTTCTATATGAATTAGAAGAACATAGGCTAGCGTAAAAATAAGAGTTGGTATAGTGAGGTAAAAAATATTATGTCTCAATCCTTCTGTTATGGGGAAGAACAGAAAGATTAGTCCAATGTAATACATAGTAGAATACTTGTTTTTTCTCATCTAAGCCTAACTCCATTTATATCCGATACGTTTAAAAACAACTGCCAAAATGACACTAACCATAACAAAGTAGAACACTAAGATGCCAACTGATGAACTTATTGAGGACTTCTCAAAATGTGCTATTAGAATAGCATTGATATGATATGAGGGTGTAATTTTTGACATTTCCTGTAACCAGGCTGGAAACATCTCAACTGGAAACCAAAGTCCTCCTAAAACACCCAATCCCATATAAAGGATATTTGATACCAAAGAGATTGTTTCAGAAGATTTAATATAACTTAATAATAAACCAAGAGGAATAAGACTAAGTGCTGACACTAGTAATATTGTTCCTTCTGAAAGCCAATCTATTAAGGAAAGGTCAACTCCTCTAAAGATATGGCCTACACTAAAAACAATGGTCATTGAAATTAAAAAGTAACAAAGCGTTCTTATAAATTTTACCACATAATAATCATAAATAGAAACATTGGAAAAAGCTAATAAGCGAATCCTGTTTTCCTTGCGGTCTTCATGAATATTTTGAGGAAGAGAAAATAAGACAAAACTGAGAATAGAGTAGGCTGTCATTGAGAATAGATACCGTCTAGTCAATAAAACTACTTGCCTAGCAGACATACTTGTATCCGATGTCCATAGTCCAGAAAATAATAAAAAGAAAGCTACAGGCATACCAATTGATAAAATGAAAGTTGCCAAACGGCGTTTACTAATTAAAAATTCTTTGTAGATTAGTGTCATGTATTTAGTCATTTTCCAAGTCCCTTTCTGTTAAAAAAATATGGTCTAGCAAGCTATGATTAGTCATTTCGATATCTGATATTAAAACATCTTTTGCCATCAAATCCTTCCAAGTCTCTTCTGGTTTATCACTAATAAAACTGAAACAATCATGTTTTTTCTCCAATTGAGGTAATTTTTCTTCATCAAAAAGAGAAAGATAAATAAGAGGTAATGTAAATATTTTTTCCTTACCCTCTTGCTTAAGTAAATATGGTGTTGTGTCTTTGATAATCGCTCCCTTATGAAGAATCAAAATCCTATTTGCAGTTTCTTCAACTTCTTCAATATAATGAGTCGTATAAATAATCGTTTTTCCTTTTTGTTTGAGTTCTTCAATTATTTTCCAAAAATATATGCGGGTACTGGTATCCATACCTGTTGTTGGCTCATCAAGAAAAATAATATCAGGTTGTTTGATTAGAAGTAAGATAAACGATAAAAATCGTTTTTTACCTCCAGATAAATTTTCTGCAAACTGGTTTAATTCTTTATCTGAAAACTGTAATAAAGCATGAATCTCCTTTAGAGTCAGAGGAGTTGAAGCTAAATAACGTTCTATAGTAATTAATTCAGATACTTTCAAACGTTTTTCAACAAAGGTTTCTTGTAACAAAACACTGACATTTTTCAAAGCTTTAGCATTTAACATCTTACCTTTTATCTTAATTTCTCCCTCAGTCAAAGGATATTCTCCTAATAAACATGAGATTAAGACAGATTTACCGGTCCCATTTGGTCCAATAATAGCCAAACATTCTCCTTTATTAACTGAAAAATTGATCTCTTTTAGAATTTGTTTTTTCTTAAAAGATTTATTCAACTGCTTGATTTCTAGCATATTCTCATTTCCCATAGCTCTAAGCACCTGTCATGATTTCTTTCTTTTTTTCTATATCTATACTATAAAAAAAACCTTTCATCTAAAATAGATAAAAAGGTCATTAATTATTATGACAAATGTCATACGAAGACTTTCTTTCAGCAAAAAATACTTATTGTTGAGCCATCATTCCAGTTTGAAGTTTATACATGTTATAATAGTTTCCTTTTTGCTTAAGAAGAGTTTCGTGAGAGCCACTTTCTATTATTTTTCCCTTATCCAAAACATAGATACAATCTGCATCTTGGATGGTAGACAGTCTATGAGCAATAGCTATAGTTGTTCTCCCTTGTCGCATTTTTGCTAATGATTTTTGAACAATTTGTTCTGTCTCAGAATCAATATTTGCAGTTGCCTCATCAAGAATTAAAATCTTAGGATTGCTTGCAACTGTTCTAGCAAAAGCTAGCAACTGCCTTTGCCCAGTTGAAAAACTCGCCCCTTTTTCAGTAACTAGTGCTTCATACTTTCCAGGTAGTTTTTCAATAAATTGATGAGCATCTACGAATTTAGCCGCCTCCATAACTTCCTGTTTGGAAAGATTATTAAACATTCTAATGTTTGTTGATATTGTACCATGATATATGAAAGGGTCTTGCAAAACTAAGCCAATAGTTTTTCGTAATTCTTCTTGAGAATACTCTCTAATATCATAACCACCAATTGTAACAGTACCTGATGAAAAATCATAAAAACGCATTAAAAGATTAATAATAGATGATTTTCCTGATCCTGTTGATCCTACAAATGCAATCATTTGACCTTGTTTTACTGAAAAAGAAATTTCATCTAAAACTTTGTGATTTCCATCGTAAGAAAAGCTAACCTTATCAAATATTATACTCGTATCCTTAATTTGAAGAGGACTATTCCCTTGTTTAGGTTCATACCCTTTTTCATCAATTAAAGTAAAAACTCGTCCCGCTGCTACTAATGAGGTTTGGATAATTGAAAAATTTTGCGTTACCTCGATAAGTGGGTCAAACAGTCGATTGACATACTGTATAAAAGCATACATCAGACCAGCACTAAGCCCAATACTTACCCCTCGTAAACCAAAAAATGCCATCAAAATTGCATAGGCTAAAAGTTTTAACAATGACATAGCTGGTCTCAAGTAAACGCTGTCTAAGGCAACAGAACGATTAGCATAAGTGACATAATCTTCATTAATCGCTTCAAACTCATTTTTTAATCGTTTTTCTTGATTAAAAACTTGGATAATTCGAATACCATCAATATTTTCAGCTAATTTGCTATTAATCATACTGAGGAGTTGCCTTGTCTTTTCAATAACCTTAACTGACTTCTTACGGTATTGGTTAACTAAAATAAAAATAAAAGGTAGAAAAAGTAAAATTAAAAATGTTAATTACAAGTTTAAAACCATCATCGTGTAAAGCGTTACTATAAAAATAAAAAAAGCTGAGATAAAACTTGATAATACACCTGAAAACATATCACTGACTGCTTCCGTATCATTGGTTAATCTTGATACTATAGATCCTGATGCCGTTTTATCAAAGTAAGACATCCCTAAACGCTCCATATTAGCAAAAGCATCGTATCGCATATCTCTGACAATACTATAAGAAACTCTTGCAAATAAAAGATTTCCAAAATATTGTACTAGAACTTGAGCTAAAAACAGACCATAATAGCCCAGTAAAATCCAAGTAATGTGACTACTCTGATTCTGCAAGATGGTGTCAATAAACTTAGAAGCTACCAAAGGGATAATACTTTTAATTACTGTGGTCGATAAGAGGAATAATAGGGCAAAAAATGTCCATAGTTTATAGTTTTTCAAATACGACATTAGACGAAGAAAAACTTGCCATTGGTTATGATTCATCAAATACCTCCTCCATTTCTAATTGTTGTGAAAGGTATGTTTTAGCATACCACCCATTTGCTGATAAGAGTTCTTCATGTTTACCTTTTTCAATAATTTTTCCTTGATTCATGACTATAATCACATCAGCATGAACAACAGCTGATAAACGATGAGCAGTAATGATTGTTGTTTTTTCTTGACGATTTGATTTCAGGTTTTCAATGATGGCATGTTCTGTTTTTGCATCAACTGCTGACAATGAATCATCCAAAATCAAGATGTCAGGATTTAAAATCATGGCACGCGCTATAGCAATTCTTTGTTTTTGACCCCCAGATAAGTCTATTCCTTTTTCACCAACTAGAGTTTCAAATTTTTGAGGCATGGCCATAATATCATCATAGACTTGTGACGTTTTAGTCACTTCAGTAAGTTTATCATCACTTAAATCTGTTTGTCCAAAACATATATTATCTTTTATTGAACTAGCAAATAAAAATTGGTCTTGGGGAATATAGCCTATTAAAGACCTTAAATCTTTTAATCGATAATCCTTAATATTATGACCATCCAGGAAAATCTCACCGTCTGAAAGATCGAATTCCCTTAATAACAATCTAATAAGGGTTGTTTTACCTGAACCCGTTTGACCAACTACACCTAATGTTTGACCTTTTTCTAGGCTAAATGAAATATTCTCTAAAGTTTGAAAAGTTCCATAAGAAAATGCAGTAATATCATATACTATAGGACCATTAGAAATCTCCGGTAGAGGATTGGCAGACTCTTTAACATCAGAAACTTGGCTTAAAAGGTTGTTAATTCTTTGATAGGAGACTGATCCTCTTTGTATAATATTAAATAAAAATCCAATAGCAGTTAAAGGCCATACAAGCATATCTAAGTAGGTAACAAAAGTCACTAGGCTACCTATTATTACTTGCTTATTCCAAATTAAAAAGGTTCCAATAAAAAGAGTTAACGTATAACTTGCTCCGATAAAAATCAACATCAAAGGGTCAAACATAACATCATAGAACATAGTTCTCATATTTTTATGGAAAGTTCTCTGATTAATTTTTTGAAATGCTTGCAACTCTTGTGACTGGTAACCAAAAGATTTTGTTACTTTTATACCTGATACGCTCTCTTGAACTGTATTATTTAAATCAGAAAATGCAGCTTGAGAATCTTTAAAACTCTCATGTGTTTTTTTCCCTAAACGATTAAGTGCAAAAGCCATTATTGGCAATGGAATAACAGCAACAATTGTCATTTTCCACGAAATGGTAAAAACCATCATAAAAAGTGTTACAAAAGCTGTTACAGAGGCATCAAAAGCTGACATTACTCCACCTCCTGCTAAACGCGTTAAGGCATTAATGTCATTAGTTGCATGTGCCATTAAATCACCAGTTCTATAATTTTGATAAAAGGATGGTGACATTTTTGTAAACTGTTCAAATAAACGATAGCGCATGATTTGACCTAGCCGATAAGATGTTCCTAAGATATAAATCCTCCAAAGATATCTTAAAAAATACATTGCAAAAGCTGATAAAATAAGGATTACTAGTTTAATAACTAACTGATCTGAAGATAGTTGTCTAACAGATATTCCATCAATAACAGCTCCCATAATTTTGGGAGGAATTAGATTTAGGACAGCTACAAGACTAAGTGCCAAAATACCTCTAATATACCTCTTTTTCTCCAGTTTAAAAAACCAGAACAAATTTTTAATAAGTTTCATAGTCTCCTCTCATATAAAGAAGGGGCTAACATCACTATCAAGCCCCTTCTTATTCATTTTTTATAACAATATTTCTTAATAACGCTGTTTCCAAAATGATAACATAATAATGCCATTGTACCACCTAATGTGTTTGTCCACAAATCATCAATCTCAAAAACACGATTAGCATTCCATAGAATATCTATTAAGACTTGTGTCATCTCAATTCCTAAACTAAAACAAAATGCCAATAAGGTGATTCTTTTGTAATTTCTTAGATTAGGATACAGAACGACTAATAAAAACAGGATTGGGAAAAGTAAAAAAACATTTAATAAATTTTGACCAAATACCCAAATATAATCCCATAAATTTACCAACTGACTAGCATGAACAATTGAATTTAACGGAGTTAGTAAGACCACTACACGACCAAAATGTTGAATACCCGGTGTCTCAATACCAGCTCGACTAATCTGCGGCCCAAAACATAATCGGATTAAAAATATAAAATAAATCAGTAAAACAATATAGATAATATATGTAACTTTAGATGATAGCTTGGTATCTAGATTAAACCAATTTCTCATTTCATTGTCCCTTCTGACGAATAACAAAATGCCCCGTCATCTTATCTTCTTTTTTATGAGGTGTTTTTTTATCTTTTTGTGCTTTATCTCTTGACGACCGGTTTGAACGTTTTTCAAAATTCACTGTTTGGCGCTGTGAACGCTTTGATGATTGTCGTTTTTTACTCGTTCTTAGCATTTTTTTACTATACAATTTCTCTTCTTCAAATTGTAATTCTACTGGGAATAAATTTTGAAGAATAAAATACGCACAACCAAAGCTACAGTATTCATTCAAATAATCATCTAAACGTTGAATAAAGTTCAACTTATTACCTGATTGTTCATCTTTATAAAACCCTTTTAATCGAAGTTGGTCGTTAGACCAATCACCAACGATAAAATCATATTTTAATAAAAGCTCTGAGAAACGCTGATTAAAGGAAGTCATATCAAAAGCATCCTTATGATTTTTAACTAACCGTAAGTGATAATCCTCAGCAACTATATTCTCATCTTTAAATGTAAATTTAAGTCCAGGATACTTATTATAATTGTATAATTCCTCTGGAATATCTTTTCTCATAGTTCTCCTTTTAAATATTTCCTAACGACATCACGTAATAACTCAGGAAAAAGCAGCTCGACTTCTTTTTCCCTAATGCGTTCAAAATATGGTGCAAAATAATACTGGTCAACAATCATTAAATCAATAGGTGAATCACCATCTATCTTAGCATCTAAGTGCAGTTCACCATCTCGAAAATCAAATCCTAGAAATACCATTTCACCAAAAATTTTACCTCTAAAGCCCATTCCCCTTATCTCTTGTGACTTGAGATAATTTGCTTCTTTCATAACCTCTTTGACAATAGCGACAAATTCCGAAAAAGTTAAGCTAATTTTAGCTAGTCTCATCTGGTGTGGTAGAGAATGATGAAGAATATCATTTGTCACTTCCTTTGGAAATGCTTCAACAACCAAGCCCGTATTTAATAAGACACAATCAGCTTGACCATACTCTAACATAGCCTTCATAACAACATCACAACTCTCTTCAAGAGATAACTCATGGTCAAAAGATTTAATCCATTCTTTAGACAACCCCTGTCTTCCCTTGTTCAAAAAATCTTCGATCCACTGTTTATCCCCTTGTTCAGAGGCCATATAGTATGTTTCATGAGCTGTCATCTCAGCTAGTCTAAGTTCATGATTTTCAAATGTTAAATTAATTTCTCCAACAAATTGTCCAAATTTTCCTGCAGCAGCCATATATGTTCCATTTAAAACAGCTCCACTTTCAAAGATGTGGTGTGTATGTGAACCAATGATAACATCTATCTCTGGAAATATCTTTGTAAGTTCTTTGTCAACCGACAAACCTAGATGACTCATTAAAATACGACAATCAGCTTCTAGCACTTCTTTTTGACATAAGGTTTTTTTTAGTGCTGAAATCGGGTCTTCAATCTGCCAACCATTCGGTTCATAAGCCATGGTATAGGGAAAAGTTGCACCTAAAATTGCCAATCTAGTTCCATTTTTTGTAGTATAAATAACATATTCTTTTGCCCAAATTGGTTGATTGACATTATCTTTTAAATTGCATAAAATCATCTCAAATGAAGCATCGCTATAGACTTGATTTAACTCTTCCTTTGTCAAGCCAATCCCCTCATTGTTTCCAATAGTTGCAAATTGGATACCTAATTCATTCATTAATTGACAATTTATTTTTCCTGAAGTTAATTCTGTCATCGGATGACTCTTATCTATGTTATCTCCTATATCCAATTTGATTACTTCAGCATCTGTTTTAGAATACTCTTCAAAAAAACGTTTTACTTTTGGATAAGACTCAAAATGAGAATGCAAATCATTCAAATGAAGAATACGAATATACTCTTTTTCCATTACCTAGCTGCTCCTTACCCAACCTACAACATGATGTAAAACCTAAATATTATTTAAGTCTTATTTCGTTGATTTTAAATAATCAATAGCATCCTGAACTTTTGTAACAGGAACAATTTTCATTTTTGTCTTTAACTGTTTAGCAACTTCCTTAGCTTCTTGATAATTTGTTTTAGCTTTTGGATCCTTCTTTAACGTTGCCTTATCCACAGGATTATTAGGAACAAAGAAAATTTCAGCACCTTCTTTATCTGCAGATACAACCTTCAAACCTGCCCCACCAATATCACCAACGCTACCATCTTGTTCAATCGTACCTGTTCCAGCGATTTTACGACCTTTACGTAAGAAATTTCCTGTCAACTGATCATAGATATCAAGTGTAAACATCATTCCTGCACTTGGACCACCGACTCCCTCAGTATTAAAAGTTACTGGTATCTCACTTGTCACCTCAGTATGGTCAGTTAAGCCGATTCCAATACCATTTTTCCCATTATCGAGCTTAATAATTTTACCAGTCGCATCTTTTGCTTTATTATCTGATTTATATTGGACACTAACTTTATCCCCAATTTTAAGTGAGCTAACATAAGATACCAAATCCTTAGAATTAGAAAATGTTTTCCCATTTACACCTGTCACGGTATCAGCTAAATTTAGACTATCTTTAAAGGTTGAATTTTTTGAAACATTTAATACATAAACTCCTTTATAATCTAAGTTCGCTTCCTTTCCAGCCAATTTCAATGCTTGATAAATAGCACTATTTTGAGAAGTTTCCATATAAAATTGATTAATTCTTAAAAAGTCACTATTACTATAGCCGCCTGTTGTTTGTTCAGCTGATGAAATTTCTGTATATGGGGTTAACCAAGCGTAAATGATTTGAGCGACCGTTGCTTGACTAACACTGACAGCTACAAAATTATAAGAACCTTTCGCCTTATCTTCTTTTTTATCAACAGTTAAGACTGAACGTATATCATAAGCTCCACCAGGCATCTCTAGGTAATAAGGTAACTGGTAAAATAAACTAAATGCAATGACGATTATACTAATAAAGGTAACAATTACCCATCTGAAATCTCTCAAAAATGATGATTTTTGCTTCTTTTTTTTATTGTATTCCATATTTCTTCCTTACTTCTTCTTGAACACTTTTAGGAACGTATTCACTGATATCTTGGCCATAATGTATCAGCTCTCTAACTGCACTTGAACTGATAAAACGATTTTTAGAGGAACTTAAAAAATAAATGGTTTCGAGACTACTATTTAAATGCGAATTAAAAAAATTAAGACCAGCTTCATATTCCAAATCAATAGCATTTCTGATTCCCCTAACAAGATGTGTCACTCCATACTCTTTAGCAATATCAACAACTAATCGGTTCGAAAAACTGATCACTTCAACATTAGAGTATTTCAATAAAGCTTCCCGTAATAGCCTAATGCGTGTTGCTTTTGAAAATAAACCTTTCTTTGAAAGATTAACAAAAACACCGACATACACTTTATCAAATAAAGGTATGGCTTTATCAATTAGTTCTAAATGTGCATTTGTTATAGGATCGAATGAACCAGCAAATAAACCAATATTATCTGACATAAACAGTCACCTTACTTATTCCATAACATTTTTGCTTCCAAATACCAAATTGGGAGACCTCTTCAGGCAATTCAACTGATTTATCTGTTTCACAAACAATCATAACCTTATCGCTCAACAAACCCTTTGTATTAAGTCTTTCAATTGTCTCAACGATTTGCTCTTTAGCATATGGAGGGTCTAGTAACACTAAGTCAAATTGTCCTGTTAACAATTCAATCGCTTGATAAGCATCTTGTTTCATCAATTGAAATGAGGACTCTTCCTTTGTCATTTTCAAATTTTCTAAAATAACACCTTGAGCTCGTCTATCTTTTTCAACTAAAACAGCTTCTGTCATTCCTCTTGAAATAGCCTCAATAGCCAAACTACCACTTCCAGAAAACAAGTCTAAAACACGACCACCTTCAAAAAAAGGACCGATCATATTATAAATTGCACCTTTTACCTTATCGGATGTTGGACGAGTTAATTTCCCTTCAAGGGTTTTTAAAGGACGTCCCCCAAATTTACCTGCTACAACTCTCATGCCCTCTATTATATCAAAAATCTAATAACTTATCCTATAGCAGCTTCTTATTAAACGAAAAAACATCCTATATTATCCATAGAGAATTAAACCATAATAGATACTCTATTTTAAATTTTTACATCTAAACTTTTTTGAAACTCCATTTGTTGCTGACATATTCAACTGTATAAAGTAAACTATTTGTCTTTTAACCATACTTACCTCTTCTAGCTTTACATTTTTTTATATAAGAGGCTTCAAACATATAAACCGAGATTTTAAATCTCATGTATCTTATGGAGTATCACCGACTTAAAATACTTCAGTTTTTAATTAAAATTAAGTAATTTTTTAATGACATTTTTCAAATAATAGAAACCTACTGCTATCTAAATAAGAAGACTTGAACAAATAGGCTTTATCTTATAAAAAGACAGTGTAAAATATCTAATGTTTTATTATTAAACAAGCCTCTCCCTCAAATAAATCAAACCTTTGATATTATTTTAAATCATTTTATGCCATCTAAAACCTCCTTTAGATTCCTTAATTCTAACGCTAACTTTTAGGCAACGAACTCATTTAGATATCAATCGTAATACCTCTTTCTATCAGAACTTTAAAAACTCTAAATAACCTATCTCCATAGCTTTGAACATCACAAAAAAGAAGACGAAATTCGTCTCCTCTCCTGCTTAATTATAGACCACCCACTACAGATGAGAAAGAGGCAGCTAAAAGAGATTAGTTAATAAGTCTAAGTTCAATTTTATCATTCAAAATTATCCAAGATACTAAGTTTCTCTTAATAGTTACTACTTCCTAACGTCTTGTTTATAAAATTCTTGTAAGGCTTCTTGCCAAGTTGGGATAACAAACCCAGTAGCCTTAGCCTTTGTTAAACTCATTGTTGAATTTAGAGGACGTTTTGCTTTAGCGGGAAATTGGCTTGAATCAACTGGTTTTACCTCAACATCAGTATCTTTAAGAATTTCACAAGCAAAATCATACCACGTTGTATCTTTTGTGGCATCGTTTGAAAGATGATAATAACCAAAATCTTTACGGTTTTCAGCAAGATAAGTCATAAACTCTGCAAGCGTTCTTGTCCAAGTTGGACGACCGTGTTGATCATTTACAACTGTTAAAGTAGAATGGCTTTTTGCTAAATTTTTCATTGTAAACACAAAGTTTTTACCATAATTACCAAATACCCATGCTGTACGGATAATATAAAATTGATTTGAGTATTTTTCTACCAGTTCTTCACCCATACGTTTTGTACGTCCATACTCTGTTTGTGGGTCAGGCATATCATCAACTTCCCACTCTTGTCCCACAGGCTTTTTACCATCAAAAACATAATCTGTCGAGATATAGACCAAAGTCGCATCATGTTTAGCCGCAGCTTTTGCAACGTTCTCAGTTCCAGTAACGTTGATTGCATAATCCAGTTCTTTTCCTTCATCCTCAGCTGCATCAACTGCTGTATATGCTGCACAGTGGTAAACCAAAGTTGGTTTGATTTGTTCAAACACGCTATCGACTTTCTCAGCATTTGTAATATCCATTTCTGCCACATCAACAGCCACGTAATCTTCGTTACGTTCATCTAATAAATAACGTAACTCCGTTCCTAATTGACCATTAGCACCCGTAATTAAAATCATTTTTTCCCCTATTCTTAATGTATTCCTAATGCTATTCTCGCATAACGACTCATTTTTTCAACCGACCATGCTGGATACCATACTAATTTTACCTCTGTATGGGTTACTTCAGGAACATTTCGCATAACATCCTGAATTTGGTCTGTTAACAAATCTGCTAAAGGACATCCCATTGTCGTTAGAGTCATATCAATCTCAGTATGTCCATTATCTTCAAAACGAATCTCATAAATTAAACCCAAATTGACAATGTCAATCCCCAACTCGGGGTCAATGACAAGTTCTAAAGTTTCTAAAATTCTATTTTTTATCCCAATTATTTGTTCTTCAGTATAATGAGTTTCAGCCATAGTCTAACCAACCTTCTCTTACTTTTAGTCTTCTACAAAATAACGCAATTGTTTACTTCGGCTAGGATGACGTAATTTACGCAACGCTTTTGCTTCAATCTGACGAATACGTTCACGTGTTACATTAAATACTTTGCCAACATCCTCAAGGGTTCTCATTTTACCATCATCTAGACCAAATCTAAGACGTAAGACATTTTCTTCTCGATCAGTTAAGGTATCGAGTACCTCATCTAATTGTTCACGCAAAACAACACGAGTTGTATAATCTACTGGATTTTCAATAACTTCATCTTCAATAAAGTCTCCTAGATGGCTATCATCTTCTTCACCAATCGGTGTTTCCAAAGAAACAGGCTCCTGAGCAATCTTTAAGATTTCACGAACTTTGTCAGGTGTCATTTCCATACGCTCTGCGATTTGCTCAGGTGTTGGGTCTTGTCCTAGTTCTTGTAATAAATTTCGTTGTTCACGAACCAATTTATTGATTGTTTCAACCATATGAACTGGAATACGAATAGTTCTAGCTTGATCTGCAATTGCACGAGTGATAGCTTGACGAATCCACCATGTTGCATAGGTTGAAAACTTGAAACCTTTTGAATAATCAAATTTATCAACTGATTTCATCAATCCCATATTACCTTCTTGAATTAAATCAAGAAATTGCATCCCACGCCCAACATAGCGTTTTGCAATTGATACAACCAATCGAAGATTAGCCTCTGCTAAACGCTGTTTTGCTTCTAAGTCTCCTTTTGACACAGCAACAGCCAATTCTTTTTCTTCTTCATTAGTTAATAAAGGAACAACACCAATTTCTTTTAGATACATACGAACAGGGTCATTGACCTTGGCAGAATTGCTCCCTAACAATTCTTCGTCAGTAAGTTCTTCAGGTTGAGGTTCTTCTACAACGTATTTCGTTGATGGATTTCCATCTACATCAGTAATTGATATCCCCCCATCTGTAAGACGTACTAATAAATCATCAATTTGATCTGCATCTAAAACAAATGGAATAACTAATTGATCAGTTACCTCAACATCTGTCGCAGTTCCTTCTTTTTTATGTGTGCGAATAAAATCAGCAACTTGAACTTTAAACGTGGTATTTTCTTTTTTTACTGCCATGGATTCCCCTATTCGTTATTTCTTTTTTTTGTAATTAAATTCTGTAAAAATAAAAGTGCTTCTTCTTCGTCACCCCCCTTGACAGATTCGCGGATACGTTTTGCTGATTGCTTTAGTTCCCGATCTGCAATGAGATGATCTCTTCTAATTAAAATACGTTCTAATTCCTCTACATCACTATCATCTGGTAAATTCTCTTCTAGTATATCATAGTAAAGAGATTGGACTTGCTCATCCAATTGATGTAAATCTAGAGAAGATATCTCTCCCTTTTCCATCAAAATATTAAAGATGAGTTGGTAACCATCAGTGTCAAAAATTATCGGCTCTCTCATCTGAAATGTTGTTCTTATAAATGTATTTTGAATAAGATGGTATAAAAACTGCTTTTCAGCTCTCTGTATCGCAGTTAAAGATTTTGAGTACTGTAATTTTATCGGTTCAAATGGCTCCTCAGCTTTAGAGGTTTTTGAGAGAATTTTTCTCTGCAATAAACGTTCATTATTGACAGCTTGCTCCACTTGTTCATAATCAAAATGGGGTAATAAATCAGCAACCAAATGAACATAAGTATTTTGTGCTGTTATCGATGGAGATTGAATAATGATTTTAGAAATTTTTTCAACGTAATCAATTTCAGACTGTAAACTTGAATTTGTCCCATTCCATAAATAATAAACGAGAAACTCAATAGCACTCATTTTGGATTCTAACAATAGTTTTGCCAATGCTTCTGAACTATTTTTTTGTAAAAACTCATCAGGATCAAGTTTTTCTGGAAATTTTACAATACTTACATCAAAAGGTGTCAATAGGTCTAAACTTTTTGCAATCGCATTTTGACCAGCTTCATCTCCATCGTAGGCCAAAACAACTTTTTTTGCATAACGCTGAAGATGTTTGACATGCTCTTTAGTTAAAGCAGTACCCATAGATGCCACAACATTTTTAACTCCCGATTTATAGGCTGCTATAACATCCATAAACCCTTCCATAATATACACTTCTTTTGACTTCGATATTAAAGTTTTTACCTTATCTAAATGATAAAGCTCATAGGATTTATTAAAGATTGGAGTGGCTGTCGAATTTTTGTATTTGGCTTCATTGGACTGATTAAGTTGCTCTTCTTGCCAAATTCTTCCCGAAAAAGCAATTGTCTGACCATTGTCATTTGTCAATGGGAACATTATACGATTCGTAAATGCATCATAAAATCGATTACTTTCTCTAGCTACATGAAATAGGCCCGAGTCAAATAATACCTTCTCAGAATATTTTTTTGATACGGAACGATACAAGAAATCGTTTTGGCTAGGTGATAAACCGACATTAAAATAGATTAATAAATCATCTGTCAAGCCACGAGTTTTCAAGTAATTTCTGGCTAATTCACCTTCTTTAGTAGTCATCAAAATAGCATGGTAAAAACTGGCAGCATCTTGATGAATGGAGAGTAAATCGTGATGAGGATGTTTCCTTGGAGACTTCCTTATTTGAGCCTCACTTGTCTCTAAAGTAACTCCAGCATATTCAGCAACAATGGCCACACTCTCTAAAAATGAAACTTGTCTATAATCCTCGATAAATTTAAAAACATCACCCGATTTTCCACAACCAAAGCAATGATAAAATTGTTTATCTTCAAGTACATTAAAAGAAGGTGTTTTTTCATTGTGAAAAGGACATAACCCCAAAAACTGTTTGCCAGTACGTGTCAGCGCAATACTATCACTGATAATATCTACAATATTAACACGATTTTTGATATCGGAAATTGTTTCCTTACTTATTGCCAAGTATGCACCTCCTCACAAAAACACTATTATACTTAAATAGTATATCATTTTTAAATAGTAAAGTAAATTTATAGAAATTTTTTTGAGCATTTCTATTGTTCTTATATCTTATTTCTGATATACTTGACCAGTAATAAAAACAAATAATTTTTTTTTTTGCGAAAGGATGTTCTCATGATTAAAGAACTCAAAGATTTTTTATTTAAAGGTAATGTATTAGACCTTGCTGTTGCTGTTATCATCGGTGCTGCTTTTGGTGCTGTTGTTACTTCTCTTGTTAAAGATGTCATCACTCCTATCATTGGTATGGTTATTGGTCAACCTGACTTCTCAGCTATCAAATTAGGTTCTATTGCTATTGGTAACTTTATTAATGCTATTGTAAACTTCTTAATTGTTGGTACAGTATTGTTCTTTATCGTAAAAGCTGCCAACAAAGCAATGAGCTTTGGTAAAAAAGCTGAAGTTGAAGTTGAAGATGCTGCTCCAACTCAAGAAGAATTGCTTGCTGAAATCCGTGATTTATTAGCAAACAAATAATACTCTTCATATAAAAGCAAGTCCTAACATATTTTTAGGGCTTGTTTTTATCTATACGCTAATTTTAGAAAATAAAAAAAGAGGAAATCCTCTTTTTTTATTTTCTAAAATTAGAATTTTTTACGTTTGCGAGCTGCTTCTGATTTACGTTTACGTTTTACAGAAGGTTTTTCGTAGAATTCACGTTTACGTGATTCTTGAAGAGTACCAGCTTTAGTCACAGAACGTTTGAAACGACGGAGTGCATCGTCAAGTGATTCATTTTTACGAACAACTGTTTTTGACATATCTTTCACCTCCTCAAGATTGAGTGTAACGTCAATACGTTCTTTAATAGAATATCGAATTCTTTGGTAATTGTCAATAAAAAGATGATTCTTTATTCTTTAACTTTTGAACTGGTTAATTTAGCTGCCTCATCAATAAATTTTTGATACTTCTCATCTTTTTCTAACTCGGAAATGACTTCATTGATTGTTTTTTTCAATTTACTGTTATTTTTTGGTAAGACAACAGCTTTTGCATCTCCCTCTCCTGTCTTAAGAGCAAAACTAGCTAAAGAAATATCTGCATTTTGACTAATGTAACCTTGAGCAACTGGACCCTCTAGATCTACTGCATCAACTTTACCAGATTTTAATTCACTAATAGCCTCTGACATTGAGGTTAAAGAGACAATATTCGAAGATTTTAATTGGTCTTTTGCTAACCCTTCTTCAATAGAGCCTTTTAAAACTGCAACTTTTTTTCCTGACAAATCAGATAAAGATTGATTAGAAGAAATTTCTGATGTTTTAACCAATATAGCATTCTTTGTTTCATAATAGGACTTACTAAAATCAAATACTTTTGCACGTTCCTTAGTATAAGATAATCCAGAAATTGCAATATCTGCTTTTTTTGTTTGAATACTTGTCAAAACATTTTCGAAATTCATTGTTGAAATAACTAACTTAACGCCAAGTTTATCTGCAATCGCTTGGGCTAAGTCTATATCAGAACCGACCACCTTATCTTTACCATCAACAAGAGCTTTGAATTCAAATGGTGCGTAATCTGGACTTAGAGCAACAACTAACTTACCCTTTTCCTTAACACTTTCTTGTAAATCACTACTTGATGATGAACCACAAGCTGATAACGTTACTAGAGAAACCAAGGTCACTAGACTTAAAATAATTTTTTTCATATATCGTACAACTTTCTTTATAGAATAAAACTATTTTAAGTTAACTTTTAGACTTTGTCAATGTATTTTTATAAAAAAATTAATTTTATTGAATATTTATAAAGCACCCCAAATATCTCTTGCATAATCCGTAATTGTTCTATCAGAAGAAAAATAACCTGCTTTAGCAATGTTAACTAACATTTTTTGTTGCCATTCCTTACGATTTTCAAAATCTGTGAACACTTTATCTTTAACAGCTACGTACTCTTCAAAATCTAAGAAAGTCATAAACCAATCTTTGGAAATAAGTTCTCTGTAGAGGCGTTCGAGACAATTCTTATCACCAATAGATAAGATCTCATCAGATAACATGAAGTCAACCACCTCTTTGATTAGATTAGAATTTTTATACATTTTTAATGATGAGTACGACTGATTTTTATAGTATTCGATAACTTCTTCTGATGATTTTCCAAAAGTATAGCAATTCTCTTCACCAACCAATTCTGCTATCTCAACATTAGCACCATCTTTTGTTCCCAAAGTTATCGCACCATTTAACATCAATTTCATATTACCTGTTCCAGAAGCTTCTTTTGAAGCTAATGAAATTTGTTCTGAGATATCAGCAGCAGGAATTAACTTTTCAGCCAAGCTAACATTATAATTATCAATCAGATGAACATTCAAGTAGGGATTCACTTCAGGGTCATTATTGATTAAAGTCGATAAACATAGAATAAGATGTATAATATCTTGTGCAATAGTATAAGCTGGGGCTGCTTTACCAGCAAAAATTATCGTTATTTTTCTAGCTGGCTTATTGCCTTTTTTAATGTCTAAATATTTATAAATACAATATAAAGCATTCATTTGTTGACGTTTGTATTCATGAAAACGTTTTATTTGAATTGATATAACACTATTTTCATCAAGTTCAATTCCTTTTTCTAATTTTAGATAAGAGACTAAATTTTTCTTATTTTGAAGTTTGATATCTGATAACTTGTCTAAAATTTGATTTTGATTATTATAGTCTAATAATTTTTCTAATCTCATTGAGTCAGTAAGATAAGAATCTCCAATCACAGATTTTAAGAAAGTTGTTAACGGACGATTGGCATATTCTAACCACCTTCTAAAAGTGATACCATTTGTTTTGTTATTAAATTTTTCAGGATAAATAGTATAAAATTCTTTTAATTCACTATTTTTAAGGATTTCAGTATGTAAGGCGGCTACTCCGTTAACACTTGTGGCAAAATGAATATCCATATGTGCCATATGAACACGGTTATGTTCGTCAATAATAGCTGTTGCAATACTTGGATACTTTTCTTTGACATAATAATCTAGTTTCCTAATAATTTGAGCAATATTAGGAATGACTGTATCTAACTCTGCCAAATCCCACTTTTCTAAAGCCTCAGCCAAAATCGTATGATTCGTATATCCAATCATACGAGATACTACACTAATAGCTGTATTAAAGTTTAAACTATATTTTTCAGTCAATAATCGAATTAACTCTGGGATAATGAGTGAAGGATGTGTATCATTGATTTGGATATAAGCATATGAATCTAAATCATAAAGATTACTTCCTTGTTGTTTAGCCTTATCTAATATTAATTGTGCTGCATTAGATACCATAAAATATTCTTGGAAAATTCTTAAACGTTGACCAGCTTCATCTGAATCATCAGGATATAAAAAGAGGGTAAGATTTTCTAGAATATCTTTTTTATCAAATTGAATTCCATCATGAATGATAGAAGGATTAACTCCAATCAAATCAAACAGATGTAACATATTCTTTGTGGTTTGTTTGTAACCCAAGACTGATAGTTGTTTAAGTGAAGATTGTAAAACAAAATCTTTAAAAGGAATCTCATAACTAATACCTGTATCCAAAAGCCATGACGGTTGATACTGCCAATAATCAGGTAATGCTTCTTGTTTATAATTTTTAAAAATTTGTTTAAATAAACCACAATGATAGTTCAAGCCAATTCCTTGTCCATTTATGCCTAGGGTTGACATTGAATCAATGAAACAGGCTGCTAAACGTCCTAAACCACCATTTCCTAAAGATGGCTCATATTCAATTGCTTCAATGTCAGCTAGATTTTTACCAGCATGCTCTAATTCAAGACGAACTTCATCATAAATTCCTAAATTAATAAGATTATTTGATAATAATTTCCCTATCAAAAACTCAGCAGAAATATAATAAACTGTTTTTGATGACTTGTTTTGAGGTAACTGATCTGATTTATCTTTAACATAGTTTAGTAGTAACTCATAAACTTCCGTGTTTGATAAATCTTCTAGATTAGTAGAATGACTTAAATAATAGTCCTTAAATGAAGTTTGATTTAAGGATTTTTTATCATTATAAAGGTTTTGCCGATTGTATCGATAAGTTATCTCTTTTAAAAAGTCTTTTCTAGGCTGTGTTAAATCAGATAATTTCATGCGCCACTCCCAATTTCCACCAATGGTATTAGGGAGATTCATTCGGCATGAACCATCCTTTTCTAATAAATCCTGCATGGTTATTATAGAAATATCAGCAACTGATGAATAAAGTGTTCTTATCATGGCTTGTGCTACTGTCTCATAATCTGCTTTGTGAGTAAATCGAATCACAAAATCACGTTGGTTTGGTTCTAATTCCTGATACCATTCATTAATAACAGCATTATCATGTGTGCCTGTATAAATAACTTGATTCCTCGTATGATAGTGTGGTAATTCTAAGCTATTTGCACTTGTATCATAAAAACCAAATTCCAAAATTTTCATTCCTGGATAATCTGTCTCTTTCAATAGCTGTTCTGCCTTTTCATCAATATATCCAAGATTTTCAGCAATAATTGGTAAGTCTCCTAATTCACTTTTGATCGTCTCAAACAATTCATAACCAGGACCTGATACCCAAGAACCATCATTTGGTGTTTGATAACCTCTAGGAATTTCCCAAAAATCTGAAAATCCCTTGAAATGATCGATCCGTAGAACATCATATCGTTTAAAACTTTCTTGAATACGGTAGACCCACCACTTAAATTTAGTCTCTTTATGATATGACCAATTATAGATAGGGTTTCCCCATAATTGTCCGTCCTTACTAAAATCATCTGCAGGACAACCAGCAACACACCTCGGAACTCGGTCTTCATCTACTTTGAACAAATCTGGCATGGTCCATACTTCCACGCTATCGGCAGATACATAGATTGGCATATCTCCAATAATTTCAATATGTCTTTGATTAGAATACGCTTTCAATTTTCTCCATTGTAAATCAAACAGATATTGCGTTACTAAATGAAAATCTATTTGCCTAGCAAGCTCTTTTCTATAATAATCTAGTATACTTTGTTGGCGTAAGCGAAGCGATTGATCGGGCCAATCTTGTAAGGAAACCTGACCAAAATGCTCTTTTATAGCCATAAATTCAGCGTAATCATTTAACCAATCATTTTGAGAAAGATAGTGCTTCAAAGCTTCAATATTAATCTCTGAAGTTAAAAATTTTGCAACCGCTTTTTCTAAAATTGGACGTCTTAGGTGTACTAATCGCTCATAGTCAACTTTTTCTGGATTATCTGAAAAGGAAATATCATTGAAGTCTTCCTCAACTAACAGGTCCATTTCAGCTAATAACGGTAAATCTATAAAATTAATATTTCCTGCTAATGCTGAAAACGATTGATAGGGAGAATCACCATATCCTGTTGGCGTTAACGGTAAAATTTGCCAATAAGTTTGACCTGTTTCTACCAAAAAATCCACAAAATCATAAGCTGCTTGTCCAAAACTTCCAATCCCATTAGCTCCTGGTAAAGAACTAATATGCATTAAAACACCACTTGACCTTTTAAATGTCATAATAGAATCTCCTTAATGATGATAGTCAAATTTTAACGCAAACGGTTGCATTTGTCAATTGATTTTGAAAACACTTTCACGTTCAATTAACTTAAAAGGAACAAAATATTCTTTTAAAGTGTTTTTTTCTGGATTTATAATTTGCTTTAACAGATAATCAAAAGCTTCTTGTCCTAATTGAGCAATATTAATATCAAATGTTGTGAGATGAGGTTTTGTTAAGGTCGCATAATCCGAATTATTAAAGGTAATCATTGAAATATCTTGTGGAATATGATATCCGTTTACAGATAATAATTGTATCAAACGTACAGATAAACGGTCTCCAATAACAACAAGTGACGTTATAGACTTAGAATGTAAAGTTTCTAGAAATAGATTATCACATGAATGATTTTGCCTATATAAAAAAGCAGGAAAGACCTCTGTTAATTGATTTTGACATGATTTAAAATAACCATTATAACGATTTTGGAAAACCATAGAACTATTATTGTCTGTAACAAATAAAATACGCTTATGTCCCATCCCAATTAAGTAATCAACAGCATTATAACCCATTTGATAATTATCATTATCAACAAAAATCCCTATTTTATCTTGGTCTGATAAACCAATAACAACTGTTGGAACACCTTTTTTATCTAAAAAATCTTTTATAGGATTATTCTTTTCATTAAATAAAAGAATAAAACCATCTACACGTTTCTGACTATACATTAACTCGACTTGCTCTTGTAAGTCCATTAGATTTAGTGAAGTTGCAATGGATATGGTATATCCTTTTTTCTTTGCTGCTAAAGTAAGTGTTGAAATCATATGTAAAAAAAAGGGTTCGCTAAATCGGTCTTCTGAAATAATAGGTGGTAAAACTAATGCTATGGCAAATGACTGACCAGTCGCTAACGTTTGAGCAGCGTAATTAGGAACATATCCTAAAACTCTCATTGCTCGGTTTACCCTATCCTTTGTCTCAGTTGATATAGATTTATGATTTTTAATTACACGACTAACTGTTGACGGGTGAACTCCCGCCTGCTTTGCGACATCTTTTATCGTTACCATCTAAAGCCTCCCTTAACTCTAATAGTACTTTACCACAAATTAAGCATAATATGCATTTTTAAATATTATTATATTATCGTGCAAAAGTCTTGACTTTTTTTGCAAACGGTTGCATAATTAAATTATAATAAACGGAGGTCATAGTTACTATGAATAAAAAAACAATTTCTAAAACGCTTACCACTTCTGCAATTCTTGGATTAGCAACAACTAGCTTACTTGCTTTGCATTCTCCACATAACGTTTCAGCTAAAGAAAAAACGATTGATATCAAACTATGGGTCCCAACGGATTCTAAAGACGCCTACAAACCATTAGTAGCACAATTTGAGAAAGACAATAAAAATGTTTCAATCAAAATGGTAGAATCTAATTTCTCAAAAGCTCAAGAAAATGTTAAAAAAGATCCTAGCAAAGCCGCTGATGTTTTTTCTTTACCACATGATCAACTAGGGCAATTAGTAGAATCAGGCATTCTTCAAGAATTACCCGATAAATATGCAGCTTCAGTAAAAGACAACAATACAGAACAATCTATTATTGGTGCTCAATACAAAGGAAAAACATATGCTTTTCCATATGGAATTGAATCACAGGTTCTTTTTTACAATAAATCAAAACTAAATGGAGATGATGTTAAATCTTACGAGAGCATTACTGAGAAATCTACTTTTGGACAACAGCTTAAACAGGCAAATGCTTATGTTACCGCACCACTTTTCTTATCAGTAGGTGATACCTTATTTGGAAAGAATGGTGAGGATAACAAAGGAACAAACTGGGGCAATGAGGCTGGTGTGTCTGTTTTGAAATGGATTGCTGATCAAAATAACAATAAAGGATTTGTTAATCTAACAGCCGAAAACACTATGTCTAAATTCGGAGATGGTTCGGTTGGTGCATTTGAAAGTGGGCCTTGGGATTACTCAGCTGCTGAAAAAGCTATTGGTAAAGATAATCTAGGAATCGCAACGTACCCAACAATGACTATTGGTGATAAAACTGTTCAGCAAAAAGCCTTTCTAGGTGTACGTCTATTTGCGGTTAACCAAGCCCCAGCGAAATCAGATACTAAACGTATTGCTGTTAGCTATAAGTTAGCAGAATTCCTAACTAATGCTGATAGTCAAAAAGAAATCTTTAAAAACTTTAATGTTGTACCATCAAATAAAGTTGTACAAGATACTGAAGATGTACAATCTAGTCAACTCGCTAAAACTGTTATTACAATGGGTGGTTCTAGTGACTATACAACTGTTATGCCTAAAGTTAGTCAGATGGCTATCTTTTGGAATTCAGCTGCACCGCTAATTAGTGATACTTACAATGGAAAAATAAAATCTAGTGATTATCTTTCTAAATTACAACAATTCGACAAAGATTTGGCAAAAGCTAAATAATAGATTTAGGATAGATCGCATCATGGTCTATCCTTTTTTAAAAAGGAGAAAAGATGATTAAAATAAATCATTCCCCTCACTACTTTCAAACTTTAAAAGAGATATACCAAAATGGGGATACCGATACTAAACTCTCTTTTATCATTATGGGATTTGCTAACCTTAAAAATAGACAGTTTATCAAAGGTGTTTTATTTCTATTAGCAGAAGTTATTTTTTTAATAACTTTCTTTTATCAGGTTATTCCTTCCATAAAAGGACTGGTAACCTTAGGTACCAAAGAACAAGGAGTTACATCAAAGGTTGTTGACGGTATAAAGATTCAAGTTGTTACTGCTGGTGACTCCTCTATGCTTCTTATGTTAGGCGGTATAGCTGCTTTACTATTTACAGCTTTTTTTGGATATATCTACTGGTGTAATCTAAAAAGTGCTGATCATATTACACAACTCAAAAAGCAAAACAAAGTCTTACCAAATTTTTACCAAGATTTAAAAACATTATTAAATGAGCGCTTTCATATGACTTTAATGAGTTTACCTATCTTAGGTATCATGCTATTCACTATATTGCCACTCATTTATATGATTGCCATCGCCTTTACAAATTTTGACCATAATCATCTTCCTCCAAAAAGTCTATTCCATTGGAATGGTTTTGGTAATTTTGGTAATGTCATAACTGGACGTATGGCAGGTACCTTTTTCCCTGTATTAAGTTGGACTTTGATTTGGGCAATCTTTGCAACAGCTACCAACTTTATATTTGGAATTATTCTTGCACTCATCATTAACACAAGAGGATTAAAATTCAAAAAAATGTGGAGACTCTTCTTTGTTATAACTGTTGCTGTCCCTCAATTCATTTCTTTATTAATTATGAAAAATTTATTGAGTGATTCCGGTCCAATCAATGGACTTCTTCATAAATTAGGTTTAATTAACGCAAATCATCCCTTACCTTTTTTATCTGACCCAATTTGGGCTAAATTTTCAATTATAGTTGTCAATATGTGGGTAGGGATTCCTATTACAATGTTAGTTGCAAGTGGTATAATTATGAACCTACCTCAAGAACAAATTGAAGCTGCCGAGATTGATGGTGCTAATCGATTTCAAATCTTTAAATCAATTACATTTCCACAGATTCTACTAGTCATGACTCCTGCTCTTATTCAGCAGTTTATTGGAAACATCAATAATTTTAATGTTATCTACCTCTTAACTCAAGGAGGACCATCTAATTCAAACTTCTATCAAGCTGGGACAACTGACTTACTTGTGACATGGCTCTATAATTTAACAATAAATGCTGCTGATTATAATATTGCATCAGTAATCGGAATTCTTATTTTTAGTTTTTCAGCATTCTTTAGTCTATTAGCTTATACAAGAAGCAATGCTTATAAATCAGGAGGTGCAAAATAATGAAAAAAAGACAAAAATATTTTCTAACCTTTATTTACATTCTTTTAATCCTTCTCTCAGTCATTTGGCTTTTTCCAATAGTCTGGGTTGTTTTAAGTAGTTTTAGAGGTGAAGGTTCTGCATTTGTAAATTACATTTTCCCTAAATCTTGGACATTTGATAACTACACTCGACTATTTACACAGAATACTTTCCCATTTGGACGCTGGTTTATTAACACATTATATGTTGCAACAGTATCCTGTATTATTTCTACCTTCATTACCGTAGCTATGGCCTATTCTCTCAGTAGAATTAAATTTAAGCATCGTCAAAGCTTTTTAAAAATAGCTCTCGTTTTAAATATGTTCCCATCTTTTATGAGTATGATTGCTATTTACTATATTTTAAAAGCATTTAATCTAGATCAAACCTTATTATCTTTAATTTTGGTTTATTCATCTGGTGCGGCATTGACTTTTTATATTGCCAAAGGATTTTTTGATACTATTCCTTACTCGCTTGACAAGAGTGCCATGCTTGATGGGGCAACTAAGATGGATGTATTCTTCAAAATTACCTTACCGCTATCAAAACCAATTATTGTCTATACAGCATTAATTGCTTTCATCGGACCATGGATTGACTTTATCTTTGCAAAAGTAATTTTAGGAGATGCAACCTCTAAATACACCGTAGCAATCGGACTATTCTCTATGTTGCAACAAGATACCATTAACAAATGGTTCCTACCTTTTACCGCAGGATCAGTTATTATAGCTATTCCTATAACTTTACTATTCATGGTTATGCAAAAATACTATGTGGAAGGAATTACGGGAGGCTCTGTAAAATAAAATTTAAAAATACTCCATCTTTTTAGCTGGAGTATTTTTATGCTTTAAATTCTTTTTACCAATATTCTGTAATATAGCCATCTTTTGTTTCATTTAATCCTTTATAAAACATCTCTGAAAGATTTTCATCCTGAAATACTGTAATCAAATTTTTCAAATCAAATGCTAAATCTAACTTTCCTAAATCAGCAAAATTTACCCACTTTACCTCACCTTCCTCAGAAGAACGTAAAGTTCCTTCATATTCATTCGTTCTATAGAGAAAAACAAGGTACCTAATATTTTCCGTCGTGAAAAAATGTTTCACACCTACCAGTTTAGGATTCACAATCTTTAAACCAGTTTCTTCATAGACTTCTCTGACAACTGATTCATACAGACTTTCACCTTCTTCAACGTGACCACCTGGAAGAGCTGCTCCTGACCAGGAGTATCTTTCAGGGGATCTAATCTGCATAACAATTTCACCATTTGTATTTTCAATGAGACACATATTAGTCAAAATCACCTGCTCAGAACGTGACATTACTTATCCCCCTATAATTTTATTTTTTACTCATTATAGCATAGATATCTTCAATAACAAAAAGTCAAACATTGAATAAAGCCTTATAAAAAATTAATAAAAATAAGCTTTAAACAAATCTAAGGGAGAATAGCAATAGCTCTAACAGGTGAACCACTTGCCTTATCCCAATTCGGAAAAGCAATTTGTATCAGAGCTCCTTTTGGTGGAACTTGATCTAGATTTGTCAACAATTCCACCTGAAAAATATCCTGTTCTAACAAATAATATTCATTAACTAACCCCTTACTTGCTGCTTCAATACCAGAATCAGTATCTAAAGTTTCGTGTCCAACTGCTTTTACCTTTTTTTCCTCTATCAAATACTTTAGAGCATCATATTCCCATCCAGGTGTATGTTGAACCCCAGCCTCATCTAAATTTCTAATTTCCTCTTGATTTGGCCAACGTTTAGACCAATCTGAACGAAAGGCGACAAATACTCCCTCAGGTATAGGTCCAAATTCTTCTTCAAACTGAATCACATCTTCCTTTGTCAGACAGTAATTAGGATTTTTTACAACTTCTTTAGATTTATCAATAACGTAAAGAGGTAAAAATAAGTCCTTTAAATCAATCTCCTCAAGCCACCTTCCCCCTTTTACAAAATGAATGGGAGCATCAATATGTGTTCCATATTGGCTAACTACAGAAAATTGATGTACCAGAAAACCATCATTATGATTAAATAACTCTCTTTTTTCAAGAGCTGGAAGAGCTGGAAAATGAGGACTATTCTCATTGATTTGGTGACTTAAATTAACCTATTTTTTGGATTGTAAAGTTTGATAAATTGATAAAAGTTCTGACATAATAAATCTTCCTTTATTAAGAATCGTAAACTATTGTTCTGCCTTAATCTATCAGATTAAAACTTAGCCATAGTATAATCTGTTAGTACAAATAAAGCAAATTGTATTTTCAGATAGGTTAATATATCTAAAAACTATAACTGGCGATCAAAAAATACCCTTTAAATAAACGACATAGTCTTCTATCTAAAGGGTATTATTATCATTATTGACTACAGGGTTACTTAACGACTTTACGGAATCTTTTTTTAGCTAATACCTCTGCTCTTTTTGCTGCTAATAAATCTTTGATACCAATGATAAACACAGCAATAATAATCAATATCATTCCAAAAATATCTGCTGCATTGAAGGCCTCTTTCATAATTACAACCGTGAAGAAAACTGCTGATATTGGCTCAAATGAAGCTATTAAACTTGCCTTTACTGGTCCCACCATACTAATCCCTTTTAAAAATAAAGAATAAGCAAACACTGTTCCAATACCAATAATCCCAAAATAAGCTAAGAGATTTAAAGGACTGATGTATAAAGGATAGTTCCATGTATGACCTATCAAGGATGAAACTAAACCACCTATAAACAAAGCAAAACTAATCACAAAAAGACTACCGTTATCACGTAAAAGTTTAGTTGGGTATAAAACATAAATTGCTGTTGTGATCGCAGCTAATAACCCCCAAAAAAGGCCAACTGGTGTAATGGCTAAAGCTGAAAAGTTGGCATGTGTTGCCATAACAAATGTTCCAAGCATAGTCATGACAATAGCAATAAATTCGCTTAATAATGGAAAACGTCTTTCTCTAATACATAAAAAAGTTAAAATCAAACTTGGTGCGATATACTGTAAAACTGTTGCCGTACCAGCATTAGTGTAATAAATCGTTTTGAGATAGGTGTATTGGTTCGCAAGTAAGCCAAATAAGCTAAAAATCAATAAATGTATAATCATTTCTTTAGCTTTAAATTTTTCAATGATTTGACCTTTTTGTCGAACGATTACGACTATTATCAAAACAATTCCTGAAATTAACATTCTAAGAGAAGTTAAACTAATTGCTGAAACACCTTCTTGCATCAAGTATTGTCCACTAACTCCAGAAATCCCCCAACAACTTGCAGCAAGTAGAGTGTAAATCATTCCTTTTAAATTTTTTGACATCTTTTTCACCTAAATCTTTAAATTTCAAAATAATGAAAAGGCTCAAATAATTAGAGCCTTTTTAATTACATCACTTGGTTTTTAGAATCAACATAAGTTATAGCATCTAAAAAAATTAGCACTAATATAATAGAATTTAGAATCCCAAATACTGAAAATTGTCCAAGTAACCAAGTATCCCAAAGTGGTGAGTTCCATAAAATATGCAATAAAAGGGGCCCAACAGCATATAAATAAATTTTAGCTTTAGGGAGTTTACTAGTTTTACTTAAAAGTAAATACCAGCCGAGTGTTACAATCGATGTATAGAAAGCATGAGATGAAAAAGCGCCAGATATTCTTTCAAAAGCTATTGTCAAATCTCCATGCTTAGAAGATAAAGAGCTCTCTAAAATATAAGCAATATCTTCCATAAATTGAAAACCAAGTCCAACTGTAAAACCTGTTAAGAATGCTGCACGTTTATTCCAAATTCCAATGAGTAACATCAACAACAAAGCAACCAGTAATTTCAAACTCTCTTCAACAAAAGGAGCGGATAACGCCGATTCCCAAGCCTTATAAATAGATTTTGGTAAAATATGGTACCAAACAGTTCGGCTCACAAATTCATTACCGTAACCTGCTAACCATCCTTCTGAAAATAAGGCAAAAATTAACATGGTAAACCAAGCTTGTAATGAGATCTCCCATTTTTTTCTAAAATGCTGAATTAAAAATAGATAAGGAATGACATAAATGGCTAAAAGCAAAATACTAACTAGTGTAACAAGATAAGTTTCCGTCTTTGCTCTAGTATAAATAAAGCTTTGGAACTCAAAACTTGTTCCAATAGTAGCAAGACTTAGCAGTATTACTAGAGCAGCAATTTGTTTTTTTGATAATAATTTTGATAACATCATTTTCCTTTCTTTATCTGTCATCATGGTAAAGTCCACGTGCTACACTCTCTTCGATGAGAGATAGTGTTAAATTCCATAGACTTAAGGATTCTTCTTTTATGAATGCTTTTTTAGATAAGACCTGACTAACTGTTAAATCATCAGGATTAGCATCTCGCTCAGCAATAAAAGAATGGTTTAGTAATGGGGCGAGTGCATCAATACATCTAGCATATCTTGCTTCTTTTGTAGCTCCCTTCTCAAACTCATTCCACAAATCTAAATAATCTTGGAACTGTTCTTTCGGAAGATGTGACAATGTTTCTTTTACTGACACTAACTCTCTATCATAAGAAGTTGCTTTACCAAGTTCATCAAAGGCCGAAGTGTCGCCAGTGCCAATTTCTCCTAAATCATGAAGCAAAAGCATCGAAATTACTTTAAGAATGTCTATTTTTTCTGCAAAATGTTCTTGAAAAGTAATTGCCATTAAAGCTAGTTGCCAAGAGTGTTCTGCCGAATTTTCAAATCGTCCATCTAAGGTCTGATTTTGTCTTTTGATTGTTTTTAAACTTTCGGTCGCTTTTATAAAATCAACTTGTTGATTTAATCGGTTACTTTCTGTCATATTTAGTTAAATCTCCTAATCCATTGCCTTCAATTCCAAAACCATATCTCTAATTTGTGCTGCCAATTCAAAATCAAGAACTTCTGCTGCTGCTTGCATTTGTTTTTGAAGCTCTTTAATTTTAGCTTGACGGTCTTTCTTAGAAAGCGTTGAAACATCCAATGTTTCTTCGACATCACTATTTTCTGACTTACGTATGGCAATCAAATCACGAATTTCTTTTTTGATAGTTTGTGGAATGATACCATGCTTTTCATTATAAGCCATCTGTAACTCACGTCTTCTTGCAGTTTCATCCATAGCTTTCTGCATGGAATCAGTCACCTTATCAGCATACATAATGACATGTCCATTGGCATTTCTAGCTGCACGACCAATAGTTTGGATCAAGCCACGTTCATTTCTTAAGAAACCTTCTTTATCTGCATCAAGAATGGCAACTAAACTCACCTCAGGTACGTCAATTCCTTCACGTAACAAATTAATTCCGATTAGTACATCAAATACACCTAGACGAAGATCTCTAATAATTTCTGTACGCTCTAGTGTCTTAATATCAGAATGCATGTACTTCACCTTGATACCCATTTCCTTAAGGTAATCAGTCAAATCTTCTGCCATTTTTTTCGTTAGTGTTGTGATGAAAGTTCGTTCACCTTTATCAACACGACTATTAATTTCACCAAGTAGATCATCCATTTGACCCATACTAGGTCTAACTTCAACTTCAGGATCTAATAAGCCTGTTGGTCTAATAATTTGTTCAACAATTGTATCAGTTTGTTCCATTTCATAGTCCCCTGGTGTTGCTGAAACATAAAGGATTTGATGAACATGACTTTCAAATTCTTCACGCCTCAAAGGACGATTATCAAGGGCACTTGGTAGTCTAAAACCATAATTAACAAGCATTTCTTTTCTTGCCTTGTCACCATTATACATTCCTTTGATTTGTCCCATAGTCATATGACTCTCATCAATCATTATTAAAAAATCATCTGGGAAGAAATCCAAGAGAGTATAAGGTGGTTCTCCTTCTTTACGACCATCCATATGCCTTGAATAATTCTCAACACCATTTGTATAACCCATTTCACGAAGCATTTCCATATCATACTCAGTACGTTGGCGAATACGTTGAGCTTCTATTAATTTATTCTCAGACTCAAAAAGATTAACTTGTTCCTCCATCTCTAATTCGATGTTTCTAATCGAAGCTTCTAAATGTTCTTCATTAGTCATAAAGTGAGTTGCTGGGAAAATAGCCAAGTGATCGACCTCTCCAAGAACACGTCCCGTCAAAGATTCAATTTCACGAATACGATCAATTTCATCTCCAAAAAACTCTACACGAAAAGCATGTTCATCACGTGATGCTGGAAAAATTTCAACAACATCCCCACGAACACGAAATTTTCCCCTTTGAAAATCAATATCATTACGTTCAAATTGGATATCAACCAAATCATTTAACAATTTATCTCTAGAGATTTCTAGCCCTGGTCGTAAACTTACAATACTATCTGCATATTCTTTAGGTGAACCTAAACCATAAATACAAGATACCGAAGCCACAACAATAACATCATTTCTCTCTAATAATGATGAGGTTGCTGAATGTCGTAATTTATCAATCTCATCATTAACAGAACTGTCCTTCTCAATATAAGTATCACTTGAAGGTACATAAGCTTCTGGTTGATAGTAGTCATAATAAGACACAAAATATTCAACAGCATTTTCAGGAAAGAACTCTTTAAACTCACCATATAACTGTCCAGCAAGTGTTTTATTATGTGCAATTACTAGAGTAGGTTTATTAACTCTTGCAATAACCTGACTCATAGTATAAGTCTTCCCTGTTCCAGTAGCCCCTTTCAAAATCTGAGCTTTTTCTCCTCCTTCTATATTTTCAACAATCGTTTCAATAGCATGAGGTTGATCACCAGAAGGCTCGTATTTCGAAATTAATTTAAAGTGATTATCAGTTAGTCGTTCAATCATTATATATCACCTCTAAATTGTTTTAGACTATATTCTATCATAATTCGTGTTATATCACTAATAAGACATCTGAAATAGAAATCAAATTTAACTTTGACTTTAACCTATTAAAAATAGATCTAGAAATGAATAAACCCTACATCATATGTTAGATTTTATAACATGACATACATAGAAATTTGCGCTTTTCGTGCTATTTTGGTATAATCAATGCTATCTTAGAAAAGGAGACTAACATGAAGCAAAAATTTAAAACGCTTATGCTAGCAATACTTTCAGTATTTCTAATGCTAGGTGTTAAAGTATCTGCTGATGCCATTAGTATTGTATCAGATACTGCTTATGCACCATTTGAATTCAAAGACTCTGACCAAGTCTACAAAGGAATTGATGTCGATATCATCAACGAGGTTGCTAAAAGAGCCGGGTGGGACGTTAATATGACCTATCCTGGATTCGATGCTGCTGTCAATGCCGTACAATCAGGACAAGCTGACGCTCTGATGGCTGGTACTACTGTCACTGAGGCCCGTAAAAAAGTTTTTACATTTTCAGATACATACTATGATACTGCTGTTGTTATCTACACTCGTAGCGATAATAAAGTATCAAGTTACAAACAATTAAAAGGAAAAGTTGTTGGTGTCAAAAATGGAACAGCAGCCCAAGCTTTTCTTGAAAAAAATAAAGAAAAGTATGGCTATACTCTTAAAACTTTTGACACAAGTGACTTAATGAATAATAGCTTAGACTCTGGTTCAATTTACGCAGCTATGGATGATCAGCCCGTTGTTCAATATGCTATCAATACTGGTAAAAAATATGCCATCAATATTGATGGGGAGTCTGTAGGAAGTTTTGCATTTGCTGTTAAAAAGGGAAGTTCTCATGAACATCTTATTGAAGAGTTCAACACTGCATTTGCCGAAATGAAAGCAGATGGTACTTATGACCAAATTATGTCAAAATGGTTAGCAACAGACGCAAGCAAAACTACTAGTGCTACAACAGGAGATGCTAGTAAGAAAGCAACACCAGTAAAAGCAAGTTATAAAATTGTTGCTGATTCCTCATTTGCCCCATTTGAATTCCAAAATGACAGTGGAAAATATGTCGGAATTGATATGGAATTAATTAAAGCAATCGCTAAGCAACAAGGATTTACTATTGAAATTTCAAACCCAGGCTTTGATGCTGCATTAAACGCTGTCCAATCAGGACAAGCTGATGCTGCCATTGCAGGGATGTCTATTACAGATGCACGAAAAGAAATTTTTGATTTTTCTGATTCATACTACACTTCAAATATCATTCTAGCTGTCAAATCTGGTAGTGATATTAAAACTTACGAAGCACTTTCTGGTAAAACAGTAGGTGCCAAAAACGGAACATCTTCATATAATTTCTTGAAAGAAAACGCTGATAAATATGGCTACAAATTAAAAGCATTTGATGAAGCTTCATCAATGTATGATAGTTTAAACTCTGGATCAATAGATGCCCTTATGGATGATGAGGCTGTTCTTAAATACGCTATCCAACAAGGTCGTAATTTTGAAACACCGATTAAAGGTGAGCCTTCTGGTGAGTATGGATTTGCCGTTAAAAAAGGAACTAATCCTGAATTAATCGAAATGTTTAATAATGGATTAGCTGCTTTGAAAAAATCTGGACAATACGACAAGATCATTAACAAATATCTTGGAACATCCACAGATAAAGATAGTACAAGTGTTGATGAAACAACAATTACAGGTTTAATCTCTAATAACTATAAACAATTATTATCAGGTCTTGGTACTACTTTAGGTCTAACACTCTTATCATTTACAATAGCAATGTTTATCGGAATTGTTTTTGGTATGATGAGTGTAGCTCCTAGTAAAACACTTCGTACCATCTCAGCAATCTTCGTAGATGTTGTTCGTGGTATCCCATTGATGATTGTTGCTGCCTTTATTTTCTGGGGAATCCCTAACCTAATTGAGTCAATGACAGGCAAACAAAGTCCAATCAATGATTTCCTTGCAGCAACGATTGCTTTATCACTAAACGCAGGTGCTTATATTTCTGAAATTGTCCGTGGTGGTATTGAAGCTGTATCAGTTGGACAAATGGAAGCAAGCCGAAGCCTTGGTGTCCCATATTTAACAACAATGCGTAAAATCATTTTACCTCAAGCTGTAAAATTAATGGTACCAAACTTCATTAACCAATTTGTTATCTCATTAAAAGATACTACTATCGTATCAGCCATTGGTTTGATTGAATTATTCCAAACTGGTAAAATCATTATTGCACGTAATTACCAATCATTCCGCATGTACGCTATTTTAGCAGTTATCTATCTTGTGATTATCACACTTCTTACACGTCTAGCAAAACGCTTAGAAAAGAGGCTTAAATAATGGCAGAATTAAAAATTGATATTCAAGACTTACATAAATCTTACGGACAAAATGAAGTCTTAAAAGGAATTGATGCTAAATTCTACGAAGGCGATGTTGTCTGTATCATTGGTCCATCAGGTTCAGGTAAATCAACTTTCCTACGCACATTAAATCTTTTGGAGAGTATTACTAGCGGAAAAGTTATTGTAGATGGTTATGAATTATCTGATCCTAAAACAAACATTGATAAAGCACGTGAAAATATTGGAATGGTATTCCAACACTTTAACCTTTTCCCACATATGACTGTTCTTGAAAATATCATGTTCTCTCCTGTAGAACTAGGTAAACAAACTAAGGAAGAAGCAGAAAAATTAGGATTGGAATTACTTGAAAAAGTAGGGCTTGCCGATAAACGTGATGCAATGCCAAAAAGTCTATCTGGTGGTCAAAAACAACGTGTTGCTATTGCAAGAAGTTTAGCAATGAACCCTGATATCATGTTGTTTGACGAGCCAACTTCAGCACTTGACCCAGAAATGGTTGGAGATGTGTTGAATGTTATGAAAGATTTGGCCGAGCAAGGTATGACAATGTTAATCGTTACACATGAAATGGGATTTGCACGTAAAGTTGCCAATCGTGTCATCTTTACAGATGGTGGAGAATTTATAGAGGATGGAACTCCTGAACAAATCTTCGATAACCCACAACATCCACGCCTTAAAGACTTCTTAGATAAAGTCTTAAACGTATAATAAAAAATACCCTAAAATCAGACATAGTTTCTGACCTTTGGGGTATTTTTATATGAAACAAAATAATTTTTGATAAACATTGAGGTAACTACAACTATCGGAATATTTATTTAGAAAGTATAATCCCTGGATTTATAAATGAATTCAGTAATCTTAAACTTTTTGGGCAACAGAAAAACACCTCCAATTTTTTATTTTAGAAACTCAACACTACAAACGTTATTATTTTTGAATTTATGATAGAATAATAACGTATATTAATCGTTTTTAGGAGATATTATGACAATTTTACCAATTTCTAAACTCAATCAAGAAATCATAGGAATTGAGCTTGATAAAATTAATCGTCACGGTCTAATCGCTGGTGCTACTGGTACAGGGAAAACAATTACTTTAAAGGTCATTGCTGAACAGCTTAGTCAGGCAGGAATTCCAGTATTTTTAGCTGATATAAAAGGAGATTTAGCTTCACTCAGTAAAGCAGCTCAACCAAATGAAAAAATACAAGAGAGAATTACTAACCTTGGTCTTGATGATTATGAAGCAAAAAGATTCCCAGTTCGTCTTTGGGATATTTTCGGAGAAAGTGGGACACCTGTACGCTCAACAATTTCAGAAATGGGGCCTCTATTACTAGCACGCTTATTAGACCTCAATGACACTCAAACAGGTATTTTAAATATTACTTTTAAGATTGCCGATGATAAAGGTCTGCTCTTAATTGACATGAAAGACTTAAAAGCACTTCTTCAAGAAATATCAGAAAATGCTTCTCAATATTCTGAATATGGAAATATTGCCAAACAATCTGTTGGTGCGATTCAACGCAGTTTACTATCTTTAGAACAAGAAGGTGGAGATATCTTCTTTGGAGAGCCTGCTCTTAATCTAACTGATTTTATGCAAGTTGATGCTTCCGGTCAAGGAATAATCAACATTTTAATGGCACAAAAACTCTATCAATCACCTAAACTCTTTTCAACATTCCTATTATGGATGCTATCAGAATTATTTGAAATCTTACCTGAAGTTGGTGACTTACCAAAACCTAAAATGGTCTATTTCTTCGATGAGGCTCACCTACTTTTTAACGATGCTCCTAAAGCATTTGTTGAAAAAGTTGAACAAGTTGTCAGACTCATTCGTTCAAAAGGTGTAGGCATCTATTTTATTACACAAAATCCTGCTGACCTTCCAGAAACTGTCTTGGCTCAACTAGGAAATCGTGTCCAACATGCTTTACGAGCATATACACCAAAAGAAATTAAAGCTGTAAAACTAGCTGCTTCAACATTTAGACCTAATCCAAATTTTGATACAGCATATGTCATTACAGAACTCAAAGTCGGTGAGGCACTCGTATCGTGCTTAAATTCAGATGGACAACCAAATATTGTTGAAAAAGTTTTTATCAGACCGCCCGAATCTTTAATTGGAACTTTAAGTGATGGGGAATTTCAACAACTTTTAGCTTCGTCTCCTTTTGAGGCTAAATATCGTCAATCATATGACCGTGAATCTGCCTATGAAATCCTTCAAAAACGTGTCCTAGAACAAAATATGATTGAGGAGAAAGAACGTCAAGCTAAAGAAGCTGAAAAACTTCAAAAGCAAGCACAAAAACAAAGTGCTAGTGTTGGACGTCCTCGTAAATCAAGCCTTGAAAAAGCAACTGATAGCTTTTTGAGCTCTGTTACTCGAACTGTTGGACGTGAATTGGTTAGAGGATTATTTGGTTCACTTACTAAACGTAAATAAAAAACTGGGATTTCCCAGTTTTTTTATTCTTTAATAGATTCATTTTTTAAATTCTTAATTTCTACTTCCGTTAAACGTCTGAATCCTCCTTCAGGTAACCCCTCATCCAAACTTAAAGAGCCCATTTTTAAACGTTTTAAAGTAATAACTTCCTTTCCACAAGCTGCAACCATTCGTTTTACCTGATGAAATTTTCCTTCCGATATAGTTATTTCAACCCATGATTGCTCTTTTTTTCTATCACTGTCTAATATCTTTAAAAAGGCTGGCTTACAGATAAAGTCATTTAATGATATCCCATTTTTAAATTTGACAATATCCTCTGGAGTCATCACTCCCAAAATCTTTGCTATGTATACTTTATCTACATGTTTTCTAGGCGAGAGAAGTTTATGAGCCAAGTCCCCATCATTTGTTAACAACAACAGTCCTGTCGTATCCTTATCTAATCGTCCTACTGGAAAAACTTTTTTTTGTTTAGCACTATCATCTAATAAGTCTAAAACCGTTTTAAAATCTCTATCTTCAGTAGCTGAAACAACACCTTTTGGCTTGTTTAACATATAATAACTAAACTCCTCATAAAGTAATTCTTCATCTTTGAAGTTAATTTTTACTTTATTTTCATCAATTTGAGTTTTAGCAATCGTAACAACTTCTCCATCAACCTTAATCCACTTCTTTTTTAAATAATTTTTTACTTCTGTTCGTGTTCCAACACCACACGAAACAAGGTATCTATCTAAACGCATAATAATTCCCCTTCATTTTTATTATACCATAGCTGACTTTTTTATAAATTAGTATTATAATATAATTAAGAGGTGAACTATGGTTGAAAAAAATTTTATAATTAATGAATCCAATACAGCAAAAACCATGGGATCGGGTGGTTTAGAAGTCTTAGCTAGTCCAGCATTAGTTACTTTTATGGAAAATCTTGCTTTTACGACACTTGAAAAAGAATGTCAAGAACATCAAACTAGTGTGGGAGTTTCATTCAACTTAGACCATCTAAAACCTAGCCTTGTAGGAGAAACAGTGACTATTCTAATCACATCTAAAAGCAGTGATGGAAAATGTGTGACGTTTAACTTAGAAGCATATTGTAATGAAGTACTTATTGCTAAAGCCATACATAAACGGGTCATCATTACAAAAGAAAAATTTTTGAGAAGACTATTCAATAGTGATAAAAAATAAAGCCTATTGTATTGTAGACTTTATTTTTTATCATTAAATTTAGTCATTATCAATTGATTGATAAGGTAATTCGAGTGTAAAACAACTACCTTTACCCAAAACACTTGAAACTGATAAAAAACCGCCTAATTGCTTTGCCAGTTCTTGAGCAATATATAATCCTAGACCATGACCTCCTGTCGCCATATTCCTTGAGGATTCTACTCGGTATAAGCGCTTAAATATACGACCTAATTCAGCTTCTGGGATACCTTTTCCCTCATCAATCACTGAGATAATAAGCCTTCCTTGTTTTACCATAGCATCAATCTCAAGTGAACTACCCTGTTCAGAGTATTTAAAAGCATTACTCACCAAATTCAATAATATTCGGGACAACTTTTCTCTGTAACTAATCACTTTCAACATATTTGGTTTTACATTTATTGCTATTTCTCGACGTTCTTTATCAATTAAAAATTGAAACTCTGATAAAATATCTATGAGTAATTTATCAATAAAGACAACCTCTTCAACTTCTTCCTCTTCAACTTCTTTTAAATCAAGGCTAACTTGATTTAACTCTGTTACCAAACTATTTAACCTATCCGTTTGACGACGAATAGTTTTAAGATAGTAAGAAAATTCTTCTGGTCGAATTATCCCATCAAGCATGCCTTCTGTGGTTGCTTGAATAGAGGTTATAGGAGTCTTTATATCGTGTGAAAGTTGAGCTATCATTAAATTTTTTTCTTTCTCACTTTCTTCTAGAGAGTCAAACATTTCTTTAAGTTGATCAGACATGTCATTAAAACTATCTGCTAATTCTTTAAACTCTAGAGGTGAATTTATATCTTCAACCTTTTGAAATGTTCGATTTGGAAGAGTTTGAATCGCCTTTTTTAACTGTCTAAACGATCGAAAAACATGTGATAAAAAGATAAAATTAACTAAAAAACCTACTAAGCTAGCTATCAGTGTAACTGAAATAATAAAAACGACTTCTTTTTCTAAAATTAACATACGTTTTAATCCCCACCCTACAATTAATAAGGTGACAATCAAAGAAGAAGTGCAACTAATCCATAAATAATGCCTTAATTTCATTTATACCTCTATTTTATAACCCAATCCCCACACCGTTTTTATAGTTGGGGTAAGCTCAGTTCCATTACAAGATAAAGCATGCCTTATGGCATGAATATGAACATTTAAAGTATTGGTATCATCTAAAAAATCTTCATTCCAAACTTTTTCATAAAGTTCTGTTTTTGAAAAGACCTGTTGAGGTTGCTTAACAAGTATCCACAGTAACTCAAATTCCTTAATTGTAAGATTTAGGAATTTGCCATTTACCGATACTAGACGCTTACGATAATTCATTTCTAAATCTCCTAAACTAACATTCTCATCATCAGAAAGATGAGAATGAATCCTTCTCAAAATATTATTAACACGTAATACTAATTCTCTAGGACTAAAAGGCTTTAAAATATAATCATCTGCTCCTATACTTAAAGAGTATATCTTGTCAGCTTCTGCAGTTTTAGCTGTAATAAATAAAAAAGGTTGATCTGGAGAATCACTTTGAACCTCACTGATAAAGTCATAGCCATCCATATTAGGCATCATAATGTCTGAAATAATTAAGTCAATGGTTTGACTCTTATAAATATTTAAAGCCTCTTGTCCATCAGCAGCAACCAAAACGTGATACCCATCTTGGACAAGATAACGACGATTTATTTCTCGAATTTCTTGTTCGTCGTCAACCAATAAAATTGTTTTTAACATAACAATCCTCCATATTATTTCACTATTATGATAAAAATAGTGCTACACTTTCTGTATAACACTATTTTATCACATGAAAAAGTCTTCTTCTATGACTTAATTATTTTAATCTTCTTTTTTTGTTTTAAATCCAAGAAATCCTAAAATGCTTAACAACATAGTTCCAACTAATGTCAATGGTGTCGTCGATTCTTCCCCTGTATTTGGAAGCATTTCTTTTTTGTCTACCATCATAGAATGTTTTTGTTCCATCATTGGCATATCTTTAGATACTTCTTGTTTTGTTTCATTCGATGGTACCACACCTACAGTTTCAATTTTTTCATCTAGCATGACATCTTCTTATTTCATTTCATTCTTTATGCCAGAATGTTTCATTTGCATCTTAGGTGATAACATTAATGTTGATGACACTGTATCTTTATGCTTTTTGACCATAGGTTGCATATTATTAGCATGATTATTGATTTTCTTATCATCCATACCATGAAGATGTACTATCACATTTCTAACAGCCACAATATTATTCAAGTCTGCCTTACCATCTTTAGCACCGTAAACTAAAACGGTAGCAGAATAATCTTGTGTTCCATTGCTTTGTAATTGGTCTAATAAAGCCTTGTCTTGTTTACCTGCTGCATTGCCATCGAGTGCTACTTGATAGAAATATTGCCCATTACCCAATTTCTCAACTGGTAGTAAGAATGAGTTCTTAGCTGTACCATTATCTGACCATCGTGCACTGTCTGATGATTTGAGCAAGAGACGTGTTAACATGCCATCTCCACCGAAGAATTCATACGGAATAACTTGGTTTACTCCCGCTGTAAATGGTCCAGGGCTTTGAGCATTTGTTAGGAACGTTGCAGGAACATCTGTGCTTTCTTTAAGATTAGCTGCTACTCCTGCTTTAACTTGTTCAACTGTCGTCATACCATTCAAGTGAACTTTGACCATACGAGATGAAACAATATTATTCAAGTCTGCCTTACCATCTTTAGCACCGTAAACTAAAACGGTAGCAGAATAATCTTGTGTTCCATTGCTTTGTAATTGGTCTAATAAAGCCTTGTCTTGTTTACCTGCTGCATTGCCATCGAGTGCTACTTGATAGAAATATTGCCCATTACCCAATTTCTCAACTGGTAGTAAGAATGAGTTCTTAGCTGTACCATTATCTGACCATCGTGCACTGTCTGATGATTTGAGCAAGAGACGTGTTAACATGCCATCTCCACCGAAGAATTCATACGGAATAACTTGGTTTACTCCCGCTGTAAATGGTCCAGGGCTTTGAGCATTTGTTAGGAACGTTGCAGGAACATCTGTGCTTTCTTTAATATTATCTTTGACAGAATCTTGAACTTTTTGAACAGGAGTGACTTCAGTAGTAACTTCTTCCACTGCGTTCTTAGCATCAGTTATGACACTATCTGCAACTTTATCATCCATTACAACTGATACCTCTGGTATTTTAATAGGATCTAGATGTTCAGTTACACCAGCTTCTACTTTGGGTATTGCTTCATTATCAGTTGATATAGGAGTAACATCATTTATAACATTTACTGGAGTATTATTATCTAAAGTGGACTCTGCAAATAATACATCCGTCTTTTCAGGTTGACTTGTTTCAGCAACTGTTACAACTTCATTTGGTGTATCAGCATGGACAACAGCTGGTGCTGATGCTAAAAAGAAAAAACCAATTGCTACGACAACTGAAGCAACACCTGTGCTTACTTTTCTTAGAGACCAACGTCTTACTAATTCATTATTATTTTCTGAATGTTTGTGATTCATAATATTCTCCTTTAATCATTTTTATGACAATTCGAGTATATCAGTCTATCATAAATTCAAATTTAGCTAATTCTTAAATTTTTCTTAAATATAAATTATTATATTATTAAGATTATAATTTCACCAATCAATTCGGATAGAAGAAGTTTTATTCTTGAAAATTAGTAAATTTTTAGTATAATGAAGATAGTAAAATTTGACCTTTTTTGACTAAATTTTTAGCTAAAATTGTTGTCGTTATGATAGAAAGGGGTAAAAATGCTCTGTCACAATTGTCATTTAAATGAAGCAACTATTCACCTATATACAAATATCAATGGATCACAAAAACAAATTGACCTTTGTCAAAATTGCTATAAGATTATTAAATCTGACCCAAATAGTTTAAAGGAAACTAACGATTCTAAAAAATCACGCGCATCATTTACGGAGAAAAACCAATCAAATCCTTTTTTTGATGACTTTTTTGGAGACCTTAATAATTTTAGGGCCTTTAATAACCATGATCTACCTAATACTCCTAAAACCCAATCAGGCGGAAATGGAAAACCACCAATTCCGCCTCAACCTGCTCAACCACAAGGTTTACTTGAAGAATTTGGTATCAATATAACAGAAAGTGCCCGTCGAGGCGATATTGATCCTGTTATAGGTCGGGATTCAGAGATCATACGAGTCATTGAAATCCTCAACCGTCGAACAAAAAACAATCCTGTCTTAATCGGTGAGCCTGGAGTTGGTAAAACTGCTGTTGTTGAAGGTCTAGCTCAAAAAATTGTCGACGGTGATGTTCCTCAAAAATTACAAGGTAAACAGGTTATACGACTAGATGTAGTAAGCCTTGTACAAGGAACTGGTATCCGCGGCCAATTTGAAGAACGTATGCAAAAACTAATGGAAGAAATCAGGAATCGAAAGGAAGTTATCCTTTTTATTGATGAAATTCATGAATTAGTTGGAGCTGGAGCTGCAGGAGAAGGTAGTATGGATGCAGGAAACATCCTAAAACCAGCACTTGCTAGAGGTGAATTACAACTAGTTGGAGCAACTACTTTAAATGAATACCGTATTATTGAAAAAGACGCAGCTCTTGAAAGACGCATGCAACCTGTTAAAGTTGACGAACCAAGTGTTGAAGAAACCATTACGATTTTAAAAGGTATTCAAAAAAAATATGAAGATTATCATCATGTTCATTATACTCAACAAGCTATTGAAGCAGCAGCTACACTATCAAATCGTTATATTCAAGATCGCTTTTTGCCAGATAAGGCTATTGACCTATTAGATGAAGCTGGATCAAAGATGAATCTGACACTTAACTTTGTAGACCCAAAAGAAATTGATCAAAGACTAATTGATGCTGAAAACCTTAAAGCTCAAGCTACACGAGATGAAGATTATGAACGTGCAGCTTATTTCCGTGACCAAATTGCAAAATATAAGGAAATGCAAAAGCAAACTATAACTGATGAAGATATTCCTGTCATTACAGAAAAAACTATTGAGGCGATTGTTGAAGAAAAAACTAATATCCCGGTTGGTGATTTAAAAGAAAAGGAACAATCACAACTCATTAATCTTGCAAACGACTTGAAAGCCCATGTTATAGGTCAAGATGAAGCTGTCGATAAAATCGCTAAAGCAATCCGAAGAAATAGGGTTGGACTTGGAACACCAAATCGACCAATTGGTTCATTTTTATTTGTTGGACCAACAGGTGTCGGAAAAACAGAACTCTCTAAACAACTCGCCATTGAACTTTTTGGCTCGTCTGACAGTATGATACGCTTTGACATGTCAGAATATATGGAAAAGCACGCTGTAGCAAAATTAGTCGGTGCACCCCCTGGCTATGTGGGCTATGAAGAAGCTGGACAATTAACTGAGAAAGTCAGACGTAATCCCTATTCACTCATCTTATTAGATGAAATTGAAAAAGCTCATCCTGATGTGATGCATATGTTTTTACAAGTCTTAGATGATGGACGCCTTACTGATGGACAAGGAAGAACAGTCAGTTTCAAAGATACTATCATCATCATGACTTCTAATGCAGGAACAGGAAAAGTGGAAGCAAATGTTGGATTTGGTGCTGCTCGAGAAGGAAGAACTAACTCTGTATTAGGTGAACTAGGTAATTTCTTTAGCCCTGAATTTATGAATCGATTTGATGCAATAATTGAATTTAAACCACTTCAAAAAGAAGACTTATTGCATATTGTTAACTTAATGTTAGATGAAGTTAACAAGAGACTGACTCATAATGAGATTCATTTAGACGTGACTGAAAAAGTTAAGGAAAAATTAGTTGAGTTAGGTTATGATCCTAAAATGGGAGCAAGACCACTTCGTCGTACCATTCAAGACTATATTGAAGATAAAATTACAGATTTTTACCTTGAAAATCCAACTGAAAAAGAACTTAAAGCTGTCTTATCAAGCAATAGCAAAATCACAATTCGCTCCAATAAAAAATCAAATAAAGACATAAATGAATAAACCAAGTCTTATGACATAATCTTCAAATTTTAGTATAATGTCCTAAAGGAGAAATCATATGTCAAACCCTACTTTTGGAGAAAAACTTGAAAACGTCTCATACCAATCTCGATATGGTGTCTATGCCATTATCCCAAACCAGACTAAAGATAAAATAGTGCTAGTTCAAGCCCCTAATGGTTCTTGGTTTTTACCTGGTGGGGAAATTGAAAATACAGAAAGTCATCTAGAAGCCCTCGAAAGAGAACTTCTAGAAGAACTTGGATTCTCAGCAAAATTTGGTCAGTATTATGGACAAGCTGACGAATACTTCTATTCTAGCCATCGAGATACACACTTCTATAACCCAGCTTATCTCTACGAAATTACCTCTTATACAATTTTAGGAAAGCCACTTGAAGATTTTAATCGCATTTCTTGGTTTTCATTAGAAGAGGCTAAGAAAAAATTAAAAAGGGGTAGCCATATTTGGGGCGTTGAAGCTTGGGAAAAAAATCACAAATAAATTAACTTTTTACTTCATTAATGCTATAATAATATTAAGATAATTTGGAGGTACAACTTATGCGACTTATCAATACAACCAACAGTCATCACACTCTTGTTGAAAAACAATTAAAAAACACAGATGCCATCCTAGTTGAAGTCTATTCCGTTGGGAACACTGATGTTGTCTTTTCTAAAGCCCCTTCACACTATGAACTACTCATTACTAATAAGTATCGTGCTATTCGTGATGTTGAACTAGAAACAATCCGTGAATTCTTCTTGAAGAAAAAAATTGATAAAAAACATGTCGCAATGGATAAACTCCAAACTCTTCATAATGACAAACTTATTGAAATTTCATTCCCAATTATTGAAAATTAGAAGTTTCATTCAACTAAAAACCCCCTGTATTACTTTACAGAGGGTTTTTTAGTCATTTATCTTATTTCATTAAAGAGATTTCCTTAAACAAACGTTGGAAACATATAAAATTGATGAGAATCAAAATACTTATTAATACAAAAACATAACGTCCACCAGATAACATATCAGGATCTTTATTAACAATAACTGCAGCAATAGAGGTTCCTAATGCTCCAGCAAAAGTTTGTGCCATTTGAAAAATAGCCGTTAAATCAGCAGCCTTTTTACGTTCAACCAATGATGCAGATAAAGCCATAGTATTATTAAAAGACATATTTCTCCCCATCGTAAAGAAAATATATATACCAGCCACTATCCCAAATGAAAAATATGGAATTAAAAATGCAAAACTAAAAACGGCTACTAATAAAATAATATTTCCCCCATAAAGAGATAATTTAGGTCCTTTATTATCATACAATTTTCCTAAAAATGGAGCAAATAGGGAACCCATTATTGTTCCAGGAAATAGAGCAAAACCTGCTAATGAGCTTGATAAGCCTAGAGATGCAACCAAAATATTAGGTAACAAGAAGTTAATTGATAAATTGGAAAATTGATAAATCGTAAATGGAATTATTCCTAAAAATACTAAAGGATTCTTTAAAATCCTAATATCTAACAATGGAACTTCTATCCTAAGACTGCTAATAATAAAACCTACAAAAGTCACTAAAAATATCGTCAATGCTAGAAAATTAAATGATGTTCCAGACTCTAGACTAGAAATTGTGACCAGTGAAGAAGACAATGCAATGCTTAATAATAGAAATGATATCCAATCGAAAGGCTGACTGACTTTCATCTCATCGCTATTTTTTAAGAAAAAGTATGATAAAAAAAATGAAATAATTGGAACAGGAAAAATCAATGTAAATATCATATGCCAATCAAAATGAGCAATCATAACACCACCATAAGTTGGTCCAAATGCCGGTGCCAAACTAATAACTAAACCAGATAACCCCATATAAAACCCTAACTGTCGTTTAGGAATACGTTCAACAATAATATTAAACATTAGTGGAACCGAAACTCCTGCTGCTAGTCCCTGTAAAATCCTTCCAACCATTAGCATTGAAAAATTAGCAGCAAACATTGCAACAGCATTTCCGATAGCAAATACAGTTAAAGCTGTAAATAAAGTGGAACGCTCTTTAAAGTTACGAGATAGTGTAGCCCCTAAGGTAATTGAAATCGACATTGCTAATAAATATCCTGTTGTAATCCATTGTAGAGTTCCTAAGTCAACATGGAAAACTGTTTTAAGATGTGAGAATGTCACATTCATACTAGTTTCAGATAAAATACCTGCAAAGGCAAGTAAAGCTACTGAAAAAATTGATATAACTGTTCCAATAGAAACTTGAGATTCTTTAGACATATATCCTCCTTTTTAAAAACATGACTATTTTACCATAATTTAAACAACTTGGTCATATAAAATTACTAAACTTGAAGGCAATTTCTCATCGTGTTATAATGGTAAAAATAACTTTTTGGAGGATAATATGGTTTCAACAAAAACAACAATTGGTAATTTTACTTTTGAGAATTGTTTTATGAATGCAGCGGGTATCTATTGTATGACTAAAGAAGAACTTGAGGCAGTTGAACAGTCAGAAGCTGGTTCATTTGTTACAAAAACAGGTACTTTAGAACCAAGAACTGGAAACCCGGAACCAAGATATTACGATACTGCATTAGGATCAATCAATTCGATGGGATTACCTAATCTAGGTTACGACTACTATCTTGACTATGTTACAGAATTACAAAACACACCAAATAGTAAGCCTCATTTTTTATCTTTAGTTGGCTTAACTGTTGATGAAACACACCATATTTTAAAAATTGTTGAAGCTAGTGATTATAAAGGTCTTGTTGAAGTCAACCTTTCTTGTCCAAATGTCCCTGGTAAACCTCAAATTGCTTATGATTTTGAAACAACAAATCAGACTTTATCAGATATTTTTAGCTATTATACAAAGCCACTCGGGGTAAAATTGCCACCATATTTTGACATTGTCCATTTTGATCAAGCTGCTTCTATCTTTAATAAATACCCACTTTCTTTTATAAATAGTATCAACTCAATCGGTAATGCCCTTATTATTGAAGATGAATCTGTTGTTATTAAACCTAAAAATGGATTTGGGGGATTAGGGGGAGACTATATAAAACCAACCGCACTAGCAAATGTACATGCCTTCTATCAAAGACTTAATCCTTCAATTAAAATTATTGGAACCGGTGGTATCAAAACTGGTCGTGATGCTTTTGAACACATCTTATGTGGTGCCAGTATGGTACAAGTAGGCACAGCCTTATACCAAGAAGGACCTGAGATTTTCACTCGACTAACCAAAGAGCTTAAGGAAATTATGGTTGAAAAAGGGTATAATTCTCTTGAAGATTTCCGTGGAAAACTTCATTATATAAATGAATAATTAATAAATTCTTAGAAGAAATAGCTTCAAAATAAAACCAAATTGAGATTCTTTTATCTTGTAAACAGTCAAAAATAAAAGAATCTCAGTTTGGTTTTTAATTTGTTGTAGATATGTAATGTAAATTTTTACCACGTTTATTAGATTTATATCACGTTTTCTATTTACCTTAAGATTATAAAACATAATAAATAAAAACAGGTATTCTCTTAGTTAGAGATACCTGTTTTTATACTTTTAAGTTATTTTTTAACCAGCCTCTTTGTATAGAAGCTTACTAGCTCTAGGTTTAATCTTTTAATTATTTACCTAAAATATATAGCGCTTATATAATAGTAGAAAGTTTAACAAATCATAGACGATTTTTAAGCTGTTTTCAAAAGTAATTACGAAAGTATGAATAATTAAGGGTAATAAAATAGGTAGTAAATTTATGAGTTCCGCAGGCAAGAAATTAGCACCCTATGCGGTATTTTTTTATTCGATAAATTACAATAATAAGCGCAACACTTACTCTAACTCATCCACTAGAGCTTCATAAGCAGTTCTGTAAGCTAAATATTTTCTTGGTCGGTGATATATCATATAAGGCCTTGTCTAAAGCTTCATCAGAGATGGCAGCTAAATCTGTTTTCTTTGGGAAATATTCTCTTAGTAAACCATTTGCATTTTCATTGCTTCCTCTCTGCCAAGATGAATAGGCATCCGCAAAGAAAAAGGAAATTCCTAAATTTTCTACCAGAGGATAGCAAGCGAACTCTTTTCCCCTATCTGAAGTGAAGGTTTTAAGAGTCTCTTTTGGAAACAGCTTACAAAGTTGTTCGATGGCTGAAAACATGGATTTGGATCTTCTATCTGGTATCTTGAAAGCTAAGAAAAAACCTGTTTTTCGCTCTAGAAAAGTCGCTAAACACCCCTTGCTTTTACCTCTAGAAGACACTACAGTATCAAGTTCCCAGTGACCAAAAGTTTCACGATTTCGAACCTCTTTAGGACGTTTAGCAATAGGTCTGCCAATCCTAAATGTCCCACGTGTTTCTTTGGATTGTCGAGTTCTTCCTTTACGACGAAGGACGCTTAAATCCAAATCAATCAAACCAGCATAGAGCCAGTTATAGATGGTTTTAAAAGCTACCATTGGTTTTTGTTCAAGCTGATAGCGCCCACAAATCTGTTCAGGAGACCAGGAGGATTTTAAACCGTTCTCAATTTCCTTTTTCAACTTTGGTGTTAAACAAGACTTCCGACCTTTTTGCTTAGCCCTGTGTTCATACTCTTCCTGTGCTAAGTCTACGGAATAACCAATTTGACATCGTCTTAACTCTCTTGAAATGGTAGACTTATGGACGCCAAGTTTTCTTGCAATTTGACAAGGTTTTAAACCTAATTCCAAGTAGGTTTCTATCTTTATTCGGTCGGTTATGGTAAGATGGGAGTAGCTCATAGTTTTTCCTCGGGTTCTGTTTGTGTGATTACTTACAGTTTACACCAATGAAACGTTATGAGTTTTTTTGTTGCACTATATTTTACAATTTATCTTTTAATAAAAATTATTATGAGCGTTAAATTTCAACAGCATTTTGAACTATTAAGCCACTTCTGGGAAAATATTGTTAATATAAATTTATTTGATTAACAATATAATATAATATGTTATCATATATATAAATACAACTCTTGCTAATTTGAAAGAGGAAGACTTTTTAAAGTCTTTTGTATGATATCTTCGAAAATTTCTTTTCGTATTAAGAGCTATAAGATATAAAATAAATAAAAATACTATACTATATATGGGTATAATACCAAAAATAATCTGTAATAGAAAAGATATAAAAGATAAGATCATCAATAAATCGTATAGTTTTATTGATAAATTTTCACCTAAATAATGAACTAGAGTTTTTCTATCATTTTTTATATCTTCATCATAATCGCAAATATTATTAATTAACATAAAATTTGTACTAAGAAAAGCTATAGATAAAAAAATAAACAATGTTTTCAAAATTATTGTAAGATTAATATAAAAATGAATATGATTATTTAAAAAATAGATACTTAAAATAGAAGATTTTTGAATATAAACCGCTATAAAATATGAAATAAGATAAATAATAAAAACGGTTACTTCACCAAAAGGTGATCTAGAAATTGAATATGGACCAAAAGTATAGAATATTGCTACGCTATAACATATAATACCTATAAATAATAAAACTATATTTGTTAAATACACTAACCAAATTCCTAATAAAATAGATACAAGTAAAAAAAAGAATATTACCTTTGTGATATAATCAACACTTATCTTATACTTCCCTATAAAATTGATATTATTCTTATAAAAACTATCTTTAGCATTCTTATAGTCAACCAAGTCATTAATTAGATTACAACATGAAAAAATACTAATAGTTGCTAAACTGTATATACAACTATTAATTAAGTTAAAACTACCTAGATATCTACTACCTACAATAAAGCCTAATAAATTGATTGAAGCAGCAAATAGCTGAAAATCAATTTCGATTAATTCCAAAAAAATTTTTATATTTTTTAGTTTAATATTATATAAACTCTTCAAAAATATCACCAACCATCATTTTAACTATTTTTTCATTTTTTAAATTTAGTTTTTCAATATATCTTAAAGAGTTTTTATAGTAAATTTTCAATAACTTTTCACTAAAATCTAGTGCTTGAGAATAATATGTACTTGTTATAATCTTTGAAATATCGAATTCATTGAAAGAAGGATTAAGTTTATAGAATAAACTTGGATCTTTTTCTTTTAAAAAAATAACTGGTGCTGTAAATATACCATTTTTAAAATCTTGAAATGATGGTTTTCCCGAATCATTAATTGAAGAAGTATAATCTTTAATATCATCCAATATTTGGAAAGCTATTCCTAAATTTTGACCAAATTTATATGCATTAGACATTTCTAAATAAGATAACTTGGGTGTACAAATCCCTAGTTGTGCTGATAAAGCAAATAGAGTCCCTGTTTTATTTTTTATTTGATTTACATACTCATCTAAAGTTATATCTATATTATTCTGATTAAATAATTGTTCAATTTCACCATTTAATATATTTTCAACAACAAAAATATCTAAACTTGAAGGTATTTTATCAATTTTTAATAACTTTAAACCTTGAAACAATATTTTTATAGAATTTATTAACATATAATCTCCAAGATAAATTGCTATTTTATTAGAATATTATGTTTGTATAGTGGAAATACCTCTTCTTCTTTCAGAAGCATCAATTACATCATCATGTATTAAAGTTGCTAAATGTAGTCCCTCAACAAAAGCAGCTAAATAAAGTCTTCCTTTTGAAATTTTGCCTTCTACATCATTTCCTAACATTAATATAATACTAGCTCTAAGATATTTTCCAGAACCATCAATATAACTATAAATTTTCTTTTTTAGTTCCATATTATCAATATTATAATTTGTTTTTAAAATTTCTTTAACTTTCTCAATACTTTTATTAATTTCTTGAAATTCTAGTTGATTATCCTTCATTATAAAATCCTAAATCATTTTTTTTATTCTTATAACAGTATAACATTTCAATAAAGAAAAAAAAATGAATAGTGTAAAATGTCTTTTGTAAACACAAAAAAGAATGGTAAATTATAAAATGAAGTTAGCCACCTTAAGGGTATTAAAAAACATCATGATATGTTAGACTTGTAGTTGCGAAAAAACAAAGTCGAAAGGATTCATGATGCAAGATAATTATACCTCAAAAGGCAAGTATTTAACAGAGCTAGAACGTCAACTTATTGAACGTTGGTATAATAAAGAAAAACTTAGTAACCGAGAAATCGCTTATCGTCTAGGTAGATCGTCTCAAACGATTCACAACGAGATACAAAGTGGAGCCGTTCAACTTAAGTATAAGACAAAGTATTCAGCGAAAATTGCCCAAGACAGATACAAGACCTTAAGGACAAACTCCAAACGTTCCACAAAGTTGACCGCTCAATTGGATGAACAAATCTCTAAAGCTGTGAAAAATAAAATCTCTCTTGAAGTCATTCACCAAGAAATCAAGTCGGAGGTGTGTTTACGTACGCTCTATAATTGGATAGCTAAGGGTGAAAAGGAAACAGTTTTGATGCTACGGCAATACAAAAATCATCAACAAATCCAATCATGGCAATTAGGACGTACTGAACGCGTGGTTTTCTCTATTTTTACAGATTCCTATGCTAATACTTCATTTTTAAGAAGAGCTTTAAAACGACATTTCAATAATACTGAGGTAACAGATGTTGGTTTTCATGAATTTAGACACACTCATGCAAGTATCATGATGAATGCTGGTATACAGTATAATGAATTACAACACCTTTTAGGTCATTCAACCTTATCTATGACTATGGACACTTACAGTCATCTATCAAAAAATAATGCATAAAAAGCTGTCTCATATTTTGAAACAGCCATCAATAATTTATAAAGGGATTTCCTAATGGATTTCCCTATTCCTAGACAAAAAATAGCAAAGGGTAGTAAAAACAAAAAAACATTCTAGATGTAAGCTAGAATGTCTAATTATAAAGGTTTTTACTGTATACTTTAATATTTTGATTATTTACCTAAATAGTATTCATCTTTAACGTTTAATTTTTCATCAAATTCAAATACTAAAGGTGGGAAGTTAGGAATTTCAACATCCATAATTTCATCATCAGATAATTGTTTGATATGTTTAACAAGGGCACGAATTGAATTACCATGTGCTCCAACAAATACATTTTTGCCATCCTTAAGTGCTGGTGCGATTTTATCTTCCCAGAACGGAAGGGCACGTTCTAAAGTTACTTTTAAGTTTTCTGCATCTGGAATTACTGAATCATCTAATGATGCATAACGACGGTCTGTATGTGCAGAATGTTCATCATCACGAGCCATATTTGGAGGCAATACATCATATGAACGACGCCAAATGTGAACTTGCTCATCACCAAATTGTTCTGCAGCTTCAGCTTTATTTTTACCAGTTAAACCACCATAATGACGTTCGTTTAAACGCCAAGATTTTTCAACTGGTACCCATAATTGATCTGATGCTTCAAGAGCAAGATTAGTTGTTTTAATAGCACGTTTAAGCACTGATGTGAAAGCAAGGTCAAATTCAATTCCTGCTTCTTTAATTAATTTACCTGCATCAATTGCTTGTTGTGTTCCTTTTTCTGAAAGGTCTACGTCAGCCCAACCTGTAAAAAGGTTTGCTTTATTCCATTCAGACTCACCATGACGTGCAAATACTAATTTTACCATTTTGATATAGTCTCCTTTTATTTTTGGACATTGCCAATATTTACTTTTTCTATTTTACAAAAAATAATGAAAAAAATCTACTAAAATCTTAATTTTCAAAAATTAAGACCATTAATCCGTAATAATTGAACTTGAATGTACTAAACGATTATCCCTCTCAGGATAAATATAATGAATAGCTTGTGATATAGCCAAAGGAGCTTCACCAAATCCAGTAGCAATCAAATCTACTTTTCCTTCATAATCAGCGGCATCCCCAATTGCAAAAATACCTTCTTGACTAGTTTGCATCAAATGATTAACTAAAATACTAGAGCGTTTATAATCTAATCCCCAAGTCTTCAAAAATTTATTGGAGTTTGAGAAACCAAAGCTAACAATCAAACTATCCAAAGGTAAAGTTAAGTTTTCATTTGTCTTTACTTTTTGAAGGGTAAGTGATTTACAATATGTTTCATTGCCCTCAAGAGCAATTGGAACATAGGGTGTTAATGTTTTTATACTTGATTGCTCCAATAGGCTAACACTATATTCATGTGCCCTAAAAGTATCTCTACGATGAACAATCGTCACGCTTTTTGCAATTTTTTCTAAATGTAATGCCCAGTCAACTGCAGAATCTCCGCCACCACAGATAACCACATCTTTTCCACTAAACTGATCTAAATCGGAGACATTATAAAATAAGTTTGTATTTGAATAGTTATCTTCATTTAAAAGACCTAATTTTCGAGGTGCAAATGCTCCATTACCACATGTCAAAATAATCGAACGGCTAAAGTGAGTTTGTTTATTCGTTTGAATGGTAAAAATATCATCTGATTTTGAAAAAGATTGGACTTCCTCTTTTAAACAGATGGTTGTATTATCTTTAAAACGTTCAAGTTGTTCTAATAAATTTTTCACTAAATCCTTGGCTTTTATTGCTGGAAAAGCTGGAATATCATAGACATATTTCTCAGGATATAAAATAGCTGGTTGGCCACCTAATTCTGATAAACTTTCAATAATTTTGACAGAAACCCCACGTAATCCAGCATAAAAAGCTGTAAATAAACCAACAGGACCACCGCCAACAATTGTAATATCATAAATTTTCTTATCTTCCATATGTATTCCCTCTTCTATTTCACTCTATATCAAGCTCTTTTTTGATGGATTCTAAAAGGATAGTTTCTTCTTCTGTAAAAGGATAGTTTTCTAACAAATCCGGTCTTCTCAGATACGTCTTTTTTAAACTTTCTTGTAAACGCCACTTACGAATATTTTCATGATGACCACTCATCAGAACATCTGGAACCTTCATCCCTCTGTAATCATATGGTCTAGTATATTGTGGATATTCTAATAATCCCGATGAAAAACTATCTTCCTGATGACTTTCTTGTTTACCAATAACTTCTGGAACCAATCTAACTGTCGCATCAATCATCGTCATAGCTGCTAACTCACCACCAGTTAGGACAAAATCTCCTAAGGATATTTCGTCCGTTACTAATGATTTTATACGTTCATCATAGCCTTCGTAATGCCCACATATAAAAATCAGTTCACTTACTTGTGCTAATTCTTCTGCTTTTTTTTGTGAGAAGGTCTCACCCGCAGGATCAAGTAAAATGATACGAGGTTTAGTAGCTTTTATTTTTTCAATCGTGTCAAATATTGGTTGAGCTCGGAGCAACATACCTTGTCCTCCTCCATAGGGCTCGTCATCTACATGTCTTGCCTTCTCAGCAATTTCCCTAAAATTATGATATGTGATATCTAATAGACCCTTTTCCACAGCTTTACCAACAATTGAATGTTCTAAAGGTGCAAACATTTCCGGAAAGAGTGTTAAAATATCAATTTTCATCATCTAAACCTTCCATAAGTTCAACATTAACTCTACCATTCTTAACATCAACATTTAAAACTACTGATGGAATATAAGGAAGAAGTAAATCTTTTTTTCCTTTTCGATGCACTACCCAAACATCATTTGCACCAGGTTGCAAAATTTCTTTTACAGTTCCAAGAAAAATTTCTTTTTCATAAACCTCTAAACCAATAATCTCATGATAATAGAATTCCCCATCTTCTAGTTCCGTTAGATGGTCCAAACCAACTTTTAATGAGAAATTTTTAAACTTCTCAATATCATTTATATGGTACATCCCCTTAAATTTTACAATATCAAAGTTTTTCTGTTTTCGATGACTAGCAATCTCAATATCTTGAACATAATTATTTTGCACATCGAAAAGGGCCAAAATAGTTCCTTTTTTAAATCTTTCTTCTGTAAAATCTGATACACTTAATACCCTCATCTCACCTTGTAAGCCTTGAGTATTAACAATTTTGCCAACATTAAAATATTCCATTGTTTCTCCAATTGTCTATAATATGTCTATTTTATCATGTTTTATCAAAAAATTAAACAAAGGCAAATTTAGGCAACAAAAAAGAATCAAATAATGTTTGATTCTTTTTATTATTTCTCATCAATAACGAGTCTTACTTTTTTTCCTGTAGTTGGTACCGAATAAACAATCGATCTTATGGCTGTAATCGTTCGACCTTTTTTTCCGATAACACGACCAATATCTTGTACATCTAAATCAAGATGATACTCCATAAATTCAGGTGTATCGATGATTTTAATAATTAAATTATCTGGTTGTGAAATCAAAGGTTTCACAATAGCTATAATAAGATTTTCAATGGTATCCATAGGCTTTTATTATTTTGAGAATTTTTGCTCGTGGAATTTTGTTAAAATTCCAGCTTTTGAGAAGATATTACGAACTGTATCAGATGGTTGAGCACCTTTTGATAACCAGTCAAGAACTCGGTCTTCTTTAAGTGTTACTTGGTTTTCTGCAACAAGTGGATTGTAAGTTCCAACTGTTTCGATAAAACGTCCATCACGTGGAGCACGTGAATCTGCTACGTTAATACGGTAGAAAGGTTTCTTTTTAGAACCCATACGAGTTAAACGGATTTTTACTGCCATTTTAAAATAATCTCTTTTCTTTCTTCTTTTTTAACTAATAGTCTAGCTATTACTTAGTCTATTATATCAAAAAAACAAAAGGTGTCAAGAAAAAATCTTGACACCTTTTTTATTCATATCTGAGAGCTTCAATCGGATCCAATTTACTTGCTTTATTCGCTGGTAGAATTCCAAAAATAATCCCAATAGATGCTGAAAACAGTATACTAATGAAAGCAACATCTAATGATACTCTTGCCTGAATTTGCAATACATTTGATATAATAGGAATCAAAACAGCAGCTATTGCTAAACCAATAAGTCCTCCTAAGGCTGTAAGAACAATAGATTCAATTAAAAATTGTGTTAAAATTTTTCGTCGTGTTGCTCCCAAGGCTTTTCTAAGACCAATTTCACGAGTTCTTTCCGTAACTGATACAAGCATAATATTCATAACACCAATACCACCAACTAATAACGAAATTCCTGCAATTGAACCAATAACTGTTGTTATAATCCCAAAACTCTTATTAAACTCTGAAATAACTTCTGTCAAATCAACTGTTTTGTATTTCCCATTTTTGGGACTAGCAAGTTTAGTTAATAGACTAGCCGCGTCTTCACCAATTCGATTACCATCTTTAACATTACTAATAGTTAAAAATATCTGACTAACTTCAGTTGTGCGATATTCTCGTGCAACTTGTGTGTTTGTCATGATAGCAGTACCACTCAGACCATTACCAATACTAACTGTTGACTCTTCTGACTTATAAACACCAACAACCAAATAATCTTTGTTACCAACATTGACAACTTTGTTTAATGCATCTTCATTACTTGAAAAGAGTTTTTCAGACAAAACAGAATCAATCATAATAATTCTAGAAAAATTTGTATAATCATAATTTTGTAATTGTCTCCCAGCTAGTAACTTAAATTTTTTTGCCGAAAAATAGTTATAACTAACTCCGGATATATTCGCATTATTAAATTTTTTATCTTGATAAGAAATTGTTTCTGAGCTACCATTTGTAACGTAGTATGTTTTTATCCCTGGTATCGTTTTAACAATTTCATCTAACCATTCAGTCTTTACCACTTGATCAGGCTCATTCACAACATCAAAATTAGTACCACTATTTTGTTCCTCATCCGTATTAGGTTGAAAATAGAGCTGTATTTCTTTCTTATTTCCAGATAATGAATCTGTAACTTGTTTACGTAAACCATTACCAAGACCCATAATCAAAACAACAGCAGCTACACCAATAATTATCCCTAACATAGTTAAGAAAGCACGCATTTTATGTCCCATGATGGAACTAATTGCAAATTTCCAATTTTCCATAAAGATGCTCCTTCTTAAATTTTAATACTATCAGTCGTATCTGCGGTAACTTCGCCATCACGAATCACAATCTTACGTTTAGCATAATTTGCAATTTCGGGTTCATGTGTGACCATGATAATTGTTTTCCCCTCTGCATTTAATCCTGTCAATAATTCCATAATTTGTTCACCTGTCTTTGTATCCAAGGCACCTGTTGGCTCATCAGCCAAAATGATTGACGGATTATTAACCAAAGCCCTTGCAATAGCAACACGTTGTTTTTGACCACCTGATAATTCTGATGGCAGATGTTTGACACGATTACCTAGTTCAACTTTTTCTAAAAATTGAACAGCTAAATCCTTACGTTTTGAAAGAGGCACACCAGCATAAATTAAAGGAAGTTCAACATTTTGTAAGGCATTTAATTTTGATAATAAGAAAAATTGTTGAAAGACAAAGCCAATTTCCTCATTTCGAACTTGTGCTAACTTTTTTTCTTTTAAATTTTCTACCTTTTGTCCATTTAAGGAATAGTCTCCCTTTGTAGGTCTATCCAACAGACCAATAATATTCATCAATGTTGATTTTCCTGAACCTGAGGGACCCATGATAGCCAAAAAATCTCCCTCATAAACTGTTAAATCAATTCCTTTTAGAACCTCCAACTCTTGATTGCCATTTTTATAAGACTTAACGATATTGTGAAGTTTAATTAAAACTCTTTTTTCTTCACTCATTAACCCACCTCTATTCTTTACTAGTTACATCAGCAGGTGTCAGATCTTCAATTTTTTGATTATCTTTCAAATCATTATTAGGGTTAGCAATAATTTCTTGATTTAACTCTACACCATTTGTAATTTCTTGTTGAGTTGCATCTGCCTTACCTAAACTAACTTCTGCTCTTTTAACTTTCTTCGTTTTGCTATCATATAGCCAGACATAATGTTTTTTACCACTAGTAACTACCGCATTAACAGGAACTAACTTAAATTTGTTAGCATTTATAACCTCAACAGAGACACTAAATCCTTGTTTTAAGACGTCAACATCACTTGTAATATCTGCCTTATATTCATAACTAGCTCCTCCTGATGAAGAATTATCTGTTCCTGAAGCATTTTCTTTTGGATAATTTGAAACGTAAGAAATTTTTCCTGTCCATTCTTTATCTGGATAGACTTTTGACTTAATCTTAACTTCTTCATCAGGATGAATATTTGCTAAATCATATTCAGATAAGGTACCTTGAATTTGTAGTTGTCCTTCAGTTGCCACATGAACAATAGTTTGACTTGACTTAGAACTTGGGTCAATAGATTGATTTACTTCGACAACTTTACCATCAATATCACTTAAAATAATCGTTTGATTAAGTGCCTCTTGTGCTTTATTTACCTCAGCTTGCGCATCTGCATAATTGTCATTTAAATCCTGTAATTGTTGATTATAACTTGTTACTGCTTGAGCAGATGGAGCAACTGTTGTTGTTTGGGTTTCTCCTGTTTCCTCATCAGTACTTGTTTGTGTTGTTGGTGAAATACCGTAAGTTGTTAAATTATTAATTTGACGACCAACTTTATTTAGATTCCTAACAGCAGTATCATAAGCAGCCTGCGTTGTTGTTTTATCATACTGCACTAACTGTTGTCCCTTAACTACCTCATCACCAACTGAAACTGTAGGTGTTGCACTGGAGCCCTTACTTGAGTCAAAATAAACATACTGTTCAGACACTGCTTTAACATTCCCAGATAACAAAGTAGACGATGAAATAGAGCCTTCACCAACAGTCGTACTAGTGTAATAATAACTAGCCTTTTCTGCTCCCTTATGATCTTTAACCCACAATAATCCTCCGACAGAAACTACCAAAATTCCTGCTGCAATAGAAGTAATCCATTTTGTTTTTTTAGAGAATTTTTTCTTTTTTTCTGACCTCATGCTATGACTCCTTTTTTGTATTACTTATTTAAGACAATTGTACTAAAGATTAGTTTGCATGTCAACAAATTATTTAATATATATTATAAACTAAATTATTGAGCTATTTCTTACATTTCTGTCATACTAATAAAAAAACTGGGGTAATCCCAGTTTTTTTAAATAGCTTTGATTAAAAATCCTCTACTTTCTAAAACACTTAACATGGCATTAGCTGTATCAAGAGCTGTAAATAGTGGAATACCATGCTCAATTGCAGAACTACGAATAATCTGACCATCCTCATCAAAAGTACGTTTTGTTCCAACTGTATTAATAATAGCTTGAACTTTTCCCTTTCGAACTAAAGTTGGTATATCCATTTCATTAGTCTCTCCAACTTTATCTACTCTAAGTGGAGTTAAACCATTTTGTTCAAAGAATTTAGCAGTACCTTCTGTTGCTAAGATGCTATAGCCAATGTTTGAAAAACGCTTAGCTAATTCTAAAGCTTCAACCTTATTATCATCAGCAATAGTAAAAACAACGTTGCCATAAGATGGTAGATGGAAATATGAAGCCTCAAAAGCTTTATATAAAGCTTTTTCTAATGTTAAATCTGAACCCATAACCTCACCAGTAGACTTCATTTCCGGTCCTAATAAGCTATCCACCTTAGCCAATTTTGTAAATGAAAATACTGGTGCTTTAACATGAACTTCTGAGCTTTCTGGAAAAAGACCATCCTCATATCCTAAATCTTCTAAGCTCTTACCTAAAATAAGTTGAGTTGCTACTTGAGCCATTGGAATATCTGTTACTTTAGATAAAAATGGTACCGTACGACTTGCCCTTGGATTTACTTCAATAACATAAACAGTTTCATCCTTAATGACAAATTGGATATTCATCATTCCAATACAGTTCAAACCTTTGGCTAATTTTTTAGTGTAATCTTCAATAGTATTTTTAATATTCTGTGATAATGTTTGTGGCGGATAGACTGCCATAGAATCTCCTGAATGGACACCTGCACGTTCAATATGTTCCATAATCCCTGGGATAAGTACGCGTTGGCCATCCGAAATCGCATCCACTTCACATTCACGTCCAACAATGTATGAATCTACTAGTACTGGATGATCAGGACTAGCTTTTACAGCTGTACGCATATAGCTTCTAAGATCATCTTCATTTTCTACTATTTCCATAGCACGTCCACCTAAAACATAAGATGGTCGTACTAAAACAGGAAAACCAATCTCTCTTGCCCCTTCAACTGCTTCTTCTTCATTTGTTGCAATATGACCAGGTGGCTGTGGAATGTCAAGTTCTTTCAAAGCTTGTTCAAATAAGTCCCTATCCTCAGCTCTATCTAAATCTTTAACTTGGGTTCCTAAAATAGTAACACCTGCATTAGAAAGTGGTTCTGCTAGGTTGATTGCAGTCTGACCACCAAATTGTACGATAACCCCTTTTGGTTGTTCTAAAGAAATGACATTCATCACATCTTCCAAAGTCAATGGTTCAAAATAAAGCTTATCTGAAACAGAAAAATCAGTTGAAACCGTTTCAGGATTAGAATTCATAATTATCGCTTCATAACCAGCGGCTTGAATAGCTTTTACAGAATGAACAGTAGCATAGTCAAACTCAACACCTTGACCAATACGTATTGGTCCTGAACCTAAAACTAAAATAGATTCCTTATCAGATTTTGTAGACTCATTTTCCCACTCATATGTAGAATAAAAATATGGTGTAGATGAATCGAATTCAGCCGCACAGGTGTCAACCATTTTATAAACTGGAATAATATTATTCTCAATTCTGAATTGACGGATCTCATTTTCAGACATTTCCCAAATATTAGCAATTTTCTTATCTGAAAAACCATTACGCTTTGCTTCACGTAAACTATCTTTAGAACCTTTGTGAGTTGCTAAATCTTGCTCTATCTCAACAATGTGAAGTAATTTATCTAAGAAGAAAATATCAATCTTAGTTAACTCAGCTAGCTCTTCAATAGTATAACCTCGACGTATTGCTTCTGATAAATAAAACAATCGATCATCTTGTGCTTTAACTATCTTTTCAACTAATACATCATCAGAAACTTGAGCTAATTCTTCAATTTCATTATGGTAAACACCAATTTCCAACGAACGACAAGCTTTTAAAAGTGATTCTTCAATGTTACGACCAATCGCCATAACTTCACCAGTTGCCTTCATTTGTGTTCCTAAACGACGTTCTCCATTTTCAAATTTATCAAAAGGAAATCGTGGAATTTTAGCAACAACATAGTCTAAAGCAGGTTCAAACATTGCATAAGTAGTTCTCGTTACAGGATTAATCATCTCATCCAAAGTTAAACCAACTGCAATCTTAGCTGCTAATTTAGCAATTGGATATCCTGTAGCCTTAGAAGCCAAGGCTGAAGAACGTGATACACGTGGATTAACTTCAATAACATAGTAGTTAAAACTATTTGGGTCTAAAGCCAGTTGGACATTACACCCACCCTCAATTTTGAGAGCTCGTATAATACTTAAACTGGCATCACGCAGCATTTGATTCTCTGTATCAGATAAGGTTTGTGTCGGAGCAAATACAATAGAATCTCCGGTATGTATACCAACTGGGTCAAAGTTTTCCATATTACAAACAACTAAAGCATTGTCTGCAGCATCACGCATTACCTCATATTCTATTTCCTTATAACCAGCAATAGAGCGTTCAATCAAACACTGAGTAACAGGTGATAATTTCAACCCATTTTCTGCAATTTCACGTAATTCAACCTCATTTGCACACATACCTCCACCTGTACCTCCTAAGGTAAAGGCTGGACGAACAATTACAGGGTAGCCAATTTTTTCTGCAAATTCAAGAGCTTCTGATACAGTATTCACAATTTCAGATTCAGGAATAGGTTGATCAAGGTCCTCCATTAATTTCTTGAATAAATCTCTATCCTCAGCTTGGTCAATTGCAGATAATTTAGTTCCCAATAATTCTACACCAAGTTCATCTAGAATCCCTAATTTAGAGAGTTCCATAGCCATGTTTAATCCAGTTTGACCACCTAATGTTGGTAATAAGGCATCTGGTCTTTCCTTACGTAAAATACGACTCACAAATTCAACTGTAATAGGCTCAATATAAACCTTATCAGCAATCTCTTTATCGGTCATAATAGTCGCAGGATTAGAGTTTACTAAAACAACGCTATACCCTTCTTCTTTTAATGCTAAACAGGCTTGTGTTCCAGCATAATCAAATTCAGCAGCTTGACCAATAATAATTGGACCTGAACCAATTACCATAATTTTTTTAATGTCTGAACGTTTTGGCATCTTATTCTCCTATTCACTATAGACAACTATTTGTTTTCATCTTTTACTTTTTTTGAAAAGCATCAATCATTTCTAAAAATTCATCAAATAAATATGATGCATCATGAGGACCAGGTGCAGCATCTGGATGGTATTGAACAGAAAAGGCTGGATAATCCTTATGCCTAACCCCCTCAATTGAACCATCGTTGATTTCTTCATGGGTAATTAAGAGACAATCTGGTAAATCTTCTCTACTGACTGCAAAACCATGATTTTGACTGGTAAAATCAACGCGTCCTGTTGCAACTTCACGAACTGCATGGTTAAATCCTCTATGACCAAACTTCATCTTATACGTTTTTGCACCATTTGCTAATGCAAATAGTTGATGTCCCATACAAATTCCAAAAAGTGGAATTTTCCCTTGGACACCACGAATCATCTCTAATGCTTCTGGAATATCTTCGGGGTCCCCAGGTCCATTTGATAACATGATACCATCAGGATTGAGACTTAGAATCTCTACTGCACTTGTCGTATATGGAACAACATTTATATTACATTTTCGTTTAGAAAATTCTCGTAAGATAGAATGCTTTAACCCAAAGTCAACTAATACAATGTTTTTACCAATACCCGGAGCTGGATAGGCTGTTTTTGTTGATACTTGTTCAATATTATTAGTAGGAAGAACAGTTGCTTTTAATTGATCTTGAATATGATTAATATCATCAGCTGAATTTGCTATTGTAGCTTTCATTGTTCCGTGATGACGAATAATTTTAGTTAAGGCTCTTGTATCAATTCCAGAGATTCCAGGTATGTTTTTTGATTTTAGAAATTCATCTAAAGTCATTTGATTGCGCCAATTACTAGCACGTCTCGTATTCTCACTAACAACTACTCCTTTACAAGTCGGTGTAATTGATTCGTAGTCATCACGATTAATTCCATAATTTCCAACCAAAGGATACGTAAAAGTTAAAATTTGCCCATTATACGACTGGTCAGTGATAGACTCTTGATACCCTGTCATCCCAGTATTAAAAACAATTTCACCAGTTACATCTAAGTCAGCTCCAAAGGCCTTCCCTTCAAAAATAGTTCCATCTTCTAAGATTAAAAGTCTTTTCGTCATAGTATTCTCCTCACTTTAAATACTTTTATTTCCATTAACAATAGCTTCTAAAATTGCCATTCTTGTAAAAACACCATTCTCCATTTGCTTTACAATTCGTGATTTATCTGACTCGACTAAAGAATCAGCGATTTCAACATCTCGATTAACCGGGGCAGGGTGCATTATAATAGCTTTATCAGAAAGTTTTTCATAGCGTTCTTTAGTAAGACCATACTTATCATGGTAACCTTCTTTTGAAAATGTCTTTTGACCATCATGTCTTTCATGTTGAACACGTAGTAGCATTAATACATCAAGTTCAGAGATAACTTCATCAATATCAATGTATTCTCCATACTGATTAAATTCTTCAGAGTACCAATCACTAGGACCTGTAAAATAAATTTGGGCACCTAAACGTTTTAATATATCCATATTTGATTTTGCCACTCTAGAATGTGTGATATCTCCAGAAATCGCAATTTTTAAACCATCAAAATGGCCAAATTCTTCATAAATAGTCACCAAATCTAAAAGGCTTTGACTGGGGTGTTGACCAGAACCATCACCACCATTAACAATGGCGCATTTAATTCCTGAGCTCTGTATAAGGCTATTATAATAATCAACTTCTGGATGACGAATAACACAAACAGCAACACCAATAGCACTCATTGTCAAAACTGTATCGTATAAAGTTTCTCCTTTATTGACAGAACTTGTACTCGCATCAAATTCAATAACATCAAAACCTAACTTTTTTTCCGCGACTTCAAAAGATTTATGAGTTCTTGTTGAAGATTCAAAAAAAAGATTCGCTACAAATTTCTGTTGAGTAAGCTTAAACTGAGCTTCTCCATTTTTAAACGATAAGGTATTTTGTACTAAATTAAGAACATCATCTTGAGACAATTGTTCCATACTAACAAGGTGTTTTAAGGCAAATGAGTGACTATTTATTGACATGGCTTATTCCTTTTCTGGCAAGATTTGATATAAAATAATTCCCAAAATAGTTGAGAAGGCTACACCGGTAATTTGGAGGCCGTTAATTTGTAACATCAAACCACCAATTCCTGATACTAAAATAACACTAGCAATTAAAAGATTCTTTTTATTATCAAAATCAACACGATTTTCAACTAAAATTTTAAGTCCACTTGATGCAATAACACCAAATAGAGCAATAGAGATTCCACCTAAAACTGGTGTTGGAATTGATGATAAAAGTGCTGAAACTTTACCGATACAGCTCATTACGATTGCGATAATTGCCGCTCCGGCAATCACATATACTGAATAAATTTTATTCAATGCCATTACACCAATATTTTCACCGTAGGATGTTACTGGTGGTGCTCCAAAGAATCCTGCGATAATCTGTGCTAAACCATCACCCATCAAGGTTTTATCAAGACCAGGCTCCTTAAAGAAATCACGTCCAGTTAAACTATTTAATACCATAACATGCCCAAAATGTTCTGTCATTGTTACAAAAGCAATTGGTGCCATAGTTAAAATTGCACTTGGATAAAGTTTAAATGAGTAACTTGCAAATAAGACGTTAAAACTTGGTAATTGAATCCAAGGACTTGAAACAACTTTTGAAAAATCAACGATTTGTTCATGAGTAACCGTACCAACTAATAAAGCAAAAACATAACCAAATATAAGACCTAATAAAATCGGAATAACACTAAAAATATTTTTACCATAAACGTTAAGTAAAATGACAGATAATAAAGTCACTAAGCCAATAATCAGATAGGTAAAATTGTATTCACCATTTTTAAGCATCACATCATTAACTGCAGTGACCGCTAAACTAAGCCCAATAACAATAATGATTGGACCCACAACAATTGGAGGCAAGATTTTATCAATCCAATTATTTCCTGAAAATTTAACAATAATTGCCACAATAAAATAAACAAGTCCACCAGCAATAGCTCCTTGAGCGACTGCACCAATACCATCTGTTTTCATCAAGGTTTGCATTGTAGCAATATAAGCAAAACTTGACCCCATATAAGCAGGGATTTTATATTTTGTAACAGATAAGTGAGCTAAAGTACCTAATCCACTTGAAAATAATGCAATAGATGGGTCAATTCCAACCAAGATTGGCACTAATACAGTTGCACCAAACATTGCAAACAAATGCTGGAAAGAAAGCCCTAGTAATAAGCCTGTCTTTGGCTTCTCATTTACATCATATCTAATATTATCCATTATTTAAAATCACTCCTTTAACTAGGGTCTACAATGCTGACGCAATCACGTCCATCACATTCAACAACTTCAACAACAATTTCTTCAACTGCACTTGTTGGAATATTTTTTCCGACATAATCCGGTCGAATAGGAAGCTCACGATGACCTCTATCCACCAAAACTGCAAGACTAACACGTGATGGACGACCAACACTTACTAGGTTATCAATAGCTGCTCGAATGGTACGACCAGTGTAAAGAACATCATCAATTAAAATTACATCTTTATCAGTAACATCTGATGGAATTACTGATGTATCTTCTTCTACTTTTACATCATCTCTAAATGGCTTTATATCCAACTCTGCAACAGGTACATCCACACCTTCAAGTTGTTTTAAACGTTCTTGAATGCGTTTTGCTATAAAAACACCTCTTGTCTTAATACCAGCTAAAACAATATTTTCAACTGTTTTATTTCGCTCAATAATCTCATAAGTTATACGAGTTATAGCACGTTTCATTGTAATATCATCTAAAATTTCTTTAGTTTTCATAATAATCCTCTCTACAATAAAAAATCTCCTTGTTACACAAGGAGAACCTACTAATTTTTGTGCACAAAAAGGCACAGCTAACTTTGTCTCTCCTTGCCTGCCTCACGGGACAGTTTTAAAGGATTTTTCATTTTTAAAAGTATACCAAATTAATTACTTTTTAGCAAGATAGACTGCTTATTTATTACTTGATATTCTCAATTTGTCTAATGTTTCAGAAAAAATTTGTGGAAGATCTGATGTAAATGTTAATAAGTCACCAGTTTTAGGATGAGTAAATCCTAAAGTTTTTGCATGTAAAAACTGACCTTTCCCCTTCAAAGTTTTTCTTGGACCATATAGATTATCCCCAGCAATCGGATGACCAATATAAGCCATATGAACACGGATTTGATGTGTTCTTCCAGTCTCTAGGGTCAATTCTACCAATGTGTAATCTCCAAAACGCTCTAAAACTTGAAAACGTGTTAAAGCATCTTTTCCTTTTGCAGTTACCGCCTGTTTCTTTCTATCTTTTTCACTTCTGCCAATCGGAGCTTCTATAACTCCTCTATCATTAGGTAAATTACCATGAACAATAGCCCAATACTGTCTTAAAGATTTCTGATTTTTTAATTCTTCAGCTAAAGACTGATGTGCTTTATCATTTTTGGCGATCATTAATAAACCTGAAGTATCTTTATCAATCCTATGGACAATACCTGGACGAATAACCCCATTTATAGATGACAGATCTTTCACATGATAAAGTAAAGCATTAACCAATGTTCCATTTGGATGACCTGCAGAAGGGTGTACAACCATTCCTTGAGCTTTGTTGACAATAGCAACATCATCATCCTCATAAATAATTTCAATAGCTAGGTTTTCAGGGAGAAATTCCAAAAATTCTTCATTTGGAATTTCATATGATATAACATCTCCCTCCTGGACACTGTATTTAGCTTTTTTAACTTGACCATTAACAAGAATCTTTCCTAATTTAATCAGATCATTAGCTTGACTCCTTGATAATTCGGTACTGTCAGAGACAGCTTTGTCAAGACGATTTCCAGATTCTTTAATTACTATTTCCATACTTTTCTTCTTTCCAAAACATAATAAATAACAAGATAACACCTATTGTCAAAAAAGAATCTGCAAGATTAAAAATCGCAAAATTCATAAAATCTAAATCAATCATATCAATTACATAACCAATTCTTATACGATCAATAAAGTTGCCCAAACCGCCTGAAATAATCAAAATTAGACTCATATCTAATAAAAAATTTGTAGATTTTTGCTTCATGAGATAATAACTTGCTGAACCGACAATTACAATTGTAATTACTGTGAACAATATAGTTTGATTCTGTAATATTGAAAAAGCAGCACCATAGTTTCTCAGATATGTAAAGCTAAATACACCATTTAAAACAGACTTAGTCTCTCCTAATTGAAAATTTTTTACAATAAATAACTTTAGTATTTGATCCAAACAAATTAAACTACATGTTACTAAAATTAATAAATATTTCCTCATTTTAACTCCTTTGGATTATAACGCTTGAAATAATCTTTCATTAACTCTATAAATTTCAAAGCACATGATGATAAATGTTCATTTGAACGCTTAACGTAAACTAACTTATTATCTAAATCATCTTCTAAAGGAATAGTCACAATACCATTAAAACTCATGCTATCCAAAAGTCCTGAACCTGTAGAAAAAGCCAGCGTTCTCTCTAAAATACCATTTAAAGTAGCTCTATCCATTACATTAAATACCATTGGACTATCAGTAGTATCCATCAAATTTTCAGAATAATAAAGGTATTCATCTTTTTCCTGTGAAAAACGAACTAAAGGTAAACCCTTTAATTCATGAGGAAATATAGTTTTATTTTGTGCGAGTGGATGGACTTTTGAAAGGTATATATGGGTTTTAAAAGGCAAAAGATCAACCATTTCTAACCCTAAACTTTCCATACGTTTAGATAATCCTTTATAATTGCGATTATTAATATAAATAATACCAATTTGACTTTCTCCCTGTGCTACATGATCCAAAATTTGAATTGTAGTTGCCTCTAATACACTGATATCCGTGTAGTCTGGATATTCTCTAGAAAATTCTACAAGTAAGGGAACCAAAAAATCATAATGCTGACTAGCAATTGAAAAGTCACTTCTATTGTCATCAGGTTTTGAGAAGTATTTTTCAAAACTATCAAAATCTTTAACCATTTCTAATGCTTTTTCATAAAAAATCATACCTTGTCTAGTCAAGACTGTACCCGTTGTTGTTCTTGAAAAAATCTGAAATCCTAATTCTTCTTCCAAATCCTTAATCGCGACAGATAAACTCGGTTGACTAAGAAACAATTTCACTGCTGCTTCTCTAATCGTTCCATTATTTGCAACCGCTACAACATAGCGGAGTTGTTGTATATTCATCTTGTTCTCCAATAGTTCAAATTACTACTATTATAACAAAAAGTAAAGACATTGTATTACCTAAAAAATCATAGTCCATAAACAAAAAAGCATCTACATTCTGTAGAAGCTTTTTTGTTTATTATTTAGCGATTGGATAAACAGAAACTTGTTTCTTATCGCGACCTTTACGTTCAAAACGAACTACACCTTCAACTTTAGCATAAAGTGTATCATCTCCACCACGACCTACATTAGCTCCTGGATAGATATGTGTTCCACGTTGACGGTAAAGAATTGAACCACCTGATACAGTTTGACCATCGGCAGCTTTAGCACCTAAACGTTTAGCTTGTGAATCACGTCCATTTGATGTAGAACCTCCACCTTTTTTGTGGGCGAAGTATTGTAAGTTTTCAAGATTAAGTCTAATCATTATTATTTCCTCCGTTGAATACATTTGTTATAACAGGTTTTGCAACATATTGTGATGCATTTTCAGATAAATTTTCTAATCCAATAACTAAAGATGAAAATAAAATTTCCCAAACCTGATATTGATTTTTACTTGTAAAATCTGGTCTTTCTACTACGAGAAAACCACCCTCGTCTACGATTTGTAAAATCGGTTCGATACTTGTCAGCTCTGCTATAGAATTAACAAAATTAAAAGCTAATACAGAGACAGACGCACACATAACATCAAAGCCATATTCACCACTAGCTGCATGTCCAGATAACTCAATTGTTTGATACCCCTTAGCATCTACTGTAATGTTTGCTTGAATCATGTGCTATAACCTAAATTAAGCGTTGATAGCGTTGATAACAACTTTTGTATAAGGTTGACGATGACCTTGTTTACGGTGGCTACCTTTTTTAGGTTTATATTTGAAAGTAACAACTTTCTTTTGTTTTCCTTGTTTTTCAACAGTTCCAACTACAGTTGCTCCTGATACTAAAGGAGTACCAACAACAGTTTTTTCTCCACCTACAAGAACAACTTCCTCAAAAGTTACTTCTGCTCCTGCTTCAACATCAAGTTTTTCAACGTAGATAGCTTGACCTACTTCAACTTTAACTTGTTTTCCACCAGTTTTAATGATTGCATATGTGCTCATTATGCACCTCCTATAAATTTTTTTCTAGAGGTTTCCCTCTGTGAAGACTCGCCTTTTATTGTGAGAATAAATCTGCTTTAATTACAATTTCGGAGCGGTTGCACAGGCTGTGCATATAGTCAACATTTATATTTTATCACTTTTTATATACTCTTGCAATAAAAAACTTCTTAGACTTCATTGGATTAATCAATTTTCTTACTTCCATTTCAAATTAACCAAATCCTTAACTTGACTATAAGCCTCATCAACACGCTCTTTCATCTTATCATCTAGTAAATGACGGTATTTTCCACCTTTAATAACATCTTCCATAACAAATACTCGATAATCGTATGTTCCATAACCTTCTGTTGCATATTTACCAGATTCTGGAGCCCAGACAATTGTTGGATGTGCTTTGACTGTTTTGACAATTGTTTTTTGTCCTTTCTTTTCAAATTCTACATCCATTAATAAGCCTCTCTCAGTCCAAATATCATCTACTGTTTCTAAGCGTTGATTCGAAATAAAGTTCCCCATAGAATAGATGATAAACTTTTTATTTCCATCTTTCGTCAATGTTTCTGAAGGCTCAATGACATGTGGGTGCCCACCAAAAATAACATCTGCACCCCAATCTATCATTTTATGATACAGTTTAACTTGTTCATTTGTCGGTTTTAGATGATATTCTTCACCCATTTGGGGCATAACAATCGTTACATCAGCTTGTTTTTCAGCTTGCTTTATATCAGCCTTTATCTTATTTTCATCAAGGTCAGACATGTGCTTTTCATATTCAGATTTAGTAAGGTTTGCCTCCATACCGTTATATCCATACGAATAACCTAAAATTGCTATTTTTATTCCATTAACCTTTTTAATTAAAATCGGCTCTTTATCTCTATTCTTAGTGTAAACACCTATCGTATCAATCCCCAGAGAATTAAAAACATCTACTGTATTAATAGCCCCTGATAAATATGAATCTAAAATATGGTTATGCGCAATATCCGCAACATCATAACCTGTATTTTTCATTGTGGTTGCAATACTACTTGGTGCGTTAAACAATGGGTAACCTGCTAGAGGAACTTCCTTACTAATGGTTCCCTCATAATCTCCAATTGCTAAATCAGCTTTCGAAATCCAAGACTTTACATATTTAAAGTACGGGTCAAAATCATAGGTACCGTCATCTTTTCGAGCGCTCATATATAAAATATCATGAATGAGTATATCACCATTTGCAACCACATGTGCTGTCTTAACTGATGATGAATCATTAGTTATAGCCTGTCTACTTTTTAGGCCACCACCTGAAAAATCATACCACAAGCCTAGGATTAAACATGTAATAATAAGCAATACACAGGCAATCAGTGTTTTCCCAAATCCTATTTTTTTCATCGTACACCTCCGTTACAATTATTATATCATTTATCTTAACATCTTTTAACAACAATCTATATAAATAATGATGGGTTTGATATAATGAAACAATTTACTGAAAGGAAATATTATTACTATTATTACTCTTGTTTTTCAAAAATTAATGGTGCTATTTTTACTGATGGCAATTGGGTGCGTCTTAATGAGATTAGAAATATTTACAAAAGATGTTACTTATCATCTCTCAAAACTACTTACCATGCTCGTTGCACCAAGTCTATTTATTTCTTCGTTCATATCTCGTACTTTTAATCTAAAATCTCTTATAGAACTGGGAATAATTATTCTATTTTCTTTTTTTATTATCTTGATTCGCATACTCCTAGTCCACTTACTTTTACCTAAACATAGAACAACGGATAAATATGCTACCATTTTTGCTAATGTTGTATTTATGGGAATTCCACTGGCACTTGCTGTTGAAGGACAAGATGCTGTTTTTTATATTTCTGGTTTCGTCGTTGCTAATCAAATTAGCCAATGGACCTATGGTATCTATCTGATTTCAAACGATACATCTAAAATAAATCTTAGGTCAGCCATTCTAAATCCCGTAGCAATTGCCACTTTTATCGGGTTACTTCTATTTATACTACCAATCCAAATACCTTATGTTTTAAAAGATACTGTAAATATTTTTGCACAATTAAATACTCCTTTGGCTACACTTGTTCTAGGAAGTTAGTTTTACAAAATAAAAATCAAAGAAGTTTTTTACTACAAACCCGCCTACTACACTAGTATTTTACGAATGATAGTGACTAGTTTGTTTAGTTTATTACTTATCTGGATATTACCTACATCTAACCTAGCGATTAAACTTTCTCTTAGCATTGCAAGTATCAGTCCTTCAGCTCTCAATACAGCTTTATTAAGCCAAGTCTTTGGTTGGTGGCGACTACAAATACGGGTCATGTTTGGTTCTTCTAACAACTATTTTATCATTGATCACGATTCCTTTACTAATGACTCTAGCCCAATTCTTATATCTTTAAAAATAACACCCCGTCTAGGACTTAAAAAAGATGAGGTGTTATTTTTAATATGACTAATTGGTAATATAACTCTTTACAAAATTGAATCTAACATATCATCAATGGCATCATTTTCTTGAGAAGGTGTTATCGTTGTAATGATTATATTTTCAACAGCGCGATTAACCAATCCTTCAACGTCTAAACGTTGTTCATATTGCTCAACATTTTTAATTTTAGGATTTGTTTTTGGTCTATCTGGAGCGAAAATTGTACAACAATCTTCAAAGGGTTGTATTGAAATGTCGAAAGTATCTATTTTTTGAGCAATATCTATTATCTCTAGTTTATCCATTGTAACCACTGGTCTTATAACTGGTGTTGTGGTTACAGCATTAATTGCAGTCATAGACTCCAAAGTTTGACTAGCTACCTGTCCGAGACTCTCTCCATTAATTATAACAAGGCCATTTCTTTGTTCACGAATACGATCTGTAATTCGCATCATAAATCGTCTTGTTAAAGTCATAAGATAAGCTTCTGGAGTCCTAGCTTTAATTTCTTCTTGAATTTCAGTGAAAGGTACTTCAATAAACTGGATATTTCCACCAAACTTTGTCAATTTACGAGTCAGTTCTTGAGCCTTTTTTAAAGCTCCTGGACTTGTGTAAGGAGGACTAGCAAAATGTACCGCTTCAATGTTAACACCACGTTTTAAAGCTAGATAGCCTGCAACAGGAGAATCTATCCCCCCCGATAGCATCAACATTCCCTTACCAGATGTACCAACAGGTAAACCACCTGCTCCTTTAATTTCCTCATAAGATAAATAAGCAGCTTCATCTCTAATTTCTACTTTTAAAGTAACATCTGGCGACTTCATTTTGGCTTTGATATGAGGCAATACTTCAAAAACTGCATCTCCCAAAGTATGATTTAACTCTCGACTATCCAATTCGAAATGATGATCACTTCTCTTACTAGCAATTTTGAACGTTAAACCTTCCTCATAAATTTCAGTCATAAGTTCTTGAACAGAAGACTTCAATACCTCAATATTTTTTTCAATCTTAAAAACAGGTGAGAACGCTTGTATCCCAAAAATAACTTTTAAGTCTTCTGCAACCATGGCATAATCATTTCCTTTAAGGTATATATGAGCTCTATCTCTATCTGCGGTTACCACAATGCCAGGATAAACACTTAAAACATTTTCAATATTACGTTTTAAGCGATTAATAAAACGCATTCTATTTTTCCCCTTTGTTGATAACTCACCATATCGAACCATAATTTCTGAATACTGCATCTTAACCTCTTACTTTTTTTGTTTTTTGATAAATTTGTTTAAAAATGGTTAAAAATTGTTCGACTTCAACCATTGTATTACTACTATCTAGACTGACTCTAACAGCCGTTTGGGCCAATTTGCTAGGTACTCCCATTGAAAGCAAGGTGCCTGCAGGTTTTCCTGCTTTTGATGAACATGCACTAGTAGTAGAAATGTATATCTCATGTTCTTCAAAAGCATGAACCAATACCTCCCCACGAATTCCTTTAATGCCAAATGTCAGAATATTGGGAAGGTAGTCCTCAGCTTCACCTGAAAACAAAATAACATCCTCATAATCTTCTAAGGCAGTTAATAAAACATGTTTGCACTTCACAATCATCTGCTCACAATTTACTTGCTTATCTATTGCAAGTCTTAATGCTTTTGCAGTTGCTGCAATTCCAGCAACATTTTCTGTTGTTGAGCGTAAGTCTGATTCTTGTCCCCCTCCAGTCAGTAGTGGAGTAATTCTCTTACCCAATTTTTTATAAAGAAAACCCACTCCTCTAACCCCATGAAACTTATGACCAGAAAAGCTTGCAAAATCCACACGTTCTGTCAAAAAATCAGAGCTAGGAATTTTTGTAATTGCTTGAACTGCATCTACATGAAAAGTGATAGTAGGATAATCCTCTAAAATTGTTGATAATTTTCGAATAGGTTGAATAGACCCAATTTCATTATTTACAGCCATAATCGAAACCAATATTGTTTCTGGTCTTATTAATGATTTAAACACTTCTACATCTACAAAACCTTTAGTGTTAACCGGAGCAAAATCCACTTCAAATCCAAAATCTTCTAACCATTTTGCAGATTCTTTAACAGCAGGATGTTCAATACTTGATACAATTATATGATTCCCATACGATTTCTTTTCAAACGCAATTCCTTTTATAGCCCAATTATCACTTTCTGTACCACCAGAAGTAAAAAGGATTTCACTAGAACTAACGTCTAACAAATCGGCAATTTGTTTTCTACTAGCCTCTAAAATACGACTTGAACTTGTCCCAAGATTATGCAAACTTGAAGGATTTCCTATAATTTTATTAGAAACCTCATGGTAAGTTTGAAGCACTTCAGGATAGGGAGCTGTTGTCGCACTATTATCAAAATAAATCATGTTTCCGTCCTTATTTTTCAATCTTTTTCATTATAACACATTATAGACTAACTAGCCTTTTTATAATATTTTTTTTAGCATTTTTTGAGATAAAATCATATAATAGATTTAGTAAAGGAGAACCATATGTCTGAAAATTATTCACGCCGTAACCAATCTAAAACAGTAAAACCTAAAAGTAAACACCTACAATCAGGATTTACTGCTCTTCAAAAAACACTTGCTTTAGTTGGTAGTATTTTAAGTATAATCGTTGCGTCATTAACCATTTCAAAAGCTTTTAATCATTCAAGTGAAGAATCAAAAACAAGTCAAACATCTGGTTCGACAACTATTATTGTTCAAAAAGAACAAAGTAGCTCTAATAGTCAAACAACAACCGAAAATCAAAGCAGTAATTCAGCATCTGAATATGATAACTCAGATTCAGAAGATTCTTCTAGTAGCTCTGTGACTAATGATGATGCTAGCACAACAGCAACAAGTTTAGACACAGACAGCACAGATACGACTACAAATTCTAGCCAAGACACTAACACACAATGAATAATTTCCCCATTTCAAGCAATGATGCTATCAAATGGATCCATTCTTTTAAAGCCAATGGAAGACGTCCCGATTTAAATCGATTAAAACACTACCTATCATTTTATGGAAATCCCCAACATATGATAAGAGCAATTCATGTCGTTGGCACAAATGGTAAAGGATCTACAACAACATTTATTCAATCTATTTTTTCAGAAAGTGGATATAATGTGGGTACATTTACCTCACCGTATATCCTTAAATTTAATGAACGGATTGCTATCAATGGTAAACCAATAACAGATAAAATGTTACTACAATTGGTTCATCAAATAAGAGAAAATATCACTGAACTTGAGACACTCTATGGAAGACTAACTGAGTTTGAACTACTATGTCTCATGATGTTTATTTACTTTGCTTACTATGAACCTATGGATATTGTTATTATTGAGGCAGGAATTGGTGGAAGTTTTGACTCAACTAATGTCTTCAACCCACTTGTACTTGTTTGTCCATCCATTAGCTTTGATCATGAAAATACTCTTGGTCACACTCTCACCGAAATTGCACAACATAAAATTGGTGCTTTAAAACCGAAAGTCCCACTGGTGTTCAATTCTTCTGAACCATCTGTTAAAAATGTTTTTTATCAAGAAGCAGATAAACTATCTTGTCCAATTTATCACCTACATCACTCTTTTAATATTACTTATCATAAAGATTCTTTTGATTTAAACACAGACACCTATCATTTTAAAAATCTAAAGATACAAATGATCGGTAATCATCAAATGGACAATGCTGCCCTAGCCATTCAAACTGCGTTATTACTAAAAAATGACTACTCTAAACTTAATGAAATTAGTATTACATTGGGCTTGAAAAAGGCAAAATTGGCTGGTAGATTTGAATATTTAGGAGACAATATTATTTTAGATGGGGCGCATAATATTGATTCCATTCTAAAACTTAAAACCAATATTGATAGTCGCTTTAAAGACTATAAAGTCCATATCTTATTTTCAGGGCTTAAAAGAAAACCTATTGAAGAAATGCTACATATTTTAAAACCGTACGATTTAGCTGTTACTACATTTAACTTTTTTGAGGCCATGCCCTTAAAAGATTATCCTAAAAATTTTCCTAAAATTACAGATTGGAAAACTTGTATTGATGCCATTCAAAATAGTGACCATATATACATTATTACAGGTTCATTTTATTTCATTTCTCAAGTCAGAGAGTATATTAAGAAAACAAAAATCTTGGAAGATTAACTTCCAAGATTTTTATCTCATTGTAACAAATTCTTCTGATAATGTTGGATGAATAGCAACCGTATTATCAAAGTCTGTCTTTGTTGCTCCCATTTTTATAGCAACTGCAAAACCTTGAATCATTTCATCAACCCCATATCCAATCCCATGGAGACCAACGACCTTTTCCTCTTTACCTTTAACTACTAACTTCATAAAAACAGGTTCTGGAAATTCAGTGATAGCCGTACACATCGCATTAAAACGAGTTGTATAGACCTTAATATTTTCTTTACCATACACTTCATAAGCTTTTTCTTCAGACAATCCAACACTTCCTATCGCAGGGTGACTAAAAATAACCGTCGCTACATTAGTATAATCTAACTTCTCATTTATTTTGCCGTTAAATAAACGTTCTGATAAACGACGTCCTGCAGCAACTGCAACTGGAGTTAACTCCAGTTTACCATTGACATCTCCTAGTGCATAGATACCAGGAACTGAGGTGTTTTCATAGTCATCTACTGCAATATATCCTCGTTCATTTAATCTAACTCCTGTTGCTTCCAAGTTAAAACCTGAAATATTTGGACGTCTCCCAATTGCCCAAATAACGTTATCTACTTCATAAGACTCTCCATTTTCCAAAACAAGTGTCAAACTACCATCAGCATTTTTTAATACTTCTTTTGGAACAGAAAAAGTATGAAGTTGTGGCCCATTTTTTGACATAATCTCTGTCAAAGTATTAACAATATCTACATCAAACTGACGTAATGGTCTATCCTTACGAACAAATAAATGGGTTTCAGCACCTAAAGAATGTAGGACTCCTGATATCTCTACTGCAATATAACCAGCACCAACAACTGCTACTCGTTTAGGTAATTCCTCTAATTCAAAAAAACCATCAGAAGTTATTCCATAATCTGCTCCAGGAATTGAAGGATACAGCGCATGACCTCCAGTTGCAATCAGAATATGTGGTGCACTATACTCCTCTTGATTAACTGAAACAGTATGATGATCTACAAATGTAGCATATCCTTTAATGACCGTCACACCATTTTGGGTGAATCCTCTATCATAAGAGGCATGAATACGCTCAATGTAAGCATCTCGATTTTTTTTAAGTAATGCAAAATCAAAATCATTCATACTACTATTGATACCATAACTTTTTGCATAATGGCTAATAATATCTTTAAAATTAGCACCGTACCACATCACTTTTTTAGGAACACAACCTTTATTGACACATGTTCCACCAATTTCAGAAGCTTCTATTAACAGAACTTTAGCACCGTAGATTGCTGCTCTATTAGCTGATGCAATTCCTCCACTACCTGCACCAATCACAATATAGTCATATTCTTTAACCATCATTTTCTCCTTTCATCTAGAATATAATATATCATATTTTAAAACGATCAACAATTTTCTAGCATACTCCCCCTAAAAAGAACAAGTGAAATCAAAAACACATACAATTTCCTGAAATCGTATGTGTTTTTGACTATCTTTTACCAATTAGAAAAGAGAATTTCTTCTAATTCAATTCACGTAAAGAACTGAATACAATTTTTTCAATATCAGCAATATATACTGATAATCGTTGCTGAGCTTCAAAAAATGCTTTCATTGTTGGATTAGCTTCAATTCTTTGACCAAGTTCATTCATTTCTTTTTGTTCATCTGCAGTTGGCATTTGACCAGTTTGCATCATCATTTGGAATTTCTCTTGATGTCCTAGAAATTCATCCCATAGAGCTTTCGCTTGTTCATCTGAGTCGATAGATGCTTTTGCCTCAGCTGCTGCTTTATATTCTGGTAGAGCTCTTAATTCTCTATCCAATTCATTTGCGATATCATATACATTTGCCATAATTTTTTCTCCTTTATTTCATTTTTATAGTATATGCAGTTTGTTGTTTTAAGACCTCATACGCATAGTATTGGTCTTTTTGTGTTTTAAATGATAATTGTAAAACACCATAAATATCTTCCCTGTTTTCTTCATTTATATGAATATTAACAAGTGAAATACCTCTCAATAACTCTAAAATTTCTAAAATAACATCTTCTTTATCAGGAACATCTACAAAAAGGTCATAGCTACTATCCACACCACCACGCCTATGTATGGTCATTTTCTTTCGAGTATCACTTGCTTTTTCAAAATATTCAAAAATAGCTTGTTGATTCTCATCTTCGATAAATCGATATACTGTGGATAAACGGTTCTGAAAATCGGTAATACGGTCTAAAATAGCTTTCTTATTTGATAACAAAATACTTGTCCACATGCTAGGTTCACTCTCTGCAATTCTTGTCATATCTCTAAAACCACCTGCAGCAAAATTTTGCATTTGAGGGTGATGTAAAGCATAAAAACCAGCCTGCTCCATTAAACTAGCAGCAAGAACATGAGGAAAATGAGAGACTTGACTAGTAACCAAATCATGCTCTAAAGCATCTATTTCAATAAATCTAACTTGTAAACCAGATAACAATTCTTTAAATAAAGTAATGTGATGTTCTTTTGTCACGCTACTTGGTGCCAATATATAATAGGCATTTTCAAATAAGGAAACATCTGCAGCTAAGGGACCCGATTTATGACTTCCAGCCATAGGATGACCACCGATGAAACTAATTCCAGTATCTTTGAAGAGTTTATCAGCTAATTTTACAATCTCCATCTTGGTTGATCCAACATCTGTAATAAGAACATCCTCTTTCAGTGTCATTTCTGATAATATCAACAGAGAGTCTTTTATTTGTTGAATCGGCATAGCCAAAATAATAATATCGGCTAAACCAGCAAAATATTTAAAATCATCTGATACCTTATCAACCAAATTAAGACCTAGAGCTTTTTTACGATAGGAGTCTAAAAAATCATATCCTACTATCTCATATTCTGGATGTGCTTTTTTTATCCCCAGCGCAATTGAGCCACCAATCAAACCTAGACCAGCAATAAATACTATCGGTTTTTTCATAACTATTCCTAGAAATTCTTAACATAATCACGGTGTGATTGGACAGCTAATTTCAATTCATCGAGATTATCAGATGAAAACTTCTCTAAAATTTCATTTGCAACAACTGTTGCAACAACAGACTCCATCACCACACCAGCGGCAGGAAGAGCTGTTGGATCTGAGCGCTCGACTGTTGCCTTATAGGGTTCATGAGTCGTAATATCGACTGACATTAACGGTTTATAAAGAGTTGGAATTGGTTTCATAACACCTCGAACGATAATCGGCTCTCCATTAGTCATTCCACCTTCAAAACCACCTAAATTATTAGTTTTTCTAGTATAGCCATCTCTTTCATTCCATAGGATCTCATCCATAACTTGACTTCCCTTAAGATGGCCCATCTCAAAACCAAGACCAAATTCAACACCTTTAAATGCATTAATCGAAACAACCGCTTGAGCGATTTTAGCATCAAGTTTTTTATCCCATTGTACATATGAACCTAATCCAACAGGAACTCCACCTACGATTGTTTCAATAACACCACCGATTGTGTCACCTTCTTTTTTTATTTGATCAATATAACTCTTAATCTCTTCTTCACGTTCTTGATTAACGACTGAAATTTCTGAAAGAGCTGCTTTTTCTTTAATTTCAGCTATAGTTAAATTTTCCGGAACATCAATTACTTTACCACCAAAAACAACAACATGATTAGCTATTTCAATCTTTAATTCAGATAGAATTCGCTTAGCAATAGCTCCTATTGCAACTCGCATGGTGGTCTCTCTGGCTGAAGAACGTTCAAGTGAATTTCTCAAATCAGAAAAACGATATTTCATCCCACCAACTAAATCCGCATGACCTGGTCTTGGATGAGTAATTCTACGTTTACTTTTTAATCTATCCTCAATATCCTCAACTGCCATAATATCTAACCATTTTTGATGGTCCTTATTAATAACGTGTAATGTAATTGGAGCACCCGTTGTTCGACCATGTCTCACTCCTGATGTAATTTCAGCCTGGTCAGATTCAATCTTCATACGACCACCACGTCCATAACCACCCTGACGACGTTTTAAATCTTTATTAATATCCTCTGAAGTTAGCGGCAGTCCTGCCGGAATACCTTCAATAATAGCTGTCAATCGAGGACCATGAGATTCCCCTGCTGTTAAATAACGCATTTTATTTCTCCAAAAATTCTTTCATCTGTTCTATGGGAATAGGATAAATGATTGCTTCTCCTACTTTAGGAACCAAAACGATATTAATCTGCTTTCCTCTTGCTTTTTTATCATGTGTTAAGGCATTATATAATGCCTCCTCATCCCACTTTGCATAAGTTTGAGGTAAACCAAACTTATTATTAAGACGACTGATATCATCTGTCAAACCTGTTTGTACCAAACCTTTTGACTCAGCAACTTTAGAAATCTGAACCATTCCAATTGCTACTGCCTCACCATGCATAACTTGTCCGTAACCTGCAATCAGCTCAATCGCATGACCAATAGTATGACCAAAATTTAGTAGCAAGCGGATACCATTATCCATCTCATCTTCTACAACCATGGTACGCTTAACCTGACAAGAATGATAAATAATCCTCTCTGCATTTTCTAAAATACTAGAAGTATCTCCTGTCATTTGATTAAGTAAATTATAAAGTTCAACATCCTTAATAAAGGCATACTTGATAACCTCACCCATACCTTCAATTAACTCACGATCACCTAATGTCTCTAATGTATCAGGATCAATCAATACACCATCTGGTTGATAAAATGTTCCAACCATGTTTTTTGCTGTGGATGTATTAACACCTGTTTTACCACCAATTGATGAGTCTACTTGAGCTGTTAAACTTGTTGGAAGCTGAACAAAATGTATCCCCCTCATATAAGTCGAAGCAACAAAGCCAGCTAGGTCACCAACGACTCCGCCACCAAGAGCGATAATTCCATCACTGCGAGTCATACCGAAACGACTTAAAAATTCATATGCTTTTTCAACAGTCACTAAATTCTTACTTGCTTCCCCTTCTAAGAAATCAAATACCGCAACTTCAAAATGACAAGATTCGAGACTTAACTTGACTTTCTCAGAATATAAAGCTCCCACATGATTATCTGTAATAATCACGATTTTCTGTGGCTTCCATAGATTAGAGAGCCATTGTCCAACCGCTCCTATACTCCCCTTTTCAATAGTAATATCGTAAGGATGGTTTGGAACATCTACCTTTACAATCATGATACACCTCTTTAATTCTTATACATTTTTTCTAATTCTTGCCAAATGCTATCTATAGGCATTTGATTTCCTGTCCATAATTCAAAAGCTCTAGCTGCTTGAAATAATAACATCCCTAAGCCATTAATCGTTTGATTTCCTTGCTTTTTTGCCAACGCTAGAAACGGAGTTTCAAACGGTTGATATATAATATCTGCTATTAATTGCTTTGAAGAAAAGACAATATCTTTTGGAACAGGTAAATCTTTACCATTCATACCTACGTTACTTGTGTTAACAACTAAATCCGATTCTGAAATCTTTTGTTGGAGACTATTTTGATTTTCAAAACTATGAATTTCAATTAAAGTACCAGATATTGCTCTTAAATGTTCTAAGCGCTCTTTTGTAGCAACGAGATACTTTTCCTTACAAAAAAGATTAATCTTTTTGGCGCCATTCAAAACTGCATAAACCAGTATAGCCGTTGCTGCTCCTTTTCCTCCTAACAGAGTAATTACCGAATCTTTTAATTGAAAGGTTACAGGTAGTGAAGCAAAAAAACCGTAACCATCTGTATTATAACCAATTAATCTACCGTCACAATTAACAATAGTATTCACAGCTTGGGATAAAGCCGCACTATCATCTATTTCATATAAATATGGTAAGACCTTATTTTTATAGGGCATAGAAAGATTTATGCCCCACATATTATAACGTCTGATATTTTCAATGGTTTGCTCTAAATCAACTTCATCAATTTCAAAAGCTAAATAAACACCATTAATCCCTAAAGATTCAAAAGCTAGGTTATGAATAAAAGGTGAAATAGAATGCTTAATTGGCTTAGCAACAACTGCCGCTAACCGAGTATTTCCATCAATCTTCATCTAATATATCCCTTATTTTAACCATATCAGCAAGATTAATTTGACCAGGTGCACTAGTTGCATCAAGCGATGCAAATGTCCATGAAGACCCTAATAAATCTGAAGCTATACGTGTAATTCGACCTAATTTCCCCATTGCAATTACTGCAAATTCTTGCTTTGGATTTAAAACTTTAAATCCTTTAGCATAATTAATTAAATCAAGTACTTCTCTATCTGATTGAGGCATCACCGATACCTTAACAAGCTTCGGAGCCAAAGCCGTTAAATCTGAAAAAATTTCTAAAATATTATCAGGTATTTCCGAAAAATTGTGATATGATAACACTAAATTAGAACATTCTAACATTTCTGAAAAAATTTCACGATGAGAAAAATATTCAAAATCAAGATATTCGGGCTTATAGAGATGATTTATATTCTTTAAAATTGAAACATACTCATCGTCAGATAAGGTAATCTTCCCACCTTCAGTTTGAGTCCTCAAAGTAAAAATTATTTCTTTACCTGAAAATTTTTCAAAGATAGCTGGAGCTACCGTCATAATCTTATCACTTGTTAAGTAATCAGCTCTCCACTCAATAATATCAGCCATGGCATACTTATTCTCCTCTAATGATTGCGCCTCTTCTAAACTTCGTGGCATCACTGGTACAACTATTTTCATTTATTTACCTTTACTATAAAAACTTTTAAGTAGTTACTTCTTTCGTCGGATGGATTTACTGCAAAATCTGCTGGCAATTGATATAGAGCTTCATAGGTATGCTCTACTTGCCCAAAACCTAAATCTAACTCCTTTTTAAATTGCTCTATACTTAAATTTGAAGCATTTGTTGATGCAATGATACTACCTTTAGGTGACAAAATTGCTAAACATTCCTCTATAAGTCTATGATAATCTTTTGCTACAGAAAATGTCTGTTTTTTATTTCTTGCAAAACTAGGTGGGTCAATAATAATTGTATCAAACTGTAACCCCTTACGCTTAGCAAATCTTAAATAGTCAAAAACATCCATAACTACTAATTTATAAGAATTATCTAATCCATTCAATTTAAAATGTGCTTCTGATAATTCTCTAGAACGTTTTGCAAGATCAACAGATGTGGTTTCCCTTGCACCTCCCATAGTAGCAGCCACTGAAAATGCTGCGGTATAGGAAAATAAGTTCAAAACTGTCATGCCACAAACTTTGCCCTGACTAAGCAATCCTCTAACCTCATGCTGATCAAGAAAAATCCCCGTCATTAGACCGTCATTTAAAAAAACTGAATAAAAGACTCCATTTTCTTTGATTGGAAAAGAATCTGATAACTCTTTTCCATATAAATGAGCAGATGTTTGTAGGTAAGAAGTTTGAAAACGAACCTTTTCATATGCCCCCTCAATATCAGGAAAAACCTCTTGAAAAGCTTCTATTATCAGATTTCGATTATCATAAACAAAGGAATTATACCATGAAAATACGGCATAATTGTTATACCTGTCAATACTAAGTCCTCCAAAATGATCACCATCTTGATTAAAAAGACGATATGCTGTTGTAGATTCGTCATTTTCATAACTTAGACGGTTTTCACGTGCCTGTTGGAATAGTGCTACAAAATAGGATTTTGATAGGGTGATTTTTGAACGACTAATAACCCAACCTTTCCCCTTATTTTGACTAGAAAGATAAGCTATGGCTAAAAATTTGTTCGTTTTTGAATACAATTCTACCACTGAATCCTCATGATGACTTGAAAACATTACTGTTTCATCTAACAATTGTATCCCATTTAAGATTTTTTTTTCGGTCTTTATATCCACAACTAATTTGTTCATAAGCTTTATTATAGCAAATATTACGCCTTATTCCTACTAAAAGTTAACCTTTCTTTCTTATGAAATGAGTTTTTTATGTTATAATTTAAATTGAATTTTTATTTTTAAATTAAAGGAAATTTCTTCTGTGAAAAAATTAAAAGATTTCATACTCAATATTTTAAGTACAAGGCTAGGATTTATAGGCTTGCTCCTATTTTTCTATTGGCTAAAAACAATGTGGGCTTATCATATTGATTTTAACCTTGATTTAGAAAATCCATATCAAGAATTTCTAACCATTATCAACCCAATTCCACTGGGATTATTATTAGTTGGATTTGCACTCTATTTTAAAAAGACTCGCTCTTTTTATATTGCTTCTTGGATTTTTTATACTATTATCAATCTGCTCTTACTCGCTAATTCTATTTATTACAGAGAGTTTTCGGATTTTATTACATTTAGTGCCATGTTGGCTAGTTCTAAAACCTCAGCAGGACTAGGAGATTCTGCTTTAAACCTCCTTAGGATTTGGGACATTATTTATATCTTAGACTACATTATTTTAATTACCCTTTTTGTCACAAAAAAAATTAAAAAAGATGATCGTAGATTAAACTATCGCGTTGGTATTGCAACAACAGCTTTCTCTTTACTCTTGTTTTCAGCCAATCTTTTCTTAGCAGAAATTGATCGACCTGAGCTACTAACAAGAGGATTTTCAAATGTCTATGTGGTCAGAGCATTGGGTCTCCCAGCTTTTACTGCCTATAGTGGAAATCAAACTTACCAAGCTCAAAAAGAACGTAATCATGCAACTGCAAAAGATTTAAAAACAGTCAAAGAGTATGTTTCCTCGCACTATGCGGCACCTAATCCCGATTATTATGGAATTGGAAAAGGAAAGAATGTTATCGTTATTCATCTAGAAAGTTTTCAACAATTTCTAATTGACTATAAGTTGAATGTCGATGGTCAAGAACATGAAGTAACACCATTTATTAATTCCTTATACCATTCTAACGAAACAATCTCGTTTGCAAACTTTTTCCATCAAGTTAAGGCAGGTAAAACCTCAGATGCTGAAACTCTAATGGAGAATTCATTATTTGGATTAAACAGTGGATCATTTATGGTCAATTACGGAGGAGATAACACTCAATTTTCCACTCCTAATATTTTAGCCCAAAACGGAAACTATACTAGTGCCGTCTTCCATGGTAATGTTGAAACTTTTTGGAATCGAAATAACGCCTATAAACAATGGGGATACAATTATTTCTTTGATTCATCTTATTTTGCAAAACAAACAAAAGATAATTCTTTCCAATACGGATTAAATGATAAATATATGTTTGCAGACTCTATAAAATATTTAGAAAGAATGCAACAACCATTCTACACAAAATTTATCACAGTAAGCAACCATTATCCTTACACAAGCTTGAAAGGTGAATCAGACGAAGAAGGATTTCCTTTAGCTAAAACGGATGATGAAACGATTAACGGCTATTTTGCAACAGCAAACTATCTTGACGCATCATTACAAGCTTTCTTTAATTATTTAAAAGAATCAGGAGTTTATAACAACTCTATCATAGTGTTATACGGAGATCATTACGGAATCTCAAATTCACGAAACACTAGTTTAGCAGAACTACTCGGTAAGAATTCTGAAACTTGGACTGACTATGATAATGCTATGTTACAAAGAGTTCCCTACATGATCCATATTCCAGGTTATACTAAGGGATTCATTAGTCAAACATATGGAGGAGAGGTGGATAATCTACCAACATTGTTACATATCCTAGGTATTGATACGTCAAACTATGTGCAATTAGGTCAGGATTTACTCTCAACACAAAATACTCAAACCGTGGCTTTTAGAACTGCAGGTTCATATGTTACTCCAGAATATACAAGCTATAGTGGACACCTCTACTATACTCCTACAGGACAAGAAATAACGAATCCTGATGAAACAACCAAATTAAAAACAAAAGAGATTCGAAAAGCTGTTTCAGAACAACTCTCAATGAGTGATGAAATTCAAACAGGAGATTTACTAAGGTTTGATACTGACAACGGTCTCAATAAAGTCGATATCGCTTCTATAAACTATAAAAAATCATTCAATGCACTTAAAAAAATTGAAACCAAAAAGGGAAGTGAATCAACTAGTATCTATAGCCAGCATAATAACGAATCAACGCAAAAACTCTTTAATGCCCCTAGTTATTTACAACTTCAAAAATCTCAAGAAAGTAGTTCAGAAAACAGTTCATCTAGTGGTGATGAAACTTCTAATACTAGTGAAACAACCACAGCAAACCAATAATTGTATTAAAATAAGAAACCAGCTATACTAAAGTTACATTTAGGATAGCTTTTCTTTTTTATAGGAGTTCAATATGAAACTATTTATAGAATTTTTAAACTTATTTTTAATTATAGGGATAACAAGAATTTTAATATTAAAACCAAATAAAAATAAGACATTAGGAATTCTAGATAAACTAAATATCTATATGATACTAACCATCCTACCTTTTATTTCTTTATTTTCTTTATTTCTCATCTCTTCAGGTATTTCACTCTTTATACTTAATGTTCATAAGGATATAAAAGCAGTCTTTTTACTCACTTTACTTAGCGTTTTAGGTGTAGTTGCTCTTTCTATAATTTTAAGATGTTTTAAAAAAACTCTTAGACTAATGAGAAGTTTAAAAAAAGATATCAAAGATTAACTCGTTACTATTCTGTCTAACATAAAAAGGCTTGTGAATCATCACAAGACCTTTTTAATTATTTGCCTAATTTAGCTTTAGCTGCATCAGCAAGTGCTGTAAATGCTGCTGAATCATTAACTGCTAAATCTGCCAACATTTTACGGTTTACTTCAATTTCAGCAAGTTTTAAACCATGCATTAATTGTGAGTATGAAAGTCCATTCATACGAGCAGCCGCATTGATACGTGTAATCCATAATTTACGAAAATCACGTTTCTTCTGACGACGGTCACGGTATGCATAGTAATAAGAATTCATTACTTGTTCTTTAGCAGTACGGAACAAGATATGTTTTGCACCATAGTAACCTTTAGCTAATTTTAAAATACGTTTACGACGTTTACGTGAAACAACTCCACCTTTAACACGAGCCATTTATTGATCCTCCAAATATTCTCTAATTCTTTAATATAACTTACTTCAAATTAACGTAAGCGAGTAAGCATTGCTTTAATACGTTTGAAATCTCCTGCACTTACCATTGAAGCTTTGCGAAGATGACGACGTTGTTTTTTAGTTTTTCCGTGGAAACGGTGAGATGTATAAGCGCGGAAGCGTTTCAATCCACCTGAACCTGTACGTTTAAAACGTTTAGCTGATGCGCGGTGTGTTTTTTGTTTTGGCATTTTAAAAATTCTCCTCTTATTAATAGTTAACTAGACAATTATTTTTTGTCTGATATCGGTGCAAGTTGCATGAACATTTGGCGTCCATCCATCTTAGCTCTTTGCTCGATAATAGCAATATCTTGCGTTTTTTCAGCAAATTCTGCTAACACCTTTGCTCCAATTTCTTTATGAGTAATCATACGCCCTTTAAAGCGAATAGAAACTTTAACTTTATTTCCTTTTTCAAGGAACTTACGACCATTACGAAGTTTTGTTTCAAAGTCACCTTTATCAATAACTGGACTCAATCGTACTTCTTTAACAGTCACAACACTTTGTTTTTTACGTTGTTCTTTTTGTTTCTTTTGATACTCAAATTTGAACTTACCATAGTCCATAATTTTCGCAACAGGTGGCGTAGCTTGTGGTTGGATTAAAACCAAATCAACATTAGCATTATCAGCAAGTGCTTGTGCTTCTGAAAGGGGTTTTATACCTAATTGTTCACCCTCAAGACCAACAAGACGAACTTCGCGAACACGAATCTCATCGTTAATGAATAGATCTTTTTTAGCTATGATCTTCACCTCTTTATTTTTTTAGAGAAAAACGAAAGCGGACTTGATGAATCAAAGCCCGCACGACATTATATTTCACTAATGAAACTTAACATGTGGAGCCAGACAACAATTGTCGCAAGGCGAGAAGTTCTCACTTCTGCTTTTCTCATTAGTATTATTCTATCATCATAGTTGGTCTGTGTCAATCATTTTCTCTGCTTTCTTCAAAATAAAATTGACAACTCCAGCAATATCGACACCAGTAGTGTCAAAAGTAATAGCATCTTCGGCTGCTTTTAGTGGTGAAACTTTTCTATGACTATCTTTATAGTCTCTTTCTTCAATTTCTTTTTTTAGGGTTTCAAAATCAGTTGCAATTCCTTTTTCAATATTTTCTTTATAACGACGTTCCGCGCGTTCTTGAACGGAAGCAATTAAGAATATTTTTAACTCAGCATTGGGTAAAACCACTGTCCCTATATCACGACCATCCATAATGATACCACCATTTTGGGCAATAGTACGTTGTTGTTTAACTAATTCTTCTCTTATTTCAGGAAGAGCAGCAATTCTTGAAACGTAATTAGTAACATCATTTTGACGAATTAAGAGTGTGACATCTTTTTCACCTAATAAGACGTTTTGGTTATCGTCATCTTTATTGATACTAAATGAAATAGGATTAGCTTTTAATAATTCTAAAAGAATAGATGGTTTCTCAACACTAACATTATTTTTTAAAGCTAAATACGTTGCACAACGATACATAGCCCCTGTATCTAAGTAAGTATAACCTAACTTTTTAGCAAGTATCTTAGCAACAGTACTTTTTCCACTCGAAGCAGGACCGTCGATAGCGATTGTTATTGTATTCATTCTTCCTCTTCTAATTCACGTAAACTGCATCACCAGGATTTGCATACCAATAGCCTTGTGTCATATGAGCAGGATTTAAAGATTGCAATTGTGCTACTGAAATACCTGCTCTAGCAGCAATAGAGCCTGCACCTTCGCCCGCTAAAACAACAATTGTATCCCCTGTCCCTTCTTTTGAACTGGATTCTGTCGTTTCTTCCTCAGTTGATTCCTCAGTTGAAGTTTCCTCATTAGCGTTCTCAACACTTGAACTTTGAGTATTTTTTTTCGTTTGTTTCTTTGACACAGCAGTCTTATAAAATCCAGATGTTTCTTTGACCTTATTTCCTCCACGATTTGAAGTATAAAAAACAATAAACAAAATAATTAACATTATTGTGAAAAATATACTTAAAATTGCAGTTAACCAATGCGTATTTAAAATCATCATTTTTGCTTTTCTTGAGATTTTATTTTCCTCTTTAACAATTTTTTCTTCCCATGGCTCTTGTCCCATGATTTCCCCCTTGTGTAATAAAACATTTAGTATTAAAATAATACTATGAAAGTAGCTATAATTCCAGAAAAATGTATTGCTTGTGGCTTATGCCAAACCTATTCTAATTTTTTTGACTATCATGATGATGGTATCGTAAAATTCAGTAAGGATGATACTCTTCTTAAAGAAATCAGCTCCGATGATAAAGATACCATTATGGCAGTCAAATCTTGTCCTACTAAAGCACTTATTATTGAAAAATAATAAGTGCTTTTTTAATGATTTAAAAAATAATCAAGTTCAATGATTTCTGAAGAAACATTAATTTCACCACTAAATTTAGGATGTACAGCTATAGCATCTAAAAAATAATGCTTTGGTAGCTTCCTCATATAGTAAAAATGTTTTTGACCTTCTCTTGTTAAAATTGTAATACTTGATTTTGTAACATCTATTCTCTCAATGGAAGAAATTAAAACATTTCTTTTCTTAAACGGACTTAAACAAATGACCTTCAGTTTATCTTTCTCAATCAAGAAATAACGGTGAAATCCCAAACCTACTAATACAACAAAAAGAGTAAATAATGTGAAAAAGTAAGCTGGAATACTAGTTTGTTCATATAAAACAGCTAAACTAAAGAAAACACAAGCGATGGTAATCGACCAATATGTGATCGACCAAGATAGCTCTGGCTGCCAATGATAACGAATTTTACCTAAAAATTTAATCAAATTGCTATCTTCTCCTACTCGTTACTTTTTTGATGTAATACCTACAATTACATCAACAGCTTTTTCCATTGTTTGTAGACTAACAAACTCAAAACGACCATGCATATTTTCCCCACCAGCAAACAAGTTAGGAGTTGGTATGCCCATAAATGAAATTTTAGAACCATCAGTTCCGCCTCGTATTGGTTCAATAATAGGTGTAATATTCAATTCTTCCATAACCGATTTTGCTAAGGTAATCGGGGTCATATCTTTTTCAATAACCTTTTTCATATTTAAATATTGATCAGCTATTGTTACAATTACACGCTTATCGCCTAACTTATTATTCATATCATTTGCAATTTTTTCAACATATACCTTACGATTTGAAAAGGCTAAATCTTCAAAATCACGTATAATATAAGAACTATGAGCCTGCTCAACTGAACCATCCATTTTGAATAAATGGTAAAATCCTTGATAACCATCCGTTAATTCTGGACGCTCATCTGCTGGTAATTGTTGATGGAAATCAATTGCTAGTTGAAGGGCATTAATCATTTGTCCTTTAGCAGTACCTGGATGAACATTACGTCCTAAGAATTCAACCTCAAGTGATGCTGCACTAAATGTTTCATATTGTAATTCCCCCAGTGGTCCACCATCAACCGTATAGGCAAAATCAACATCAAATTCCTGAACATCAAATCTGTCTGCACCAACACCAATTTCTTCATCCGGACCAAAGGCGACACGTATCTCACAATGTTCAATTTCAGGGTGAGTCACTAAATAATCTATAGCAGTCATAATCTCTGCTATACCAGACTTATCGTCTGCTCCTAATAAAGTTGTTCCATCTGTTGTAATTAAAGTCTGACCTTTATAGTTCTCTAACTGAGGAAACTCAGATGGTTTAAGAGAATACCCTGATTCACCCAGTGGAATATCTCCACCAGGATATACATCAATAACCTGCGGATTTACACCCTCAGCATTGAAGTCAGCTGTATCCATGTGTGATATGAAACCAATTTTATAGTTAAAATCTGAAGAAGTTGCAGGTAAAGTACCAATCAAAAAACCATTACTCTTATTATAGATTACATCCTTCAAACCAATAGCTTCCATCTCTGGTTTTAGTACAGTCAAAGCAAATTCAACTTGACTCTGTGAAGATGGAACAGTAGTACTTTCTGGATTACTTCTTGTATTAACTTTTACGTATGTTAAAAAACGTTCTAATAATTTAGAATATGCCATATGCCACCTCGAAAAATATTCTCTTTATTATACCATAAAAAAACAGCCTATCAGCTGTTTTTAAATTATGATTTTAGACTTTTGTAATGCTTAATTGGGATAAACATATAGGACGCTTCCTCCTGATACTGCAGACAGTGGATTAAACCACCCTCTAAAATTACTTATATACTGTTTCCCTGCATAGTTGGACTCTTTAACTTGAATACGTGTCATACTCTCAACTGCTGTCACATATGCAACATGTCCATAACCACCACCATCATAAGGCCAAACAGCTACTGCACCAACTTCTGGAACGTTACCCACACGAAATCCTTTATTTTTCATATTTGTTGCCCAGCCATTTGCATTTCCCAACCAATTTGGGACCCAGGGTGCCAAAGTTTTCACACCCCATGTACACTGTCCAACTGGATATGTATTTTGTTCATTGATGTAGGTTGTAATCTTAGGACTAGCTGACGTATTGCTTAACAGATATGTCAATTGAGGTTTATATTCCTGATTAGCTAGATTGAAAGTTTCAGATGAACCATCTGAGTATTCAACCATGGCAATGACACTATAAACACCTGCTTTAACATTTATTGATTTAAGATCAAAGCTATTACTCGCTTTTCCGTACCCAATTGCTTTTGAGAATAGAGTTTGACTCAGACTAGCATCCGATAATGAGGTGACAGTTGTTCTAAGTCCTGTCACTTTTTTAGACATTTCAACTTCAGCCACACTCACTGTAAATTGTCCATTGTTCATCGGACTAACCATTATTTTTGGAGGAACTAAACTTTTAATCTCTTTAACATCAAAACCATCTGTAGCTAAAAGAAGCTCTTGTTTCATTGTTGAGGTATTGGTTGCATAAATGTGTGTACTGAAATGACCATAATCAAAGCCATGATTAGTTAGAGGAATCGTAACTTTATAGGAGGTCTCTGATTGTTTGATTGCTAGATACCATTTGATATCATCCTGACCATTAACATCTGACCAAACAGGAATCGATAAAGAAGCATATTGTTTTGGAACATCATTAATGATTAAGTCATAACTTGTATCAGAGCTGCGTTCCAGAGTGTAATTAATTACTTTTTGATTAATTTGTAAAGTCTGAGCAGATATCAACGACATCTCCCCATTCTTTTTTAGATAAGTATGGAAGTTGTAATTCCCCCTACCTTTATGGTTTGCTAAAGAAATAATATTATCCTTTAAACTTGTACTATACCATTTTAAATCATCTTGTCCATTTTCTTCCGACCAAACAGCTGTCACTAGTTCACTATTTGACGGAGGCAAAATAGTATTTTCCAAGCGGACTTGTGTATTATCTCTAGTGATAATAGGAGGGTTAACTTTTATCACACTATTTTCTAAAACTTTTCCAATTTTGTTGCCATCAGCATAGGTTGTATAGACATGAATATTATAATTTCCAGCTGCACTTTTGTGATTCACTAAATTAAAAGTAATTTTAGATTGCCCACTTGTGAAATCAGAACAACTATACCATTTCAAGTCATCCTGACCACTTTCCTCTGACCATATAGCAACATCCATTTGCTTAATCTTTTTCCCCTGTGCTTCACCAATAACATCAAATGTTTTAGTCAATTCATTAAAATCTGACTTTTTCAACAAAATATCATTCTGATCCTCAGCTAAAACCTGACCTGACATACCAAAAGTGGCAAACAAAGCACTTGCAAACAAAAATGGTTTTATTTTTCTCAAATAAACTCTCCTTATTATTTTATTTATACGAGTCTATTCGAAAAAATAGCTGTAGAAAAACTACAACTATTTTTTTTCTTTAATGAGATAAATCGGTCTCTTCTTAGTTTCTAAAAAGATTTTTGCAATATATTTACCAATAATACCAAGTGCTAATAATTGAAGGCCACCTAAACATAAAATTAAGCAGACAAGACTAGGCCATCCTGATACTGAATCACCAAAAAGTAATTTTCTCGTAATGATAAAAATAATACCGAAAATAGAAAAAACAAAAGATAACAGACCAGCCCAAATTGACAAATTCAGTGGAGCCTCAGAAAAATTAATAAAACCATCAATGGAGTATTTTAATAAGGACCAAAAATTCCAACTTGTCTTTCCTGCAACTCTTTTCCTATTTTCATAACTAATATATGCCACCTTATATCCTACCCAAGAAAAGAGACCCTTGGAAAAACGATTTACTTCTCGTAATTCTAAAACACTATCAACAACTTGTCGTGTCATCAATCGAAAATCTCTAGCTCCATCAACAATCTTAGTATCTGAAATGAGATTAATCAGGAAATAGAATAAACGTGCCAGTATTGAGCGTAGCCAGGGTTCCCCATCACGATTAGAGCGTCTTGTAGCTACAATATCGTAACCTTCTTGAATTTTGTCTAGCATCTCAATCAGTAATTCTGGAGGATCTTGCAAATCTGCATCTATAATGGCCACATAATCCCCTTTGCTATGCTCTAAACCTGCTAAAATTGCAGCCTCCTTTCCAAAATTTCTTGAAAACGAGATATAGTGCATCCTAGTCATCGATTCTGATAAGTTTCTTAGTATTGCTAACGTCTTATCTGTAGAACCATCATCGACAAAAATATAGCTAAATATAATGTGATGAGATAAGTCCTGCTCTATCTTTAAACAAGTGTCTCTAAATGAGATTAACGTCTCTTCCTCGTTAAAACAAGGAATAATAAGTGTCAGTTCTTTCATAACAATTAACCAGTATATCTAAAAATATAATTTCCGTCTTTTCCTTGATAAACTTTTTTAAATTTATCAGTAAAGATAGTATCTAAAGGTCTTGTGGTAAGAATATATTCCACTTTTAATTCTTTAAGTTTTTCAATATTTAAATCAATTTCAATGGAATCCGGTGCTAATAATGACATATGCGTTTTTTGAGACACTATATTATAATGAAGATGAGAATACCTATTCCAAATTGATTCAAATGAATGTTTTTGATCAATTTTAGACATCAACATTGTATCAGGATAAAACCTCACACCATCAATAGTCTCTACATCAAACATTGCTAAATAGTTGTATAAGTTTGTTTCATCAGACATCCATACTGCTGATGGAGATTTTTTTGATATCTTCTCGATTTTATGAGATAAACTGCTATTTTCTATAATTCCTATTCCTTTAACTAATGGATTTACTGTAACACCACTAAAAAATGTAAAACCAATAATAATACAATAAAACGGAACAAATTTTTTGAAGAATAGAAATAACATCGATAAAGCATATATACCTAATATAAAGATTAAAAATTTCAAACCAGTATAGTCATCATAAAAAGAATCTGTAAAAATACGATATGACAGATACAAAACTGGTAGAAACGAGAGAATAGATAGATATAATCGATTGTAATTCTTTTCTCTTAAATAATTAATAAACCAAACAGATGTAAACACTGCAAATACTGACATCGCTTGCCATGCCCTAGATGATGTCACATAACTCAATAAACTAACTTTAGACAACAGCGTGGGGATTCCTACAATTGCATAGAAAAACAATAATAAGGTTGATATTATCAATAACATTCCTATTTTTTGTTCCTTCAAATCTTTTTTAACCCATAAAAACGGAAGCGTTACTAAAACAATATAAAAATAATGAATTGAACTAGATAATTCTACTTGATTAGCATAACTAGGTATCCTATAAGGTAACATAATGTTCAATAAGAAATCACTTACCTGTTTCCACTCAATCTCTCCTCCATGGGATATGCGATGCCCTGGATAAACAGTAGATAATGATAATTGTATGGCATCTAAACTATGATAGACTGTCAAACCAATTATAGAAAAACTGATTATAACTGTTAACGCTATAATATAAAAATCTTGTTTTTTTACACGATGTTTTTTGATAGCTTCAAATAACATTAAAAAGGTATATCCTACAATAAAATAAAAGAACGGAACTTGAAAAGCAGGATAAATAACTAATGTAAATCCAATTAGACCGATTCCAACTAGAATAGACAAAAAGATTTTAGAAATAAGCTTCTTAGCATTGAAATAGTGATATACACCAACTAGAATCAATAGTGTAAAATAAACAACATCTCCTAAATGTTGCATAAACCACCATTGAATAGCCGGAGTAAAAACAATCCAAAATGCAGAAACTAACGATAGTGATTTATTTTTATTAGTTAAAATAATACAAAATTCAAATGCTAGCAAAAGCATTGTGATAATCTTAAATGACCAATACCATGATATTGCTTTAGCTGGACCTAAAAATAAAAATCCCCAGTTAAACGGTTTTCCAATAATCGAGATATCTTTTACAGGGGAATTATAAGCAACTACCATATTTTGCCCAGATTCACCATATAATTCATTGGTTAATGCTAAACCAGAGCTTGACTGTGAAATGTAAAATGGTGTTTGAACATTCCACTCGTCTGACCTTATTTCACGAGGTATTCCCCATAAAACATCTTTATTAATTCCGGTTTTCAACCAAGGTTCAAGAAGATTTTTCCCTTGAAAATCCTGAATTCCCTTATAACTTAGAACTTCGTGACTAGTAGTTTCTTTTAAACCAAAATTAATCCAATTTGAAATTGAACTACCATTTAATTCCAATCCAACTGAAATAACAAAGCAAATGATAGCAATTAAAAAACGTTGTTTAATAATTAAATTAAAGTACTTTTTCATCTCTTACTTGTCTATAATAATCATAAATCTTCAACTCATAGTTCATACGATTTTGTCTAACCACAGTATCTAATATTAGGCCAGAAATAAAGAATAAACTAGATAATATCACAAAGCCAGTTGCTAAAACTGCTGATGGCAATTTATCAATCATGCCTGTTTGAGCAAATTCATTTATAACAGGAAATCCAACCAATAAGCCTAATACTAATAAAACACTAGAAACAATGCTAAAAAATTGTAAAGGTTTATAATCCTTGAAAAGACTAAAAATCATTTTTAAAACTTTAATACCATCAGAAAAAGTATTTAACTTAGACTCACTTCCCTCTGGTCTATCTTTATACGTTATAGGAACTTCTACCAATTTAAAACGTTTATCCATTGCATGAATTGAGAGTTCTGTTTCAATCTCAAATCCTGGAGATAAAACCGCAAAAGTTTTAACGAATAAGCGATTGAAACCACGATAACCTGTCATGATGTCATTATAATTTCCTTTATAAAGATGATTAATCAAATTCCTAACAAGATTATTTCCAAAATCATGAAAACCACGTTTATTTTCTTTTGAATATGTTCCATTAGAAAGTCTATCTCCAATTGTCATATCAGCTCGACCTTGACGCAGTGGCTGCAATAGTTTATCGACTTCACTTGCTGGATAAGTATCATCTGCATCCACCATAATATAATAATCTGCATCTATTTCTCGAAACATTGACCTAACAACATTTCCCTTACCCTGTCTAGGTTCAAAAGTCACATAAGCACCTGCGTCTGTGGCTAATTGATTAGTCTTATCCTTAGAATTATTATCATAAACATAGATATCTGCTTCTGGAAGATACTGTTGAAAATCTTTAATAACTTTAGTAATCGTTACTTCCTCATTGTAGGCTGGAATTAAAACAGCAATTTTTTCGTTCATATCATTTCCTTTAATCTAATAGTTTAAAAAATGTTGGATTTTCTTTTAAAAATCCATCTCCATTACTGATATCATACTGTATCAGTTTCAAATCTTCTGCAATCTGCTCTTGATTTTTATCGAAATCAGATTTATCAACACTGGCATTATCTAGTACGTCTGTTAATAATGCATAGTACGGAGATACTTTTAAATGCTGATGTGCAAATAAAGTTGCAATAAAATCACTAGAATTAACAAGCGGATAATTTAGTTTATTATCTTGCTTATTATTCCAAATAAAATAATCTGTTAAGTATTGGCTTTCAGGATTTTCTTTAAATACTTTTTTAGGATAGATGCCAGGTAGATGATCTCCATAGAATACTACTGTAACACTCTTATCTATATTTGAAAGTCCCTCTAAGAAATGCTGGGTAGCGACATCTGTATGTTGTAATAATTTGCTATAATTTGTCAGTTGGTCATTCTCATCCTTATTTAATTGCTTATTATCCACTGTTAATTCTTCAGGATTAGCCTCGCTCCATGGTACATGGTTTTGCATTGTGATAACTGAGAAAAACTGACTCTCTTCATTATTAGCCAAATCCAATACCTTTTGATAAACAGATTCATCACTAACACTAACACCTTCATAAGCCATATCCTTTAGAATATCCTGAGAATCTGTTAAAAAATAACGATGGTTAAAACCTAAGGTTCCATAAATATTATTACGATTATAGTTATTTCCTCCAGAAGGATGAACAACATAGCGATTCGAAGACTTGAATTGATCACTAATAACAGGGTGTACTTTCATTTTTGGAAAAACTTCTGAATATAAAACAGATACGGTATCTGAATAATTGTAAAACGGTAAGCCTGTTAAGGTTTGAAACTCCATATTGGCTGTTCCACCACCATAACCGTCCGAGTGCATTAAACCACTTGTTGTTTCTGATTTTATACTATCAATATAAGTTAGTGGATTTTGAGATAACTCGGTTCCTGCAACACGATTCGGATTAGATAAGCTCTCACTCAAAACATAGACGACGGTTTCATTTCGAATATCATTTTCTCGTGTCATATTAATCTCTTGAGCTCTCTTAGTGTATTTTTTCACTAAAGCTTCTATTTTAGCCTGACTATAATCTTTAGGTTGGGACATCATATCACTAGTTAGCTGCTGCATCCAAACAAATGCTACCGAACGGTATGCTGCATTTGTGTAAAAACCCATCCAGTTTATGTTTCTAAAATTATTTAATTTTGATATCACTGGGATACCTGAGAGAATCTCTCCTTTTTTATTATGATGTTTAAAGACCTGAAAAGTTCCTGTAAACAAAACAGCTATAATAGAGAAATAAACCAGACGTTTCTTTAAAGAAAGTTTCAATTTATCACTTGGTAAGAAAAATAGGTTGGCATAAATCAAACAAACAACTATCAATAAAAGTATTAGAAAAGCCACTACTGTCTCTCTATCTAGAAAACCCAATAATATTTTAGATTCTTGTAACCATGTAAAATCAGTTACCAAAATAGGTTCTTCTCTAAAACGCTGCTTCATCAAATTGGCAACTGCCAAACCTGAACTTAAAAGAATAATGAGAAATGTTGGTAATACAACATGATTTACAAGTAAATACATCGTTAAAAAGATGAGACACAAAAAGGTAATCTGAAATATATTCGCTCCTGGAAAATTAAAATATCCTAAAAGATCTCCCTCAACTCTAACACCTAACTGAAACCACCAATTATAAATAAATGCTAGCAGTAAACTTAAAGTAATAGCAGTTGGAAAACCAAAATGCCATTTTGAAAATTCTAAGCCACTCTTTAATGCTAAATGAGTCATATTAAATACAACTAGATAGGCTAAAATAGTTTCTCCAATAATATAACTTAAAAATGGATAGACATAAGATAACTGATGAAAATCTCCTAAACCATGCTGCAAAGATGCTAAAAAATTGTGGTCAGTAAGGAAAAATAAGGTTAAAAAACCTGCAAATAATTTCAAGTCAAGATTCTTTCTTCCTAGCGAAATATCTCGTTGTTTTTTTCTAATTTGATTATCAAATCTCTTCTTTAGAAAGGCTATAATTACAATTAAAAATATGGAGAATAGTGTATTAACTTGAAAAAAGCCATTTTTTAAAATTGCCCAAACTGCAAACTTAGAATTGTTAAGATTAAGTGTAATAGTGATTAGGTAAGATATCACTAGATAAATTAGATATAAAAACGATAAATTAACTAACCATTTAACGGTTAGCTTTTTAGCAAGACAAAAACCTAATAAACCTGATGATAATATGATTAAGAACATCGATAGCAGAGAAAAGTGGGCTAATTCTTTAAAATGTTTTATTAAAATAAAGCCATCTATTCCAATAATAGATAGGACAAGACCTGCGTGTTCCAAAATCATATCCTTAATATTCAAGAGTAATAATTTCTTATTATTGAGATTATTTCCCATTTTTTACCCTCTCGTGTAAACGTTTAATGATATATTTTATTGCCCTTGCTGGTCCTATAAAAATGTATTTGGCTGCCCCTTTTATACCACCTAAATAAGTAAAATCTACATAGGTATGTGGGTTAGAATCCCCTCTTTGATTATATTGTTTGTTATCAATAAAAGGTGTCAAAGCAACTTTATTCTGTGAAATTCTAAAATCATAATGCTTTGCCCACGCAATGTAAATTAAAATACGTTCTATAGCGTGTAAGATAGAATGTTGTGGCAGTGGTTCTTTTGGAATATCGGCCTCACTAAGATTTAAATCAAATAATGGACTTAATGCATCGTATTTAAACCATATAAAGGTTCCATAACTCATGACATAATTTTGAAATTCCATAAAATCAATGGGTTTTGAGAGATTCATTTTTTCCCATAATTCATTCATAATAGGAGCCATGATATGCTCACTCCAACTCTCAGTAATTTTATTATACCTAAAAAACGATGGAATATCGGCTATAACAATCCCTTGATTACTTGTTTCAAAATTGGCAATAATAGTATTAGCTGGTCTAATCATCATATCAACTAATTCATTTCGCCATGATTCACCTGCCCAAAAATCAGCTTCTTTAGATTTTTTAGTATGAAAGTGTCCGATATAATCATACTGAGAAAGTTGCTCTTTCAATTTCAACATTGGTAAAACATCTCGACCAATATTTCCAGTCACAAGAACATTTGCTTTAAGCTTATTTGCAGTCAGATACTCCTTAATCTGATTTGCTTTCTCATCAGTATCTGTTGTAATAAAAAGGTCATACTTGAATGTAAAATGACGAAAGGCTTCTACAAAATCCGCAAGTAGATCCACATAAAAAACATGTAGATGAACGGCTACTTTTTTAGCAAAATTTTCTGAAAGTACGAGGTCATTCAAATATTTTTGTCCCAAGAGATAGGGTGCATCAGGTAAGGAAATATCAGACATGTGTTCAACAATTAATTCTGATGGATAATTAGTTGTATTCGCTATTTCTCTAATGAGATAGTGAGAAATTCCTTGATTATGTTCAATAGCCTTTACTTTGATAAAGGGAACTTGGTGTTTTAATATTTGGGTTGGATTATAAAATGAAAAATCTGGATGTAGCATTTGACTTATATCTTCATTTTTAGTATCAAATACAACACCGTAACGTAAGCCTACATCTGTAAATACAGTTGTCACTTTTGTTTCATAATGTTCAATAACATCAGAAACTTTTGTGAAATCCTGAATAGACTGCCAAAATTTTTTAAAATGGTCTGACACAATTACATTATGTTTGAACACTAAATAATAACTTTGAATATGCTCAGGAAATCCCTGCGAATGACGTGATTTAGAGGTTTTACGATGATTAGTCATACCCCAAAAATCAATTTCTTGATTAGATTCAAACCTTGTATAGTAAGCCTCTAAATCCCATAGTGGACCAAAGCAAGTATCATTCATAAATGTTACACTATCATACTCTGGTAAAGTATCCCATCCTACATTTAGTAAACCATCTCGCCATGCGGCAAAATCAAATCCAATATTTTGACGTTCCAAAATGGAATCCACAAACTTATTTTCAGATTTTAATAAATATTTATCATTTTCAGAAAGATAACTGTTACTAATAAAAATAATATTTGAGAATAAAGGTCTTAATTTTTCTAACTGATAATATACATGTGTACTGACTCTATTAAATTTATTAAAATGTACGTATAAAAGCAATCGCTTCATCGATTTCTCCTAAAGAAATTAATTATTTTTGAGGTGATTTTCCACCGTTTAGAATTTTGTATAACATCAAGAGTTTTCATCAATTGACTATTTTCTTCTTCTAAAACTTTTATTTTTTCAATTTGTTCAAGACTGTTTGACAATGTGTCTAGTAGCATATGATGTCTAACATCATCTAAAATTTGACTTATCTGATAAGAAAATATAAATTCGGAATCTGAGATTCCTGATATATCAAAAATCATTTGAGGATCATTTCCTTCGAACAAGTAACTATTTCCATTTTTAAAACCTGTTGAAAAACATGGTACTAACTCTAAGTCATCATATGTTCTAAGAGATACCTCATGAAATTCGCCTGGTTTTTCTCCAGTATCAATTCTTACCTTTTTAGCCTTTTTAGGAAGACTAAAGATAATTTCCCCACTTAATTCAAGAGGAAATGTTAAACACTTATCAGGTAAGAACACACTATTTTCTTCTTCTGTATAAAAAATACTAATCTTATCATTTGTAACTGAATTAAACAAGATTTTATCCATTGGACTTAAAAAAAGTGATTCAATAGCTAATAAATCAGATGAACTTTGATTATCTAATTGCTCGATTTGATTCACAAACTGCTTGTAGCAATTAGCTATTGTATATTTTTTCTTGGCCTCTATCTGATTTTCCAAACTGATTTCTTTGTATTTCGAAAAATTATTCACAAGGTGATGAAGTGCATCTACCAAAGCATCCAAATCACCTAAATTATACATAATACCTGAATCAAAAATAGAGTGAACTGTTTGATAACCGTCATTATTTGAAACAATAGATGGTACAGCATTTAAGATTGATTCTAAGTACACTAAGGAAAATGATTCCGATTTTGAATTGAAAATACAGATGTCATTTTCAGATATCAGATCCCAAGGATTATCTTGAAAACCCAAAAATAGAACATTCTCTAAGGCAAATTTTTCTATATAATCATCTAAGGTTTGCTTAACAGTATCTTCCCATTCTCCAATGAACAGTAATGGTAAATGTGTTAGTTGAGATTTAGCATAGGCTTGTAGCAACTCCATTTGATTTTTATTATCGTTGATTCTTCCAATTGATACTAATCTAACCTCATTAGATGATTGTAGCTCTGTCTCAATCAAACTTGTATATGGAATAAAATCTATCAACCTTGAATTTTCAGGAAAGAGACTAATAAGTTCATTAAAAAGATTCCCTCTTACACAACTAATAAGTTTTGAATTATTTGCCATAAAATCTATTTTTTGATGATAGTAAGCAAATTCTTCTCTTGGAAACTCATGAATCATCCATACATGAGAAACATTTTCACATGCTGCAGCTACAGCCCCCTCAAAAACATTTGCAGTAACACTGACAACAATATCAATCTTTTTTTGTTGAATTAAAGACCTTATTGTCCATATATTTTGTCGGTAAAATAGAGAACGTTCTTGTTTTGAACAATGTTTAAATCCCGGTGCTTCCTCCCACCACCAATTCAATGTCTGTAATGGATAAACTTTTATACCAAAAGATTCTTGTATTTCAAGATATCTCTGGTATGTTGGATGCTCATTAGAAGGGAACACATTATAAACAATGTAACCTAATTCTACTAGATATTTCATCAAATTTAATGTAGATTTTTCTGCACCATTATCTAAAGTACCCGTTGGAGAAATAAAAACTATTTTTTTCATAAATCATCTCCTATTAGTTCTCCCATTTACCTGTTCGAACAAGCATCCCCGTAGCTGAATCACGAAGGGACTCATCTTCTAAATCACCTAGTTCTCTTTGAATAAAGACAACTGGCGCCTTAAAGGATTGCGCAAAAGCCAATACTTGTTTTTTATCATCTCTGACACTTGCTTCCAAACGTAAACGTGCATGATTTAAATAATGGAAATTACAAGTATACCTCAAACTATAGTGACCCTTTTCCTTAATTTTAACTGGCATAGAATTATCATTGTAATAACCAGCATTACTGTCTACATCGACAAACGACATAGCAATATGAACATCTCTATCTTCCAATAGGTCAAAACTAAATTGAAAAGAAATCTCTTGCTCTGGAATAACTTGTTGTTTGCTGATTAATTCAACTTTAAAATTATCAACAAGCAACACTTTTTTCTCTTCCTCAGGCTCTTCTGACTTTGGGGATATATTTATCTCTAATACATTATCTAAACTATATTGATTTGCTACATCATCAGGATTTCCAATAGACTTAACCAAACCATCTTCAATTAGAACAGCCTTATTACAATATTTTTTTACCGCTCCCATATCATGTGTTACTAATATTGTTGTTTTGCCTGATGCCTTACGTTCCATGAAGTAATCATTACATTTTCTCTGAAAGGCTTCATCACCAACAGCTAAAACTTCATCCAAAATTAGAATATCACCTTGGGCTTTAATGGCCACTGAAAAGGCTAGACGTACTTGCATCCCACTTGAGTAGTTCTTCAGTTTTTGATTCATAAATTCACTTAACTCAGCAAATTTAACAATGTCATCATACATGGCATCAATCTCGGCACGTGTAAAGCCAAGCATGGCTCCATTTAGATATACATTTTCACGTCCTGTCAACTCAGGGTTAAAGCCAACCCCGAGTTCGATGAACGAAACCATTTTCCCGTCTACAGTCACACTACCATGCTCAGGAGTGTAGATTTGGGATATGATTTTTAACAGGGTAGACTTCCCCGAACCATTACGTCCTAGAATCCCATAAAAATCACCTTCTTCAACTTCAAAATCAATATCTCTGAGAACGTATTGTTCTTTATAACCCTTTACTCCTCTAAAGTAATTCACAATATTCGTTCTTAAACTTTGACTTGCTTCAGTCGGCAACTTGAAATATTTACTAACATGGTCAATTTTAACGACCACTTTTTTTTCTGACATTATAAAATCTCCGCAAATTTCTTAGCATTTTTATTAAAAATCACATATCCAATAGCAAAAATAACGAATGGTAATAAGTAGGGAATCAAAGCTATACCATGATTTTGAATCAAATCCCAACCACGTAAACTACCTGAATATACGATAAAATGGCGTAAGTCTTGGATAATTTGGGCTATCGGATTTAACATCATAATTTTTGCAATTGTTGTTTGCCCTCTTTGAATAATAAATGTTAAAGAGTATATGATGGGTGTTGCATACATTCCAGCCTGTAAAAAAACTTCCCATATTGGACCAATATCACGAAATTTAACAAATAAAGTTGCTAAAATGAAGGAAATTCCTGCTGAAAGAATCGTTAACTCAATAAAAAAAGGAAAAATCATTAATAAATTAGCAGTTATAGAAATCCCATTTAAAAGACCGAAGACAAAAACAACTAATAAATTAATTGCATAGTTTATTGCAGCCCCAGAAATTGCTGATAAAACAATAATTTCTTTTGAAAAATTTAATTTACGTAGCAAATCACCACGTGCCACAATAGAGGTCATCCCCATACTTGTTGCTTCTGTAAAAAAGCTCCATGTCACCATTCCAAGAAGTAAACCAACTGTATAATGAGGGGTACCATCATCAAATCGTAAAAATTTAACAAAAACTAAATACATAATTGTAAAAAGCAATAATGGTTTTAAAATCGACCATAAATGCCCTATAAGACTTCCCTGATAACGCAACTTAAAGTCGGTTTTTATCATCTCAGATAATAAAATGAGATTTTTTTGATTCAATAAGTTCATTTCTTATTTTCTCCTATACCCAAATTTGGTAATAATCAGTGTTCTAAAAACTAATGTATGAAACCAACGATTTTTTCGTAATAATTGGTTTCTTAGAATTTGAATTCTTTGTAACAAAGGCTTTTCTAAAATAGTTACAAAATCAAAAACCAATCCCCTATCTTTTTCTGACAACGGGAGGTCTAATAGATGACGAGCTTGATTCTGACTAATCGTAATCAAATGCCAATATTTTTGAACAAGCTCTTGTGGCTTTAACCATCCTTTTATCCTTTTTGACCAAGTTCTAGCACCAAGAACATTACTATCATGTTGGCGATATAATTCCGTTGGGTAATCAATATAAACTAATTCACCAAAAGAACAAGCTAATAATGCTAAATACCAATCGTGCATGACGAGATTATCAGTGACTTTCCATAATTTAGCCAAAGCATGGTTAAACATTGCTGTTCCACCTGTCACCGTATTCTCAGTCAATTCCTGATATAATTTTGTGTTAGCATGATGTGACTGAGTTTTAATCATACTAGGGATCATCAGTTCTAGATTTTGATTAACTACTTGTAAATCCGTATAAACCATCAATGGTATATTTGATATTCTTTTTCTGGCTTCATCTATACAGAGTTGTAACTTATTCTCAAGCCAGACGTCATCTTGGTCACAAAAAAAGTATAAGTCAGCTTCTTCAAAGCATACCAACTCATAAAAGCTTTTAATCACACCTATATTTCTGATTTGAGACTTATTACAAAAAACAATACGATTATCTTTTTTTTCATACTCTTCAATCACAGATACAGTATTATCAGAAGAACCATCATCACGAATCAAAAGTTTCCAATCTGTGTATGTCTGATGAATAATACTATCAATTTGTTGACTCAAAAATTTTTCACCATTATAAGTTGATAACAAAATATTAATTTGCATTTAAAAATAATTCCTCGTATTGACTTACAATTTTCCCCCAAGTGTATTTTTCAGCTATAATGCTCTTTGCACGGGTTCCAAATTGACCATAATCAGTTTTAAAGTCCGAATCCATAATCAGCTGTCTAAGGTTACCTGGTTCTTTATTCCAATAAAAAGCACTAATATCAGCTACTGTACGATTAAATGACACATCTAAAACCAAATTTAAATTTGTGTGTGCCATGGCTTCTAACAAGCCGGGATTTGTTCCCCCAACCTCATGACCGTGAATATAAGCAAAAGCATGCTCACGAATATAAGTTAATAATTCTCTGTCATAAACTGTACCCACAAATTGAACACGCTTATCAGTATCAAATTTTGTACGATCCCTTAGTCGATCATAAAAACTATTTCCATCATGGTTACAGATAATGAGTAGTTTTTTCCTTGTATCTGTCGTCATAAATTCTCTGATAATTGTCTCATAGTTGTTTTCTGGCACAAATCGACCAACAACCAGATAATAACCCTTTTCAGAAACTTCCCATTTCTCAAAAAAATTTCGAACCACTATTTCTGTAGAAGATAATGTTGATAAACTTGTTTCTGTCCCATATGCAATAAATTTCAATCTCGTTTCTGGGTATTGAGTTTTCAAATAATCAGCAATACCTAGGTTATCAGCAATAATACAATCAGCATATTTCGTCATACATTTCTCTGAATATTTCAAATACATCTGAACAGGCTTAGACCACTTTGTTCTCTTCCACTCTAAACCATCAGGATTAACGTACAATTTTGCACCAATACGTTTTAATTTTTTTGAATACCCTTTGATGACGGCACCTATCGTATTTCCTAAAATATAAAATTGAGGATTAATAATTTGATGTTTCTTACAGTAAGAAAGTACATAAGTTATAGCCATCATATCATAAGCAATAACTCGAGCCGGACCTAATTTAGGAGGTCTTATCGTAAAGCAATCTGCCCCTTTATAGTCAAAATGAGTAGTATGCTGTTTATCACTTAAGCAAGCAACATGGTATTGAATCTCAGTACTCACTTGGTGATTGACCAATTCTTCAACGAAAGTCTCAAAACCACCATATTGCGCTGGTAAACCTCGACTTCCAATAATAAAAACATGTTGCATTGTCATCACTCCATAAAAATATAATCATAACTATTATATCACAGATAGCAATTGTTTTCGACCACTAGCCAGAACTAGAGGATATAAGTAAAAAAGAACCAGTGAAAATCCTGGTTCCTTTTGATTTCATATCAACAATACTATAAGATATTTTCAAAATTATCACGAACGGCTTGAGGCCAAACACTCGATTGTACTTCACCGATATGTCTCTTACGTAATAAAAACATTGCAAGACGAGATTGACCAATACCTCCACCAATAGTCAATGGAAAATCATCATTCAACAGTCTTTTATGCCAATCAAACTTTAATCGTTCTTCATCACCTGTAATAGCAAGCTGACGAGTTAGTGCATCCTTATCAACACGAATCCCCATAGATGATAGTTCAAAAGCTGTGCCAAGCGTTTCATTCCAAACAAGAATATCACCATTTAAGCCCCTAAACCCTTTTTCAGATTCACTTGTCCAGTCATCATAATCAGGAGCACGTCCATCATGTGGTTTCCCATCAGGTAATTCACCACCAATACCAATGAGAAAGACCGCACCAAATTCTTTACAGATAGCATTTTCACGTTCTTTTGGCGTTAAATCTGGATAGCGTTCGACCAACTCTTCTGTATGAATAAAAGTTATCTGCTTTGGTAGAACTGATTCAATATCAAAACGAGCTTCTACTGCTAGTTCTGTCAAACGAATCGCCTTATATATTTTTTCAACTGTTTCTTTTAGGTAGGCAAGATTACGTCGTCCAGAAGGTATCACTTTTTCCCAATCCCATTGATCTACAAAGACAGAATGAGTTGCATCAAGAGAATCCTCATCAGGACGTAAAGCTTTCATATGAACAAATAATCCTTCTCCCTCATTAAAGCCAAAACGTGCTAATGTATGACGTTTCCACTTAGCAAGAGAATGAACTACTTCAAACTCAGCATCAGGAATTTGCAAGACATTCACTGCTACTGGATGCTCAATACCAGACAAATTATCTTGAATACCATCTCCCACTTGACTTAGTATCGGACCTTGTACTTCCACTAATTCAAGTTTATCAATCAAATACTGTGTGAACGTATTTTTTACAAAGGAAATCTCCTGTTGTTGATGTATAAAGCTTTTCTTCATATGTTCCTCCTTAAAATATAATGTGATTATTATACACTTATTACCTAAAAAAAGAAAGAGTTTTTCCAATTTTTTGAAAATAAATACTATTTAGACGACTTACTCTAATAACTCCTTATCATAAATCGTGTAATCACATCGATAAATAATTAAACGTTTTCCATCTATTAATAATTCCGATGTTTTCGGAGCATCTGAAGCATATAGTGAAACTTTATTTCCAGCATAAGTAGCAAGAGGTGTACCGTTTTGAGAACGTATAAGAATGATTTTCTTCTTTCCCGAAAAATCATTTTTAAATTCGGAAACCATTTTATTAACCACTGGTATTGATGATTTTTCATTTTCGATATCTGTATTAGTCTGATATTTTTCAAAAACATCAGTCAATCCTTTTTCCTCAGCAATTAAAGAGGAGCCAACATGGTCGATTTCATTCTTACCCAGTGTTATTTTTAAGACTGATGAATCTTTTTTTGAATTCCCTTCATCATCTACCGAATCAAATTCTTCATTTCTTGAAATTGAAAGTGATCTCCCAGACATCTTATCAATCACTTGCGAATTTTCATCATAAGTTCTGACAGTCATTTCCAACCCCAACCAATCTTCTTTGGCATTTTTAAAAAAATTAGATACTGATTGACACCCAGCCAAACAAAATAATATCATAGTAAAACTAATTAAAATTGCAATTTTTTTATTTTTCATAAGAACCCCTAACGTAATTTTTTTTGCATCCATATAATATCGTGCCACTGCCCAAATTTATAACCCACTTCTTTAAAATGAGCTGTTTTTTGATAACCTAGTTTTTCATGTAAAGCAATACTTGCCGAATTTGGTAGGGCAATACAAGCCAAACAATTTTTTATGCCTTGGTTTACTAAAGCTAATTCTAACTCATCATACAATCGTTTTCCTACACCTTGACCTCTTGCTTTTTCATCAATATAAATAGACACTTCAACAGTCCAATCATATGCTTGTCTATTGTAATAAGTAGAAGCATAGGCATAACCTAAAATAACACCTTCATTTTTTGCGATGAGATATGGAAATTTACTTTTAATGTTCCTAATCCGTTTTTGGAATTCTTCAACGGTCGGAACATCATATTCGAATGTTATTACAGAACTCTCAACATATGGTCTGTAAATCTCCAATAACTCCTTTGCGTTTTCTTCATGAGCTGCCTCTATTTTTATCATATTTCTCCTCAATTATCTTAAAAACTTAATAAATCTCTTTTGGTCATCTTTTTGAATATAACCTTGATGGATGTAAAAATTATGTGCTGAATGCCTGGATATTCCAGAATTTATACGAATACCAGCTATCCCTTTTTCCTTAGCTATTTTCTCAAGTTCTTCCAGTAAAAGTCTGCCAATCCCTTGTCCTTGATCATTAGGCATAACAGCTAGCCCCAAAACATTATATAAAGTATCAAAGTATAACGTATCATAAAGACTGGCATGACAATAACCTTTTAACTCGTTATTTTCTACATATACTAATATCAAATGATTTTTATCTGAAATCAAGCGTTCTAATTTTATTTCAGCTTCACTAATACCATACTCATATCCTAAACAATACGCATTGAGTTTAGTAATTGCGAAAATATCTGATAAAATAACTTTACGAATCATAGCAGTTCTTTCTCCATTATCTCTTTTAAAGGTTTAGGAAGACGTCTTGGTCCACGAACTGTCGTCAGTCCCAATTTTTTTAAATCTTCCGCCTTATACTGATTAGAAAATGTCCTTATCAGTTCAATACGCATTAAAGTCTTAATTGTTTTTTTATCCCTATAGCCTTCATTCAAGATATCTGCCTCCAATATACGACAAAGATAGGTAATCGCTTTAGTAGGTGCAGTAATATAGATACAGACATAATCCCCCTTTTTCATAGCTGCTTTTTGAGTCCATAAAATAACCTTATGTTCTTGAAATTCTTTAACAATATCATAATACTTTAAATTAGCAGGAATAACCCAAAAATCAGGACCATCTTCACTCTTTAAATGATTTCCATTCGCTAAACCCCTACTTTCTTGAAGCCAATCTTGGATTAAAGTATCAGATAGTGTTTCATCAAGAACAAGACTAACCCACGTCTTTTTCCCCATATGATAGGCTGGATAGACACCATCATGTTTTAAATACCAGTCTAATCTATGGCTAGGAACTTTAATATTAACAATTACAATCTGTTTTTTCCTATCATCCTTTGACCAATCTTCATCACCCAAATCAAGTTTCCCTCTAGCAATATTAATAAATACTGCATACCATTTTTGATTTTGTGGATGACGAAAGGAAACAGTATCTGAACCTTCAAATGGATAGTCATAAGTGTCTAAAAACTCAACCATCAAATGCGATGCTAAGCGATTAGCTTGGTCACTTGAAAATAACTTATCCTCGCAACAGGCATCAGAAATATTACCCAGAAGGTTGAAATAAGCTGACCTGACTTGACCTACATAATTACCACCTGCCTGTAAAATACGTAACGCTTGATACTCCTCATCTAAATCTCTGTCACTAACCCGACCTGAAATTTCCCCATTTTCTGACACCTTTAAGGTCACAACGAAGTCTCCATTCATAATTTCAGTTTGATATTGGTAACAATTCTCCTTTTTAACAAATCCATAGGCTAATAACTTATCAATCAAAAAACGCTTTTGTTTAAAAAAATCAGACTCTAAACTCACTCTCTTACCTACCCATATATAGAATAAACCTATTATATCAAATTCAACTCACCTCATCAGACATTTTCATTTATGACTTTTAGTAAGTATGGTAATATGAAATAAAAAGGAGATAGACCATGACTACAAAATATGCTGTTGCTGCTGTTTTAAAAGATAAGCAAAATCTTTTTGTTTACACAAAAGAAACTCCCATAACAAAATGGGAATTTCCGAATGCTTTGTTAGGAGAATGTGAAAGTCCCGAAGAAACCCTTTACCGCTTATTTTATGAAAATCATCATTGTTTTATTGATATTAGCGAATATATAACTGATATCACTTTGGATGACACAATTACAAGAGTCTTCTCTATCACGTCGGAGAATCTGAGAATGACTAAAAAAAGTGGATTTCATCCACTTGAACAATTAAAAGCTTTACCAACAACTTCTCTTAGCCATGCTATTTTAGAAAAGCTAATCCGTAAATAATTTTTAATATCAATAAGAAATAGATAAGTATAAAAAGAGATTAGCCCAAAACTAATCTCTTTTTATACTTATCCTAATTTTTTCATTTCCTCAATACGTGCTACTGTTGCATCATATTTGGTTTGATAATCAACTTGTTTATCCTTTTCTTTTTGAACAACTTCAGGTTTTGCATTAGCCACAAAACGTTCATTACTTAATTTTTTGGCAACCATATCGAGTTCTTTTTGCCATTTAGCCAATTCTTTATCAAGACGAGCTAACTCTTCTTCGACATTTAATAAATCTGCCAATGGTAAATAAATTTCAGCTCCTGTAATAACACTTGACATAGCTAAATCTGGTATTTGGAGAGTTGAATTAATTTCAAGATGTTCAGGGTTTGTGAAGCGTTTGATATAATTTTGATTAGCGACAAAGAAATCTGCAAGCTTAGCATCACTTGGTTTAATTAAAATAGTGATTGGTTTACTTGGAGCAACATTAACCTCACTTCTGCTATTTCTTACTGAACGAATTAAATCCTTAAGACTTTCGACACCGTCATGTGCTTCTTGATTTTCAAATTCAGCATGAACAATAGGATAATCTGCCGTCACAATCGTACTATCTGAAATTTGTCCAAAAATTTCTTCCGTCACAAATGGCATGATTGGGTGGAGGAGGCGAAGAATTTGATCCAATGTGTAGAGAAGGACAGAGCGAGTCATCACTTTTTCTGCTTCATTATCACTATAAAGTACTTCTTTTGTTAACTCAACATACCAGTCGGCAAATTCATCCCAAATAAAATTGTAAAGAATATGACCTGCTACACCAAATTCAAATTTATCAAAGTTTTCTGTGACTTTGCCAATTGTTTCATTTAAATTGTGTAAAATCCATCTATCAGTTACATTACCTGCTTGACCATCAGCTACTTTTACAACATTTTCACGGGCTTGTTCTAAAGTCAAGCCTTGATTATTCATTAAGATATAGCGTGATATATTCCAAATTTTATTAATAAAATTCCATGAGGCATCCATTTTTTCATAGCTGAATCTGACATCTTGGCCCGGAGCTGAACCATTCGATAAGAACCAGCGAAGAGCATCAGCTCCGTATTTTTCAATAACATCCATTGGATCAATCCCATTACCAAGAGACTTAGACATCTTACGACCCTGTTCATCACGGATAAGACCATGAATTAAAACATTTTTAAAAGGTTGGCGTCCAGTAAATTCAAGTGATTGGAAAATCATGCGAGAAACCCAGAAAAAGATAATATCATAGCCAGTTACGAGAGTAGATGTTGGGAAATAACGCTTGAAGTCTTGACTTTCAACATCTGGCCACCCCATTGTTGAAAACGGCCATAAGGCTGAGCTAAACCAAGTATCTAAGACATCTTCGTCTTGTATCCAACCTTCACCTTGTGGAGCCTCTTCCCCAACATACATCTCACCAGATTCATTATACCAAGCTGGAATTTGATGTCCCCACCAAAGTTGACGAGAAATAACCCAGTCATGGACATTTTCCATCCACTGCATAAAGGTATCGTTAAAGCGTGGTGGATAAAAGTCAACCTTGTCATCCGTTGATTGATTAGCAATAGCATTTTTAGCTAATTGATCCATCTTAACAAACCATTGGGTCGATAAACGTGGTTCAACAACAACCCCCGTACGCTCAGAATGACCAACACTATGCGTATGCGGTTCAATCTTAACCAGATTACCAAGTTCCTCTAATTTTTTAACGACTGCCTTACGGGCTTCGAAACGATCCATGTCAACAAATTCGCCAGCCAACTCATTCATAGTACCATCATCGTTCATGACATTAACTTGTGGCAAACCTTGTCTTTGACCAACCAAAAAATCATTCGGATCATGAGCTGGGGTAATTTTAACAACACCGGTTCCAAACTCAGGGTCGGCATGTTCATCTCCAACAATTGGGATTGGTTTATTTACAATTGGTAAAATAACATTTTGACCAATTAAATCTTTGTATCTTGGGTCCTCTGGATTAACAGCAACAGCAACATCTCCAAACATAGTTTCAGGTCTAGTTGTAGCTACTTCCAAAGCTCTCGAACCATCTTCTAACAAATAATTCATATGGTAAAAAGCACCCTCGACATCCTTATGAATCACTTCAATATCTGATAAAGCAGTACGTGCTTTTGGGTCCCAGTTGATAATAAACTCACCACGATAAATCCAACCTTTTTTGTAAAGATCAACAAAGACTTTACGAACTGCCTTAGATAGTCCTTCGTCTAAAGTGAAACGCTCACGAGAATAATCAACAGATAAGCCCATCTTACCCCATTGTTCCTTGATTGTAGTAGCATATTCATCTTTCCATTCCCAGACTTTATCAAGGAATTTTTCACGACCAAGATCATAACGGGATATACCTGATTCAGCCAATCGAGCCTCAACTTTTGCTTGTGTTGCGATACCCGCATGGTCCATACCTGGCAACCACAAGGTATCAAAGCCTTGCATGCGTTTTTGACGAATAATGATATCTTGTAAAGTTGTATCCCACGCATGTCCCAAGTGAAGTTTACCAGTAACATTTGGTGGTGGAATTACAATCGAATACGGTCTTGCCTTCTTATCTCCCGATGGTTTGAACACATCAGCATCTAACCATTTTTGATAACGTCCAGCTTCAACTTCTGTCGGATTATATTTTGATGAAAGTTCTTTTGTCATTTTTACTCCTTAATTTTTTAAAACAAAAAACATCCCTGTCATAAGACAGGGACGAAATTTACTCCGCGGTACCACCCAGTTTCAAAGAAATCTTTGCAACTCAATTTATTCATACTTATCACTCAGCAACCAATTTTAACACTTGTATGGATTTCTCAGCACTACCACTTTCTGTAACAAGTTGACTTAAAACACCTCTGATTGCCTATATTGTAACAGAATATTGACTTTTTCGCAAGATTTACTATGCTTTTTATAACTAGATATAAAATTATTAATAAAAGACGAATCATCAATACCCCAACTATAGTCTATTCATTTTTTCCACTCACTCTTTAATAAACCGTAAACACAAAGATTACAACGATCTCCTCTAGCATCTAATCGTTCTCTAAGTGTTCCTTCAAGTTTAAACCCTAATTTTTCCGCAACCCTTCTACTTCTTTCATTATATTCAAAACATTTTAACTCTATTTTATGCAAATTTAAAATATCAAAACCAACTTCTAACACAGCAGCACCTGCTTCAGGAACAATTCCACGTCCCCAATAATCAAAATGTAAAACATAACCCATTTCGAAAATATCATCGCCATGACGATTGTTAAAGCCAATGGAGCCTATTACTTTATGACTATCTTTAAATACAATCCCATAACCAACTGGAATTTTCTTATTTTCGTAAGAATTAAAATAAAAATGATTGAGGTATTCATAAGTATTTTCGACTGATTTAGACTGCGGAAAACCTGCATTAAAAGATACTTCTTCCATACGACTATAAGAAAAAATATCATCAGCATCTTCTAATGTAAATTGTCTCAACACCAATCTATCTGTTTCTAATTTAGGTAATCTATCGACAGTAAACTCTTCTAATATCTTCATTTTAAACTCCTTTTGAATATCATTTTATATAAGAAACTAATGATTGTCAAAGTTTTTAAGATTATTTCAAGAAACTTACACTATAATTTATTTATCCTAAAACTTTTATTTTTCATAAATCTCCAATAAGGAGCAGGTAAAACTGCTCCTTATTTTGTATATAAAAAAACCGAGAATAATCTCGGTTTTTTTATTATCTTGTAGCTTTATACTCTAATTGATCCTTATGTTTAGAAACAAATTCTTTCATTTCCTTATCAGGAATTTGTCTAACATAAAGATTTGCACGAATAGTTTGATCCTCTTCACGGCAAGTTGATAATACCATATATTTATCATCTTTATTAATTTTAATATTATTATTTTTAACAGATGCCAGGTCATAAATTGCATCTAATTGTGTCTTGAAGTCTTTTTTATCTTTAAATTCTGTACGATAAAATGCTGTTGTTTCAGGAACGATAACCATTGCAACAGCTTCATAGTAAAACTTACGTTTTGGCGTTTCAACAACAATATAAGGATGTTCATTAAAGAAACTTTGATCGCTATAATAGTTAACATCATTAAACATGCGATGGTCAGCAACCTGGCTTCCCCTAGCATGTCCAAATAACCATGTTAACTCACTACTAAAATCCTTTTTATTATCAGGGTCCATAAAGACAGCACCTAAATAAGGAATATTTTCCCCCTCAAAGGTTTTTGTAAGATAAGTATAGTTATCAGTTGTTTGCATAACAGGTTCATCCAACTGTGTACCTGGTGCATATATGTATGCAATTGTATCAGCATTAGTTGACTGAAGTCCAGAAAATTTATTTTTTAAATATTCTTTTTCTTCTTTGCTTGGCGTATAAGTTGCCACTTTGTCAGAACTATGAAAAATAGCTGAAGAATCAGCCTGCTTTTTTCCAAAGAAGAAAATTGAAGAGGAAACAATAACGGCTAATGCTATTAAAATACCTATTAATTTCCAAATAATATTATTTTTCTTTTTCATATGATAAACCTATTCTATATTAAAAAATATTACTGAAGAAGCTCCAGTAATATTTTCACTACAGATAATAATAATAATCTAATTATTTAATTGCTGCAGTATTTGGAAGAGTTTTAGAAGGTGCTTTACCTTCTGACATTTTAGATGCTGCTTCAGCTGCTTTTTCTGCTTTTTGTGACATAACTGGAGCAGCTGGTTTAGCAGGAGTTTCAGCTGATTTCATCTCTTTAGATTTTGGTGCTTCAGATGCTGGGAATGGATTTTCTTTATCTGTTAATTGATATTCTTTAGAAGTATCAACATTATCTTTAGCAATATAACCATCATGGTCATGGTTTACTTTTGTAAAGTCATCACCACCACGACGAGATTTGTTAACTGATGACTCAGGTTCTTTAGCGATATTATGACCTGGTTTAGTCAAATCTCCACCATTTTCTCCAACAATTTGGCTAAATGTAGCTGGTGTATCAGTTTTAGCAGCATATGAGTTAGCATCATCAGCTAATACTTTAGCTCCAACAACTAATGATAAGACAGCAACACTTGTTAATAAAACTTTTTTCATTTGTTTTACCTCACTTTTATTTTAATTTTCTGAATATCTCATATTCGACTATTATTATATTACATTATTCAACTATAATCAAGAAAAAAGTTTATTATTTTAATCAAAAAAACGTATAATCTTATTTTTAATCATTAAAATACGATTATTTGTTATATTTCAGGGTTGAAATAAATAATTTCGATTTATTATGCATAAAAATTCATAAAAAGATCTTGTGATCTACTGCCCCAAAAAAGTTGGACAATTAATTTTTACAAGGATTTAGACTTGGTATAGTTAGCAGACACAAAATTAAGTGGAAACCAGAAAAAGTAATTATACCCAGAAAAACCTCTGATTAAGGCTTCAAACTCTCTGCTGTAAAACTCATTCTTGAGGTAGAGCAGCCTGTCAAAATTGTTCGTTCAACTTTAAAAATTCATCTCAATAGTCTTTGTTGATAGATTCCAGAATATGAAAAATATTGAGAAAGTGCGTTCCTTGGACATGGGAGCGCACTTCGTCATGCTCACTTTGAGATTTAAAAAACTTGGAAAAGAGAACAAACTGCTACAGGAGGAATTAACTCTTCAAAAAAATCCAGGTCTTCTTGAAGCCAAACCGGAAATAAAATTTTGGTTTTTTTTTGAAGGAAAATAGTGTTATCTTGAATATTCATTACACCTGCTAAACTCTTCAATTTTCTATGCTTATTTAAAACGTCATCCATCTTCAAGACATTTTGAGAATGAAGCTTTGAAGGAAATGATTAAAGCTATTTTATATGAACATAAAGAGCGTTACAAAATTGTATGAATTACCCAAAAACTTTGTAGGCATGGTATGTATATCTATCATAAACCTATTGGTAGACCCTTCATAAGCTAGTTTTCTATACTAAAGGAAGTATATATAAATACTATAACCGTCGACATTTTGCATTAACTCGTCCCAATCTTGTTAACCAATGTTTTAAAGCGACTGGTAAGAATAAATTATGGCTAGGAGACTAAACCTACATTCCTACAAAATTTATCTGTCTTTATAGGCATTTATAGTAGAAAGATTATTGGTTAGGTTATGGGCCGACGTATACAAGAAAAGTTGGTGACAGAGGCTTTCAATCAACCTTATGATAGAGAAAACTAACGAACTCTAATCACTCATACAGATTAGAGTTCTCAATGTACAGGAGCACGATTTCAAAACCTAATAAGGATTCCGTTATACCATTGTCCAGAATATTCTTCTTACGTGACATAGACTGACTAAGCCCTCTGGATGTTAAAAATACTAATGTCATATAAAAATACCCCAAAAGTTAGATTTTACTGTCTAACTTTTGGGATGCAATTCATAACATCTTTTTATGAATTAGGATCATCAAGACTTCTTCCATGTATTCCTTTTTCACGTTGGATTTGTCTCAACTTTTCTGGAGTCACATCGTTACCTTCTTCATCAACAACTTTAATTCCTTCAATATGATGACGAACACTTCTACGATAACCTTCAATATATTCTTCACGTAATTGTGCTTGTTCTTTCAATTCTTCTGAAGTTAAACCCTCATTTTTTTTCTTCTTTGCAAGCTCATTAATTCGTGCAATTTTTTTTTCATCCATATTATTACTCCTATTTAGTATTAATTTCATTAAATTTTGCAAATTGACTTGCTTTTACAGTTAAAGATTTTAATAATGCTAAACGATTATTTTTAACTTTATCATCGTTAGACATGACCATAGTATTATCAAAGAAATTATCAATAACTGATTTTAAGTTAAAGAGCTTATCTAAATTATCCTCACTATCACTTGAAAACTGTAAGTCAGATATAGCACGATAAAGTTCTTTTTCATATTCATTTTCAAATAATTCTTCTTTAACGACCTCATTAGCATTTGCTTTTTCAGTCAAATTGAATACACGTGTTAAACTTTCCACTGCTTCTTTGAAATCAGTTGTTTTTGAACGTTTGAATAAGATATTGGCATTTTCAATAAGTTCACTTACAATAAAAGTTGAACTATCTAAAATAGCTTGTTTGATATCTTTAGAAATTGATTGTTCCATCATTTTTTCCACACGCGCTTTAAAGAAAGCTATTACATCTGATTTATTAGCATAATCCAAGCTTTCAAAATGAAGCTCAAAAAGCTCATCTAGTAATTGATCTAGAGCAATATGCCAACCAAATTGCTCTAAAATACGAACAACTCCCTGAGTTGCACGACGTAATGCATAAGGGTCATTTGAACCGCTTGGAATTAAACCGACTGTAAAGAATGAAAGAATTGTATCTAATTTATCAGCCAAAGCTAAAACAGCACCAACTTTTGTTTGAGGTAGTTCCCCTTCACTACTATTTGGTAGGTAATGTTCACGAATAGCCGTTGCTACAACTGGTTTTTCACCAGCTAACAAAGCATATTTTTCTCCCATAATACCTTGGAGCTCATCAAACTCTCCAACCATACCAGTCAAAAGGTCAAATTTATAAATTTGTGCTGCTCTAAGAAGAGATTCAGTTTCTTCAGATGTTAATCCTGCTTTTTCAGCCAGTAGAGCAGAAATCAATGCTGTACGTTCCATGTGTTCAGCCAAGGAGCCTATTTTTTCATGGAAGGTAACTTGTGCTAGTTTAGCAACTAACTCTTCAATGACGAGTCTTTGATCCTCTTTCCAGAAAAATTCACCATCTTCCAATCGTGCTACAAGAACTTTCTCATTACCTTTTACAACGTTATCAATAAATTCTTCATTACCATTTCTAACAGACACAAAATTTGGTAGTAATTTTCCTTGCTTGTCTCTGACAACGAAATAACGTTGATGGTTTTTCATAGAAGTAACTAAAACTTCTTCTGGCAATTCTAAATATTTAGGGTCGAAACTACCTAGAAAAGCTGTTGGATATTCCACAAGATTAAGAACTTCATTAAGCAAGCCTTCATCAATCTCGACTGATATTCCTTTGATTATTTCTAATTCTTTAATTTGAGTAACAATTTTATCTTGACGCTCTTTAGGATTCGTCAATACAAATACTTTTGCTAAGTCATCTTCATATGAAGAGGCAGAAGAAATCTCGACTTCACTCCCTAAGAAACGATGACCTCTACTAATTCTATCAGAAGAAACATCTAAAAAGTCCATCTCTAGGACTTTATCATCTAACAACACCGTCAATGTATGAACTGGACGGATAAATGAAAAGTCATTATTTGCCCAATGCATGCTAACTGGAAAATTTAAACTTGCAAGAACATTTGGAATACCTTTAAGAACTATCTCAACATCTTGACCAACTTCATGTTTTGTAACATAAACATATTCCTCACCTTTAATATTACGAAATGTAATATCATCAGTTGTTAAACCTTTCCCACGTACAAATCCTTGAGCTGCTTTTGAAAAATTTCCATCTGCATCTAAAGCTATTTTTTTACTTGGACCTTTAAAATCTTCTGTTAAATCACTTTGCTTATCACTAAGTCCATCAACACGAACAGCTAATCGGCGAGGTGTTGAAAAAACTTCAATCGTATCATAAGATAGACGATTTTCATTTAAAAAACTAGCCATTTTCTCACCCAATTGATTCATACTAGTTGTTACCACATAGGCTGGCAGTTCTTCTAAACCTAACTCTACTAATAATTTTTTAGACATTATTTCTCCTCCTCAGCCAAAAGTTTTGCACGAGTTACTTCATCAAGCAATGGATATCCTAGACGTTTGCGTTCTGCTACAAACGTCTTTGCAACGACACGTGCTAAATTTCTAATACGTGCGATATAGCCCGCACGTTCCGTTACTGAAACTGCACCACGTGCATCTAATAAATTAAAGGTGTGTGAACATTTTAAAACGTAATCATAGGCTGGATGTACTAAACTTTCTTCCAAACAACGTTTCGCCTCTGTTTCAAATTTTTCGAAATTAGATAAGAGTAATTTTTGATCACTAACTTCAAAACTATATTTTGAATGTTCATATTCAGGTTGTCTAAAAATCTCACCATATTTAACACCTGGCGCCCATTCAATATCATAAACCGAGTCAACTTCTTGGATATAAGACGCCAAACGTTCCAAACCATAAGTCACTTCCGCTGTAACAGGACCTGTTTGCAAACCACCAACTTGTTGGAAATAGGTAAATTGTGTAATTTCCATACCATCTAACCAAACTTCCCAACCAAGACCAGCAGAACCTGTCGAAGGATTCTCCCAGTTATCCTCAACAAAACGAATATCATGTTCCAAAGGATTTATCCCCAATAATTCTAAACTCTTTAGATAAAGTTCTTGAATGTTACTTGGACTTGGTTTCATTACAACTTGAAATTGATGATGTTGATAAAGACGATTAGGATTTTCCCCATAACGACCATCTGCTGGACGACGACTAGGCTCAACGTAAGCTGCGTTCCAAGGTTCTGGACCAATGGCACGTAGGAAAGTATAAGGACTCATCGTTCCTGCCCCTTTTTCATTGTCATATGCTTGCATCAACATACAACCTTGATCATTCCAGTATTGTTGAAGAGTCAAGATAATTTCTTGAAAGGTTAATTTTTTAGCCATACTTACTCCTTTTTTGATATCAAAAAAGTGAAACCACTATAACACCTATGTTAAGACATAGGGGCGTCATTACGCGGTTCCACCCTAATTTATTACTTCATTATGTTATATTTAACAAGAAAGCGCCTCTTATCCTTGACTACTTTATCTGACTTTCACCATCTCAGACTCGCTAACAATATCCTCAAAGACTATTCTTTCTTATGAAGTATTTTATCAAATTATTTAGAATTTGTCTACCAACTTTCAATAACAACTTCCTTAATAGGACTACCATAATAAAGAAATGGACCTTTATAGATATAATAATTATCAGTAACTGTAACATGATGAAAACCAATCTCTGTTCTTCGAACTAGATAAGTCTGTTCATTCTCATGTAGAATTCTTTCATTAGATTCACTAAAAATAAAAGTAAAACAAATGAATGCTATACAAGCCAGATATGACATACCAATAAGGTAAATTAATTTCAACAAAGTTTCAAGCCAGGAAATACTACTTAGCTTTTGACATAACAAATCAATCACATTAAAACCCAATTTAACTAATAGTCTATAAATCAACAGAAAACTAACAAAATATAGAACATTCTGTGGTAATCCCCTTAAATGGTAATTACATTTACTTATAAGTAAAACACCAATCCAAATCAAGGTCATACTAAAATATATTTTTTTCATATTAAATCTCATCTTCAAAGGATAGTGCTAAAATTAAAAAGAAAAGAGAGAGAATAAACCACTGTAAAGACCTTAACTTTAAAGATAATTAAAAAATTAACAGATTTAATAATAGATGGAGAATATTGATTTTCTTTGTTTTTCTTTTCATTATCATACAAAAAACATTTTATATATAGAATCTTCGATTAATCATAAACCTAAAGACACGATCAATATTCGTACATCATTGCTTGAATATATACACTTAATGCGCTAAACACTAGGCTTGGTATCTTTTTTCGCCATCTAAGTATGTTGCTACTAATTCTAAATTATCATCAAGAACAATAAAATCTGCTGCAAATCCTTCTTTTAGTTGACCGCATACCTTATCAATACCTACTGAAATAGCGGGAATTATACTTGCCATTTGAATAGCCTGTGCAACATCAGCAATACCCCATGAAACAACATTTTTTACGCCATCTTTTAATTTTAGAATTGATCCCGCTAGGTTTCCAGTTTCTTTAAGTCTAGCAGTACCGTTCTCAACAATAACAGGAAATTCTCCCAACATATAGTTCCCATCAGGCTCTCCACCTGCTCGCATACAGTCAGTAATCAAAGCAACATGATTATGACCTTTTTCACGCATCAAAATCTCACAAGCGACAGGAGAAACATGATGACCATCGCAAATTAACTCTGCATAGGTATCTGGAATATTATAAACTGCTCCCACCATACCTGGTTCACGATGTGTTAAACCACGCATACCATTATAAGCGTGTACCCAAACTGAAGCACCGGCATCAACAATTGCTTTTGCCTCATCATAAGTGCCATTTGAATGTCCTAAAGCTACTGTCACACCTTGTTTTGTTAGAGTATTTACAAATTCAGCAACACCTTCTCTTTCAGGAGCTAGAGCAATTTTCTTTATTAAGCCATTGGCCGCCTTTTGCCATTTAGCGAATTCATCTAAGCTTGGATCTTTCATATAAGATGGATTCTGTGCTCCTTTATATTTTTCTGTAAAATATGGTCCTTCAAAATAGATTCCTCTAATTTTTGCTCCTTTAACATCATCTGCAACAGATGCAACAGTTGCACTAACCTTTTCCAATTGTTCAAAAGAAGATGTCAAGGTTGTTGGTAAAAAACTTGTAACCCCTGTCGATAATAACCCTTCACTCATTTTATGAATACCTTCTGCTGAATTATCCATAACATCAAATCCTGCAAATCCATGAATGTGGGTATCCACTAAACCAGGTGCAATCTGATAACCAGAATAATCTAAAATATCAGCTGTTTCTGGTACATCCATTGTCCAAACACCAAATTTTCCATCTTCGATTACTAAATACCCTTTCTCTTTGACTTCTGATGCAAAGAAAAAACGATCTGCTTTAATAAATTTTTTCATGTTACCCTCCTTATTTACATTGTTATTATACTAATTTTGGTGTAAAATGTAAATTGTATAGAATGCTAATATTATGTAACGATAATTTCTCTCTTTTATTTATTTACATTTCACGATATAATAGTTAAAGTTATTTATTTTAAAAGGAGTTGACATGAAAAAATCAATAAGCGAAGGTATTTTCTTATTTTTATCAATTATTCTAATTGTCTCAGCCGTTAGTATCTATATTTTATTTGGAAAAAAAGAGACAACAACTATTTCCTACCCTAAACAAATCAAGGTGACTTCTTCAGAAGAGAATAAAAACGATATCCTAAAGATAAAATCGTCTCTTGATAAACTTGAAAAAAGTCTTTCTAGAAACGATATACAATCAATCCAAGATGCAATCAATATTCTTAAAAAAGAGGAAGATAAAGCTAATTTACAAAAACGATTAGATGAGATTACAGAACAAATTGATACTATAGAAGCAGCAGAAAATGCAATATCACAAGCCGAAATTAATCAGACACAAGATAGTATTGATTATGCTCAATCCCTTGTGAGTTCACTTCAAAACTCTGCTAAAAAAACTGACCTCCAAAAAAGAATTGATAGTCTCATTATTCAAGTACAAGCTAATCTCCAACCATCATACACCACTAATGTTAACCAATCTACTACAAGTACTAATGACACTAATATTTATCAAACCGATGAAAATTAAAAATAAACACCTCAAGAGTAACAGGTTCTAACCATCTCTTGGGGTGTTTTATTTAAAAAATGATTATATATAAAGATAATCCCTAAAATAAGAAAGAAATCTAACAACCATTACTACAAACATTTTTCAATAATTATTTTAGCAACTCCATTATTATCATTCGTATCAGTAATAAGATTTGAGGATTTTTTAACTATCTCTGGTGCATTGCCCATAGCAACCCCTAACCCAACATATTTTAACATTTCTAAATCATTTAGCTGGTCACCAATCCCCATAATATTTTCAGGTAAAATCGCTAAATCTTTTGCCAATTTTTGTAGACCTGTAGCTTTTGAAATTCCCTGAGGTAATACTTCAAATAAATAGGGTTGACTTCTCACTGTATTAAATTTTTGAGAAAGTTTTTGAGAAGCAAATGGTTGAAAAATATCCATTTGAGATGGATTACCGACATACATCACTTTAAACACTGGTTCTGGATTCTGAGTAAATTTAGATAGCTGGATGGGATAAACAGTATCAAAAACAAGGTCTGCATCATCTTGCACAATCTTGGGTACAGTATCACCAATTACATAATAATGATCACTAGTTGTCAAGGTCATATAGATACCTGGATAATCTACTGTTAATTTTTCTAAAAAAGCTAAATCGTCACTCTTAATATCGTGATAAGATTGCAGTTCCCAAGATCCTGTATGAAATGTTGAACAACCATTATTTAAAATTGCAAAACTATTTTCATCAAGCGATAATTCTTTAAAATAGGGAACCACTCCCGATAAAGGACGCCCTGTGCATAAAACAACTTTTATTCCACTAGACTCTAGCAACCTCACTGCATCAATATTTTCCTGGCTGAGTTTATGAGCACTGTTTAATAATGTGCCATCCATATCTATTGCAACTAATTTAATCATATACTTAACCTCTCCATGTTACCTTAGGTAAATTCCATTTCTTTTTGTAACCAATCATCCTAAAAATAGTTAGTAAGATAACTAATATATAGTATTCAAAATCCGTATGAGCAAGTTTGAAATAAATACACACCGCAGCTACAATTGACCAACCAGCATAAATCTCACTTCTCAATACTCCAGGCTTTCGGCCTGCTAAAACATCTCTTACTACTCCACCTCCTGCTCCAGTTAACACAGCTGCAACTATAACAGCACTTAGTGGCTGCCCTAAATGTACCGCATGAATAGCACCCTGTACACTAAAAGCTGCCAATCCCACAGCATCAGTCAAAACCTCTGCCTTCATCCAGCCTTTTTTTATATATTTTGGAAAAATAATGATTAGGATAAGGGAAGCCAGCGCAAAATGAAATTCTTGACCTTGTGACCATAAAGCAGTAACCGGTAATCCGATAAGTAAATTTCTAATAGCACCTCCACCAAATGCTGTTATAAAACCAAGTATAAAAAGCCCTAAAATATCAAACTCTTCTTCTATTGCAACAATTGCTCCTGATAATGAGAAAGCAACCGTTCCAATAATACTGAGGACTGTCCAAATATCAACATGCATTTTTTTCTCCTATTTTGCTTTTACATAAAAAATTAACTTATCACGAGGATAAATCCTCAATTACTAAGTTGGGCCACATCGCTTTCCATTTTTTCTTTGCCTGTCTTTTACGATAAATCTGCATTCTTTCACTATCTTCTTTAAAATATGGTGTGGGACTGACTTTAAAATCTAAAATATCTTTTTCCCCATATGGTAAAAATAATTCTAATTCATTATTTTCATCCAGTCGGGCTGCGATAGCTGTACATTTCTCTGGGTATTTTGAAATAGCATCACAACTACTGGTATAAGCTGAACTATTAGGACTATGACAATGCATATACACTTGATTTTTTAATTCCCAATCATAGTTTGGAAAACGTTTTTTTAAATCTTTTTCTAACTCACAAGTTGCCTCATAAGAAATTGTTTGATCAAAAAAAACAACATCAATATCACTCATGGCACTCAAATCTTCTTTTTGGGAAAGCACATTCCAAATATAATTTCGTAAAGTCCCTGCACTTAACCAAGAATCTTCTAACTTTAAATCCCTTATAATTTCTAAAATAAATTTAATTTCAAGCGATTGTTCAATAATTGACTTAATTTTCATTGCTATCTCCTAAAAAAGAAGCTATTAGTAGCTTCTTTTTATATTATATAATCACTCTTTGATTTCTTCATTATTTTCTTGTACAAATCGACTCAATAAACCATTTACAAATTTTCGTGATGTATTATCAGAATATTTTTTCGCCATATCAATGATTTCATTTAATGCAACACGGTCTGGAGTTTCATCATAATAATGAATTTCATACAGTCCTAAACGCAACAAATTTTTATCTGTCACTGTTAAACGTTCCAAACTCCAACCATTCTTTAAATGAGTAGAGATTTCCTTATCCAACTCTTCCTTATGGTCTACTACGCCTTGTACGAGTTGTAGTAAAAACAAGGGAATCTCAAAAATAGTATCTTCATCAATAGGCTTATCAAATGCATAGCTATACTGAACGGCATCAATAGGTTCTCCACCAAACTCCAAACTAAACAAAGCTTGAAAGGCGCGTTCTCTTAAATCTCTTCTCGAATCTATAAACTTACTAGTCATCCAAAAAATCCTCATTAAATAGTGAAGACATATCTGGTTTAGGTGTCTTTTCTGGAACCATTCCTTCAACGTGAATATTAACGGCAGAAACTGTCACTTCAGCCATGTCATTAACAGCTGATTTAACTGCTTTTTGAATTTCAATAGAAACTGATGGGACATTTGCTCCGTATTGCATATAGAGATAAATATCAGCAATAACTTGACCCTCGTCATCCGTCTTTAAGTACACACCTTTAGACAAAGTGGTCTTACTTAAACCATCTGTTATCGTTTTATTGACTAATGAGTGAACACCTTCGACTTTAGTAGCTGCAATACCTGTTATCACTTCAAGTACTCGTGGTGAAATGACAATATCACCAATATTTTCTGTTGTCATAAATGTCCTTTCTAGAATAAGATACTCTGAGAATTAAGCACGTGAAACGTATGTACCTTCTTGAGTATTAATGACAAGTTTTTGACCTGCTTCGATAAAATCTGGTACGTTTACCACTAATCCAGTTTCAAGTGTAGCTGGTTTTCCAGAACCTGTAACAGTTGCTCCTTTGATTGATGGTTGCGTTTCAGCAACCACTAATTCAACTGTAGTTGGTACTGTTACACCAATAACTTCTGTGCCATAGAATTGAATTTTAACTTCTGAATTTTCAAGAATATAAAGTAACTCTTGTTCCACATTAGCTTCAGGAATTTCATATTGTTCATAGTTTTCAGTATCCATGAAGTAAGCTGTATCATCCATTTTATAAAGGTATGTTGCTGTACGTGTTTCAATAATAGCTTGCTCAAATTTTTCTTCTGGACGGTATGTTGTATCAAACGTAGAACCAGTACGAACATCACGTAATTTCATACGCATGATAGTGTTTCCTTTACCTGGTTTGTGGTGACTTGCTTCAAGAACTTTAATTAACTTCCCATCGCCTGTTACAAAAGTCATCCCTGCTTTAAGCTTACTTGCTTCAATCATTTATCATTACCTCTTTAAATTAAAATATTTATCACTTCATTTTATCACAGATGATAAAGTTTCTCAAATCTTAATTCTCTTAAATGCTTCAAATAAATATATCTAATTAATACTACATCTTACTATTCAATATTCCCCAACTGAATACATGGAATATCATGCTGATAATAAGGAACATTTTTATCCTTTAATAATTTAATTGCAAACGGATGTGGTCGATAATTTTCATAGTAGGTAATTTTTGTAATCCCTGCTTGTAACAAAGCTTTTGTACAATTTATACAAGGAAAGTGAGTCACGTAGAGTTCTGTATTTTTTGTTGATATGCCTTCTTTTGCACATTGTATCAAGGCATTCATCTCTGCATGTACCGTTCTAATGCAATGTCCATCATCCATATAATGACCTGCTTCATTACAATTATCTGTCTCTGAAACACCTCCATTATAACCAGTTGCTATAATCCGTTTATCCTTTACCAATATAGCACCGACATATGCTCTATCACAGGTTGAACGTTTTGAAATCAGCTGAGCATTTGCCATGAAATAATCTTCCCAGGAAAGACGCTTATCAAACATCGTATGTCCTCCTAAATTACTATTAATTCTTTAGGGGCAAGGGTTAATACTTCACATCCCGTATCCGTGACAAGTAAATCGTCTTCAATACGAACACCATATTTATGATCTAAATATATACCCGGTTCATCTGTAAGGGTCATTCCAGATAAAATTCGTTCATCTGATTGTCCAAAATACGGAATTTCATGAATATCCAAACCAATTCCGTGGCCAATACCATGTGTGAAAAATTGACCATACCCTGCTTCTTCAATAACATCTCTAGCAATCTTATCATAAGAACTACGAGTCATTCCAGCTTTTACTTGATTAATTAAGGCTTGATTACTCTTTAAAACAATATCATAAATTAAACGTTCTTCATCACTAACTTCTCCAATATGAATTGTTCTTGTAATATCACTAACATAGTGATTATAATAGCATCCAAAATCCATCGTCAAGCTTTCACCTGATTTTATAACTTTATCACTCGCGACACCATGTGGCATTGCCGAGCGAAAGCCTGATGCGACTATAAAATCAAATGAAGGACCTGAAGCTCCTAACTGACGCATCCTCATATCAAGGAAATTCATTACATCAAGCTCAGTTGTCTGATTTGGTTTGATAAAATCCAAAACATCTAAGAAGGCTTGATCGGATATTTGGCAAGCTTTTCGAATAATCGCAACTTCTGACTCATCCTTTATCATTCTTAGATTTTCAATAAAATTGATTTGGGCTTCTAAAGATTTAGTTGGAAAAGCATCACGAATTTCCTGATAAAAATGGTAGGACACTTCACTATCAAAACCTATCGTATCAATATTATCTAATGTTATGATATTAGATAAACTTTTTAAGTATTCTCTCGTTTCAACAATATCAAAGTCTTTAACAACATCTTTTGCCATTAGTGTATATCTTGCGTCAGTAAAAAACAATTGTCTATTTTGACTAAGATAAATCATTGCAGAACTACCACTAAAACCTGTCAAATAAAAAATATTTTTCAAATTTGTAATAATAACACCTTGGCATTTTGTCTGTTCTAAAGCTTTCAAGGCTCTCTCTATTCGTTTATTCATTCCGACTCCTTAACCTTTAACTTTTCTTTTAAATAGTGACCTGTGTAACTTTCTTTACAAGTTGCAACTTGTTCTGGGGATCCAGTAGCAATGATTTGTCCACCCCCAATTCCTCCTTCAGGACCTAAATCAATAATATAATCTGCGGTCTTAATCACATCGAGATTATGTTCAATGACTAAAACTGTATTTCCATCATCAACAAATCGATCTAAAACTTTTAATAAGCGAGCAATATCATCTGTATGAAGTCCTGTTGTTGGTTCATCTAAGATATATAGGCTCTTACCAGTCGAACGTTTGTGCAATTCACTGGCTAACTTCATTCTTTGAGCTTCTCCACCAGATAAAGTCGTGGCAGATTGTCCCAACGTAACATATCCTAACCCTACATCTTGGATGGTTTGCAATTTTCTAGCTATTTTTGGAATGGCAGCAAAAAACACTAAGGCATCATTGACTGTCATATCTAATACTTCTGAAATATTTTTTTCTTTATAATGAACTTCCAATGTCTCACTATTGTAACGGGTCCCATGACAAACTTCACATTCAACATATACATCTGGTAAAAAATGCATTTCAATTTTGATTAAACCATCCCCTGAACAAGCTTCACAACGTCCACCTTTGACATTAAATGAAAAACGTCCTTTTTTATATCCTCTAATTTTTGCCTCATTAGTTTGTGCAAATAAATCTCTAATATCATCAAAAACTCCGGTATAAGTTGCTGGATTAGAACGAGGAGTACGACCAATTGGACTCTGGTCAATATCAATTAGACGGTCCACATGTTCTATACCTTTAATCATTTTATGTTTTCCTGGCTTATCAGCGTTTTTAGTTAATTTTTGAGCTACTGCTTTTTTTAAAATACCATTAACTAAAGTGGATTTTCCAGACCCAGATACCCCTGTAACTGCAACAAACATCCCGAGCGGAAAATCAACATCAACCTGTTGTAAATTATGTTCACTAGCACCTAATATTTGCAAGACCTTACCATTACCTTTACGACGAGTTTCTGGTACTGGAATAAATTTCTTTCCTGATAGATATTGACCTGTAATCGATTTTTTATTTTTTAAAACTTGCTTTGGTGTACCTGAGGCAATAATCTCTCCGCCAAAGACACCTGCTCCTGGTCCTACATCAATTAACCAATCAGCTTGCATCATCGTGTCTTCATCATGTTCAACAACAATAAGGGTATTTCCTAAATCACGCATTTTTTTCAAGCTGTCAATTAATCGGTCATTATCTCGTTGGTGTAAGCCAATTGATGGCTCATCCAAAATATACATTACACCTGATAAGTTAGAGCCAATTTGTGTTGCTAAACGAATCCGTTGACTTTCTCCACCTGATAATGTTCCTGCAGTTCGAGAAAGCGTCAGGTAATTAAGACCAACATTATTCAAAAAGCTTAATCTATCCTTAATTTCCTTTAAAATAGGTCTTGCAATATGACTTTCATTCTCAGAGAGTGATAAGGTATCAAGGTGAGCAAGATGCTTTTCAATAGATAGTTCCGATACTTCTCCGATATTAAGGCCCTTCTCACCTCCAACCCGAACACATAAAGCAAGCTCATTTAAACGATAACCTTTACAAGTTGTACATTCCAACTCATTCATATAAGTACGCATGACATTTCTGGTGTAATCGCTATTGGTTTCATGATATCGTCTGCCAACATTGGTGACAACTCCTTCAAAAGGAATATCAATATCACGGACACCACCAAAATCATTCACATAATGAAAATGAAATTCACGTTCATCTGAACCATACTGTACGAGATTTTGTTCTTGCTCAGACAATTCTTCAAATGGGGTATCCATATCCACTCCAAATTCTGCCATAGCTTGCTCTAATAATGAGGGATAATAATTTGATGAAATGGGATTCCAAGGTGCCAAAGCTCCCTCCCTTAGTGTTTTAGACCTATCTGGAATAATCAAATCCAAATCGACCTCCAAACGACTTCCCAAACCATCACAAGTTTGACACGAGCCAAATGGCGCATTGAATGAAAATAATCTAGGTTCTAATTCAGGTACCGTAAAACCACAAATTGCACAAGAATAGTGTTCTGAAAACAGTAATTCATTCCCATCCATTGTGTCAATAATAACATAACCATCAGCAAGCCTTAATGCCGCTTCAACAGAATCAAACAAACGACTTCTAATACCATCTTTATTAATTAAACGGTCAATAACGATTTCAATATTATGCATTTTACTTTTAGATAATTCCTGAACATCTGAAACATCTAAAACTTCCCCATCTACTCGAACCCGAACATAGCCATCTCTCTGAACTTTATCAAAAACAGTTTTATGCTGTCCTTTTTTCCGACGTACAATCGGTGCTAAAATCTGCATTCGTGTTCTCTCAGGTAATCCCAATACCTTATCTACAATTTGCTCAACCGAAGACGCCGTAATTGCCCCATGTCCATTGATACAATAAGGTGTTCCAACCCTAGCATATAATAAACGCAAATAGTCATTTATCTCCGTAACAGTTCCAACTGTTGATCTAGGATTTTTACTTGTCGTTTTTTGATCAATAGAAATTGCTGGACTAAGACCATCGATAGAATCAACATCAGGCTTATCCATATTTCCTAAAAATTGCCTAGCATAAGCTGACAAACTTTCAACGTAGCGACGCTGTCCCTCAGCATAAATCGTATCAAAAGCTAGACTAGACTTCCCTGAACCAGATAAACCTGTCACAATAACTAATTTATCTCTTGGTATCTCAACATCGATATTTTTTAAATTATGGGTTCTAGCACCATGTATAATTAACTTATCCTGCATCTTTTCCCTCAAAATACTTCTTTAAATGTATGACTTTCATTATATCAAAATTTATCAAAAAAGAATCTCCAAAAATATTATAAAATATAGTATAATAGAGTGTATTTGCAGATAAGTAAAAGGAGGATTATCATGAAACAAACGTTTCTTTCAACCGCTTTAGAATTTAAAGAAATCGAAAGATTTGAGCCTGGAGCTTGGATTAACCTCATTAACCCAACACAGGAAGAGTCCTCCGTACTCGCTGACCAATTTGGTATTGATATTAGCGACCTTAGAGCCCCACTCGATATTGAAGAAACTTCACGTATTTCGGTTGAAGATAACTATACTCTCATTATCGTAGACGTTCCAACTTATGAGGAGAGAAATAATAAAAGCTACTATGTTACGATTCCCTTGGGTATTATCGTAACAGATCAAGTCGTCATCACAACCTGTCTAGAACAATTAAATCTATTTGATAATTTCTACAATAGACGTATCCGAAATTTCTATACTTTTATGAAAACACGATTTGTTTTCCAGATATTGTATCGAAACGCTGAGCTTTTCTTATCAGCCTTAAGAACTATTGACCGTCAAAGTGATAAAATCGAAGCACAACTAGAAAGTGCAACACGAAATGAACAACTCATCGACATGATGGAATTAGAAAAATCTATCGTCTATTTAAAAGCTTCTCTAAAATTTAATGAACGTATAGTTAAAAAACTCTCCAGCAGTACAAGTAGTTTAAAAAAATACGTGGAAGATGAAGACTTACTTGAAGATACTTTAATTGAAACACAACAGGCTATTGAGATGGCAGGCATCTATGAAAATGTCTTAAACGCTATGACTGAGACGACAGCTTCTATTATTTCCAATAACCAGAATACGATTATGAAGACCCTTGCATTAATGACAATGGCTCTTGACATTCCGACAGTTATTTTTTCAGCATATGGAATGAACTTCCAAAATAACTGGATGCCTCTAAACTCACTACCACATGCTTTCTGGTATATTATTTCTATTGCAGCAGTATTAAGTGCTTTTGTTGTTGTATACTTTATTAGAAAAAAATGGTTTTAATTTCAATTGAAAAGGAAGATATATGAACTTAGATAACATCACTAAAAAAAACAAAGAATTTATCCACATCGCTACACACCAACTTATAAAAGATGGCAAATCAGATGAAGAAATCAAAGAAATTCTTCAAACTGTTATCCCAGATATACTTGATAACCAACATAAAGGAATTACTGCCCGCTCTTTCTTAGGAGCTCCAACCCAATGGGCAGCTAGTTTTTCAAAATCCAAATCTGACACAAACACTACACAAGAAATTAAAAATACTAATCCATGGCTAATGTGGTTGGATACATCTTTGGTCTTTATGGGACTTATTGCTTTATTAAATGGTATCATGACCTTATTTGACACGAAAACAAGTACTGTTACCGGAATTACAACACTTTTTATCTTAAGTTTTAGTGGTGGTGCTGCTATCTATATCATGTACTATTATATCTATCGTCATATGGGTAAACCTAAATCTGAACGTCCAAATCTCATTAAAAACACGATTATTGTTGCCATATCTATGATTGTATGGGTATTACTATCAACATTTAGTCAGTTACTACCAAAAACTATAAACCCTCAAGTCCCTGCGCTTTTATTGATTGTAATCGGTGCAATTTCATTTGGTCTAAAATTCTATTTACAAAAAAAATACAATATACTAAGTGCATTATCACCACAACGTCCAACACAAAACTAAATAGTAAAAAAGCTTGTTTAACTCAGATGACAGTTAAATAAGCCTTTTTTATTGTTTAGTAAAATTTAGATTGTCATTAGAAAAGTCTTGCCAATCTACTCTTTCACAATGAAGTAATAGATTCATAAAGGTTTTGGACTTTGTTCAGATACCCTAAAAAGCTTGATTTTATAACTTAATAAACTCTACTGAGTGTTTACACAAAATTATTGACAGAATGAATTTTTCATGTTGAGAAAAATAAAATATACTAAAATTTACTACTAAAAGTGTTCAAAATTCTTTTTAGGTTAAGTTCTTTAATTATAATTTAAGAATATTTTATTTCAGAAGTTTATAAGTTTATTTACGAGCTTCCCATACTAAACAAGATGAATATTATTAAATCCACCAGACACCTATAGAAGTTACTACTTCTACATTTTATAGACGTCCACTTAAAACTCATTATTTATTTTCTTTAGATTTAATTATCCAACTTATTAGATCGTTTAAAATATTTTGTGTATATAAAAAAGATTAAGTCCTTTTAATAAAAAAAGACCAAAGAAAAAACTTTGATCTCTTTTTATTAATCTTCGTTAACGAATGGCATAAGTGCCATAACACGAGCACGTTTAATTGCTGTTGTTACTTTACGTTGGTTTTTAGCTGAAGTTCCTGTTACACGACGTGGTAAAATTTTTCCACGTTCTGAAACGAAACGGCTAAGAAGTTCTGTATCTTTGTAATCAACATATTCAATTTTATTAGCTGCGATATAATCAACTTTTTTACGGCGTTTGAATCCGCCACGACGTTGTTGAACCATGTAATTTTCTCCTTTATAGTCTTATTTGTTTTCCTAGTGAAAACTGTCTAAACATTGTTTAGAATGGAAGGTCATCATCTGAAATGTCCATTGGATTTGAATTCCCAAATGGACTTGACTCTTCTCTAGCAAAATTTGGTGTTTGTTGTGAAGGCTGACTGTTAAAACTATCAGTACCATCTGAGTATCCAAATGATGTTTGTCCACCACCGAATCCACCCGTTGAATTTCCTTCACGCGTAGCACGACTTTCCAATATTTGGAAATTTTCAGCAATAACTTCTGTTACATAAACACGTTGACCTTGTTGATTCTCATAATTACGTGTTTGAATACGACCTGTAATCCCAATTAAAGCTCCTTTTTTAGCCCAATTAGATAAGTTTTCAGCCTGTTGACGCCAAATGACACAATTAATGAAGTCAGCTTCACGTTCTCCAGATTGATTCTTAAAATTACGGTTAACTGCCAAAGTAAAAGTAGCAACCGCTTGATTAGTTGGTGTGTAACGAAGTTCTGCGTCACGGGTCATGCGACCGACAAGTACTACATTATTAATCATAAACTACCTTCTTATGCGTCTATTTTAACAATCATATGACGAAGAATGTCTAAATTGATTTTTGAAAGACGGTCAAACTCATTAAGAGCTACTGCATCTTCAGCTTCAACTGTTACGATATGGTAAAGTCCTTCACGGAAATCTTTGATTTCATATGCAAGACGACGTTTTTCCCAATCTTTTGATTCAACAACAGTTGCACCGTTGTCAGTTAAGATAGAATCAAAACGTGCTACCAAAGCGTTTTTTGCTTCTTCTTCAATGTTTGGACGAATGATATAAAGAATTTCGTATTTAGCCATTGATATTTCCTCCTTTTGGTCTAGTGACTCATAGCCTATCTATGAGTAAGTGAGGTATGCTCACAAGACTAAATTATACTAGATTTTAAAAGATTATGCAAGGAATATCTCAGTCAATCTTTGATTTTTATTTTTTTGGTCTTCTTTGCTACAATAAATAGTATGATTAACTTTGAAGACTATGGTATCCAAATGTGGAACCAAGAAAAAATTATATCTTTTAGACATACCTTATTAGCCTGGTACGACCAAGAAAAAAGAGACCTACCTTGGCGTAGGACAACTAATCCCTACTGTATCTGGATTTCAGAAATTATGCTACAACAAACTCAGGTAAAAACGGTTATCCCCTACTACAAACGGTTTTTAGAGACTTTTCCCACCCTTTTAGATCTTGCTGAAGCCAAGGAAGAAGAACTTTTGAAAGTTTGGGAAGGTCTTGGTTATTATTCTAGAGTTCGCAACATGCAAATTGCTGCTAGACAGATAAAGGATAACTTTGGCGGAAAATTCCCTGAAAACCATGACGATATTCTAAGTTTACAAGGTATTGGTCCTTATACCGCTGGTGCTATTGCTAGTATCGCTTTTAATCTCCCTACTCCTGCCGTTGATGGAAATGTTATGCGGGTCATGGCAAGACTATTTGAGGTCAACTATGATATTGGAGATCCTAAGAATCGGAAAATTTTCCAAGCCATTATGGAAGTTCTTATAGACCCTGTAAGACCTGGCGATTTTAACCAGGCTCTTATGGATTTAGGAACAGATATCGAGTCAGCTAAAACGCCTAGACCTGATGAGAGCCCTATCCGTTATTTTAGCGGAGCTTATCTCCATGGTACCATGGATAAATACCCTATTAAAAAGCCTAAGAGAAAACCTAAACCATTGTCTATCGCCTTTTTTATTATTGAAAATGAAAAGGGAGAATTCCTGCTCCAAAAAAACACACAAGCAAGATTATTAGGTGGTTTTTGGACCTTTCCATTACTCGAAGAAAAAACTTCTAAAAGTGCGACTAAAAAGGCTTTTCAAGACATCTATTCAAAAGAAATAAGTTGGCAAAAAATGGAAGTTCCAACTATCACACATATCTTTAGCCACCAAAGATGGAATATTACCATTTACAAAGGCAACCTTAAGCAAGCCAGCATAGCTGAAACGGATACTCTCAAATGGGTGGCTCACAACGACTTTCATCACTTCCCTTTTGCAACCCCACAAAAAAAAGTAATAGAACAATACTTTAAAACCATAAACTAACAAAAAACCTTCCTAAATCCTAGGAAGGTTTTCTGTTTATTTATATAATCTTATCAAGTTAATACATACAAGCAATGTAAAAATAAGCAATCCAACTAGAGCAAAGATTGAACGCCATAACTCATGAGAATCTCGTAAAACATTTATTGCAACAATGCAAAAACCAAGACCAACAAATAGTGATATTAAATTACCTACTTTAGTCATCATTTTTCTCCTTTTGAGTATCTTGTTAAGATAATAGCATTCAAAGCACTAAAAGTAAAGCGTTTACACTATTTTTTTAAAAAAGTTCCACTCAAGAACTTTAACTTACCGTTTAAGATCTAAGTGGAATAATCTCTTTCTTACAGACCTGCAATAATTGATTTAATTTGATCTTTTGTGTGAACCCCTGCAACTTGTTTCACCACTTCACCATCTTTTTTGAAAAGAAGTGTTGGTATACTCATGATACCAAATTTTTGTGCTGTTTCAGGATTAGCATCAACGTCAACTTTAACAATTTTTAATTCATCTTCACTTAATTCTTCTGACAATTGGTCAAGAATTGGTGCTTGCATTAGACAAGGACCACACCATGTTGCCCAGAAATCAACAAGAACAAGACCTTGACTTGTTTCTGATTCAAATGTTTCATCTGTAATATTTTTTGCCATATTGATTCTCCATTCATTATTATAAAGTTATTGTAAAGAATTATTTTCTATTACGCAACTATTTGCTACCATTTTTAAAAAGGACTTATTTTTCCCATAAAAAATTAATGATTACCTTATTGACTTCAGGATTTTCATGTAATTGACTATGTTGAGAAAGACTTCCCTTAACTTTTATCTCCTGATACCATTTGCTCTTATCCTTCACTAAAAATCTTAAAGATTTTGATGAATTATTTAAAACACGACCGTCAGACTCGTTCTTATAATTACCATAAATATATAAAACTGATAGACGATTTTTAGGTAGATTTTCTCGTAATGAGAGTAACTCTTGATAAATCTTAGAAGTTTGATTGGGTTAACCTGTTTTAGGATTAATACGGGTATCTTTTGGTTCATTAAATCCCATAATTCCATTAACATGATTTCCTATTGATACCACTTTTTTAACTGACACATTATTATGGGACTTTAAACTTTCCCTTATATAATTCCAAATTGACAGATTTCCCATTGAATGTCCTACCATATTAACAGAGTCTATTTGATAATTTTGATTTAAAAACGTCATTAAAGATTGAGTGTAAAACGACACCTTACTAGGATGCGTATTATCTTTAAATTCTACTTTAATGATTGGATTATTTCCCTTTTTTGACAAGTCTCCTATCATGGTTACTTTGCTTGGAGGACTTACCTTAGCAAGTACAATTCTAGTCGTTACACCCGCTTGTCTAAAAGCTTCTGTCATATGTTCTTCTGATTTAGAGTTAGCACCATAACCATGAAAAAATAGCGTTGGTCGATAACTTTGCATATATTACTTTGTCAATAATTTTTTTGTAATAATTAAACAAATACTAAAACTAATAACTATAAAACAGATTAAAATAATAAATAATTTAAAGCGTATTTTCATCCTAAATTAACAATAGTAGCACCACTGCCTCCAGCATTTTGTGGTGCATAGGCAAAGCTTTTAACATGGCGATTTCGTCTTAAGTATTTAGTAACACCGTCTCTAATAACCCCCGTTCCAATACCATGGATGATATCAACTTGAGACAGATTATTAAGTAAGGCCTGGTCAATAAAATTATCTAGTGCTTCCATGGCTTCTTCATACCGTTTCCCACGTAAGTCTAATTTAGCACGAGGACCACTTCCAATAGATTTTTTCTTAACCACATTAACTTGTTTTTTCTTGACTTTATTTTTTTCCTCATTAGATTTAACAAGGCTAAACTCATCTTCTCTCAATGTCATTTTAATAAGACCTACCTGAGCTTCCCAAACCTTATCTTTTACTAACTTTGTTAAAGTTCCATGTTGGCCATAGCTTGTCACAATTATATTATCACCCACTTTCGGTGCAGCTTTTTTTTTCGCTTTTTTTAAGACCTTATTTTTGGATAAATCAACTTTTGGAGCTAAATTTTTCAACTGTGCTTTAGCTTCAATAACCTCATGTGGTTTGAGTTGAGATTTATGATGTAAGTTATTTAAAATAGTATTACTCTCTTCTAAAGCTGTCTCAATAATCAACTGTGCTTCCTGACTTGCTTTTTCTAACTCTTTGTCACGCGCATGAGAAAACTCATTGTATAGTTTCTTAACAGCTCTATTAAATTTTAAATTTTCTTGCTCAACTTCTTTAATGTGGTCTAATCTTTTTCTACTCTCTAATGTTTGATGTTCCAATTTTTCAATAATAAGATTCACATCATTATCTTGACTAACCATTGCTTCTGCATCTTTAACAATTATAGGTGCTAAACCTAATCTTCTCGCAATCTCAAACGCATTTGAACGTCCAGGTACACCTTGCATAAAACGATATGTTGGACTTAGTGTCGTCGTATCAAACTCCATACTAGCATTCTCAACACCCTTTGTCTCAATACCATAAGCTTTTAATTCTGGATAATGAGTAGTAGCCATTGTTTTAATTTGACTAAGACGAAGATGATCTAAGATAGACATAGCAAGACTGGCTCCCTCTTGAGGGTCTGTTCCTGCCCCTAATTCATCAAAAAGAATAAGACTATCTTTATTTGCTTCTTTTAAGATAGAAACAATATGGGTCATATGACTTGAGAAAGTCGATAAACTTTGTTCAATAGATTGCTCATCACCTATGTCAGCAAAAATACCTGAAAATATAGCGACTTGACTTCCTTTATCAGCAAAAATTGGTAATCCAGATTGAGCCATCAATTGTGTTAGTCCTAAAGTTTTTAACATAATGGTTTTCCCACCTGTATTGGGACCTGTAATCACTATTACATCTAATTCTTTCCTAAAATAAAGATCATTTGCTACAGGATTTTCTAATAAAGGATGTCGAACATTTAGTAATTGAATATTTTTTTCTTGATTTAAAAGAGGAAGATTTGCTTGATACTGACGCATCACTAAAAACTTAGCACGTACAAAGTCGATATGACCAAGCAACCATGCATTATTCCTTAATTGCAATGCATGTGGTCTTGCAATTTGAGATAATTCCTTTAAAATACGTGAAATTTCAAAACGCTCATCTGCCTTTAATTGAGTAATTTCTTCATTTAAATTAACAACAGACCTTGGTTCAATATAAACGGTATTCCCAGATGATGAGATATCATGAACCACACCTGCAAATTTATTACGATAACTATTCTTTACAGGTAAAACGCTTCTATCATTACGACTAGCAATTATGGTATCTGTTAAATAATCTGCCTTACTTTTTAAAATGTCCAAGAGGATATTTCTAACCATTGATTCATTTGAAGATATTTTTCGCCTAATCCTCTCCAATTCAGGGCTAGCAAAATTTTCAATATAACCATTATCACTAATTGACTGTAAGGCTCCTTGAAGACTAGGGAATGTTTCTATTGTCTCAAACAATCTTCCCAACGTCGGAATTTTAACATTCTCCAACTGAGCATAGATTGATTGTACCTTTGCAGAAACTAACAAAATCTTTTTCAAATCAATCCATTCTGTAAGAGATAAATCAGCCTCTAACTCTAGACGTCTTACTGCCTCAGAAATACTATTTAGTTTCCCAACCTCAAAAGAAGGAAATTCCTGATAAAAAAGCTCCATGTCTCTCACTTCTTCAAAATAGTGATTAATCTTTTTTATATCTGTAAATGGGGTTAACCCAATCAATTCTTCATAAGCTTGTTGGGTTTGCAAAAATTCAGCGAATAGTTGCTTAGTTTTTGTGAACTCTAATTGTTCTAAAATTTTTGTGTTCATATTTTATATATTCTCCAAAATGAAAAAGAGGAAAATGGAAAAACTTCTTCTAGAAATTTTTCCATCATCCCAAACGCTATAAAGCCAACATCCATAAATGTTGAAGTAAAGATGAAAATAATGGAATACCATCAATAAAAAAACGTAATAAAAGGTGTGAACTTAAATAATTCTGAATACCTGATAACGGAACAGTCGATAAAGCTGTCAAAATCATTGCCATAAATAATAAGCTGACTAACGCAGATAATCCTCCTGCAATACCATTTAAAGTAGGTGAATCTAATGTTTCTAGTGGTAATACATGAGCAAAAACACCAATAAGACGAAAAACTAGATATATCACAAGAGTTGTTATAATGAAAGCTACTCCAGCATAATAAATGTTATCAAGTGCAAAAAGATTTACAGACTTAAAAAAGTTAACCGATACTCCTTCGACAGGATTCGAGTATGGAATCCATAATGCAATCTTTTTTGCTAAAGACAAATAGGATACCCTAGCCACTAAAAATGCTACCACAGCGCCAAAAGTATACAATCCTTGTAAGATAATTCCTCTACTATAACCTAAGTAAAATTGCCATAATAATACCATTATAATTATTAAATTAATCATCTACGTCCTCTGTCTCTATAGAAGTTTCCGCATATTTCTGGCGGAGTTCTAACAATTCTCTCTCAACTTTCTCATGCTCAATTTCTCGTGATAATTGTACCTCTAAAGAATTAATAGCAAGCAAGATAGCAATGGTCTCATCATCTGCATTTGGCATTTTCTCTTTCAAAACTAGGTATTTATCTTTGGCGATACGTTCGACTTCCTCCATAAAAAGATTATCCTTGTCGGTAATCAAGGTATATTTTTTGCCACCAAACTCAATCTTATAACGGTTATTTTTTGAATTTTTCATACAGTCACCTCTTTGTTAGTATTATACCTTAAAAATAGCATTTAGTAAAAAGCTTAAAATAGTAGTAAAAGTCTTGACTCTCATTAAAAATATTTTAGTTTTTCATTCATTTATTTGACCACTTCTTTTTAAATTTATGATAAAATATTTTTTATGAATAACTATGTTTTAAAATTAAATCAGGGACAACAAGTACAACTCAAAAAAAATTTTGGGGCAAAGCAAATATCATCAAAAAACCCTTATGTAGATTTTGCTGCAAGGCTTGATGGCGTAACTGTTATTCTCTACACTTCATCCAAAGTAGTATTCCAAGGACCTCATGCAAAAGAATTAGCAAGTAAATATGGCTTTATTGAGGAAGATATTGATGATATCAAGTCTGACACAATCACCCATCAAGACATGCCAATGATTGGTACTGATGAAGTTGGAAACGGTTCTTATTTTGGAGGATTAGCAGTTGTTGCTAGCTATGTCGAGCCTGAACAACATGATTTTTTAAAACAATTAGGTGTTGGGGACTCTAAGCAGTTAACAGATTCAAGAATCAGACAGTTAGCTCCAATCTTAAAAGACAAAATACAGCATAAATCACTTCTTCTCTTCCCAGAGAAATACAATCAACTTGTTGGAGATGGTAAACCATATAATGCTGTTTCTATAAAAGTGGCGCTCCACAATCAAGCTATCTTTTTACTTTTACAACAAGATATTAAACCGCAAAAAATTGTTATTGATGCTTTTACCAGTCTCAAAAATTATAGAAAATACGAATCCCTTGAGAAAAATCATTTTTCTAACCCTTTAACTCTAGAAGAAAAAGCCGAAGGGAAATATTTAGCCGTTGCAGTAAGTTCGATTATTGCAAGGGATCTATTCTTAGAAAACTTAGACAATTTAGGTAAGAAAGTTGGATTGATACTTCCTAGTGGAGCTGGAAATAAATCCGATGTAATTGCTTGTCAACTTTTAAAATCTTACGGTTTAACTGGTCTTGAAAAAACTGCTAAAATACACTTTGCCAACACCAAAAAGGCAATTAACTTATCAAAAAAATAGGAAAATATATGAAATCATTTATCAAAGAATGGGGTATTTTTACACTCTTTATATTACTAATATTACTATCAAGACTATTCTTATGGAATCTTGTCATTGTGGACGGTCATTCTATGGATCCTACACTTGCTAACAAAGAACGTCTCGTTGTATTAACAAAAACAAAAATTGACCGCTATGATATTGTTGTTGCTGAAGAGACTGATAACGGTAAGCGTAAAGAAATTGTCAAACGTGTTATTGGAATGCCTGGTGATAAAATCACCTTTAAAGATGACCAGCTATATGTAAACAATAAAAAAGTTGACGAGACATACCTCTCTCAATTCAAATCAGCCTTTAAAAAAGATAAGCTACAAAAAACCTATTCTTACAATAAATTTTTCCAACAATTAGCAAAAGCTTCAAATGCCTTTACAACAGATAATCAAGGAAACACTAATTTTACGGTAACTGTATCTGAAGGTGAATATTATCTCTTAGGAGATGACCGTATTGTCTCTAAGGATAGTCGTGAAGTAGGTACTTTCAAACGTAGTGCCATCAAAGGTGAAGTGAAATTCCGTTTTTGGCCATTTAAACGTATGGGTATATTAAAATAGTCTTAAAGACAGCGACAGTCACTTGATATTTGTCCTGTCTTCTTTTTATTCAAAGGAAAATGAAATGGAAATTTTTGTCTCTGGAACCATCACCAGAATAATATTTGAAAACGCAAGTAATTTTTTCAAGATACTCGTCCTTGAAATTGAAGATACTAACAGTGAATTTGATGATTTTGAAATAATAGTGACTGGGAGCATGGCTGATATTATCGAAAACGAGCATTATACTTTTTGGGGAGAGTTAACGAGACACCCTAAATATGGTGAACAATTAAAAGTAAGCCACTATGAGCGTGCTAAACCATCAGCAAATGGCTTAATTAGTTATTTTTCAAGTGAACACTTTAAAGGGATAGGTAAAAAAACTGCCGAGAAAATAGTTGACCTATACGGCGAAAATACAATTGATGCTATTTTAGAAGACCCAAGTAAACTAGATAATCTTTCAGGTCTTTCTAAAGTTAACAAGGAGCGTTTCATCCTAACCTTAAAAACAAACTATGGTACTGAACAAATTATTTCTCAACTCGCTAAATACAATATCTCAACAAAACTAGCACTCCAAATTCATGACAAGTATAAAGAAAAGACATTAGATATCATTCAAGATAATCCATATCAACTGGTTGAAGAGATCCAGGGTATCGGCTTTAAAATTGCAGATCAACTTGCTGAACAAATTGGTATTGACACACATTCTAAAAAACGTTACCAGGCAGCCCTTATTCATACACTACTAGAGAGTTGCCTTAGTAGTGGTGATACCTATGTAGCATCACTAGATCTCCTACGGGAAGCTATTTCACTTTTGGAAAATTCACGTCCTATTGAATTGAATCCTAAAGAGGTAGCAGATGAAATTAGTACCATCATCTCAGAAGGTAAAGTTCAATTAATTGACGACAAAATTTTCGCCAATACACTTGCATTTGCAGAACAAGGTATAAAAAAAAATATTTGTCGTATCCTAGAACAGGAATTAGAAGAAAATATTCCTAAAACTAAAATAAACCAGATTATCGAAACACTTGAAAATAAAAACAACATCTCCTATGATGCCGTTCAAAAAGAAGCAATCTCAAAAGCGATAAATAGCAAAGTCTTTATACTAACAGGAGGACCAGGAACAGGAAAAACAACCGTTATTAATGGATTTATCCAAACCTATGCTAAGATACATAAAATAGACCTACAAAAAACAGAACTCCCAATCTTACTAGCTGCACCAACTGGTCGCGCAGCAAGGCGAATGAATGAATTGACAGGGCTTCCTAGTGCTACGATTCATCGACATCTGGGATTAAATGGCGATAATGATTACCAGTCTTTAGAGGACTACCTAGATTGTGAGTTAATCATCATTGATGAATTTTCTATGGTGGATACTTGGCTAGCTAATCAACTTTTAGGAGCTATTTCATCAGGAACTCAAGTCGTTATCGTTGGAGATGCTGACCAATTACCATCTGTTGGACCAGGACAAGTTTTAAATGATCTGTTAAACATACCAATTATTCCTAAGGTGACATTAACAAAAATTTTTCGTCAATCTGACGAATCAACTATTGTATCCTTGGCAAATGATATTAGACAAGGCTATTTGCCAGATGATTTTACACAAAAAAAGGCTGACCGTTCATTTTTTGAAGCTCAAACCGTATATATTCCTGATATGATTGCTAAAATTGTCATAGCAGCTCTAAAAAGTGGAATTGATAAAGAGGAAATTCAAATACTTGCTCCGATGTATAAAGGGCAAGCTGGTATTAATAACCTTAATCAAATCATGCAAAATCTTTTAAATCCTTTAGAAGAATCATTAGAATTCCAATTTAACGACCAAGTATTTCGAAAAGGTGACAAAATCCTACACTTAGTAAATGATGCCCAAGCCAATGTTTTTAATGGTGATATCGGATATATTACTGATCTAGTGCCATCCAAATATACTGACTCTAAACAAGATGAGATAATCATGAACTTTGATGGCATTGAAATCATTTATCCTAGAAATGACTGGCTAAAAATAACGCTTGCTTATGCTATGAGTATTCATAAATCACAAGGAAGCGAGTTCCAAGTTGTCATTCTTCCTATCACTAAACAAGGAGGACGAATGTTACAGCGTAATCTTATCTATACTGCTATTACAAGAAGTAAGAGTAAGCTTATTCTTCTCGGTGAAGAAGCTGCGTTTAGCTTTGCTGCAAAAAACACAGGTACGAAACGTCATACATATCTGATCCAACGTTTTACTGATGACATCACGACAGACAGCTTGTCAAAAGAAGAAAGTCAACAAGAAAACATCATTGAAGAATTTATTCTAACTCCCGATAATCTTACTGATATAGATCCACTGATTGGATTAACAGATACTGATTTTAAGGATTTTTTTGGAAAATAATAAATTAATATTGTTTTATTACTACAATTATACTATACTTAGGACAATAGACAAAGGAAAACTATCATGACTTCATACGAAACTATTAAACGACGTTTTAAATCCTGCAACATCGGACTCATTGTTATTAATTCCATTAGTTTAATTATAAATGTTCTTGGTATTATTGGATTATTTTTTATCAAAGCCAACCTTGATAACTCAAAATTTACTTCTAATTACACTAAAGAACAATTAAGCGTTCTTAAAGAATCTGTTTCAGACTTTACTTTATTTATTATTGCTCTAACAATTATTATTCAAATAATTGTCTTAATTTATTCAGTTCTTAATTTAAGTGCAATCAAGAATAACCAATCGATTAATCTCTTCCCTTATTATTTGGGCTTCGCCTTAGTCGCTGTCTCTACCCTACTAAGTATTGTTACCAACTTTTCTCTCATGAATTTGGTAATTCAACTCCTAATAATGGCACTGTATTACTTTAACTACCACTATTCCAATATTTTTAATAACCGTCCATCTGAAAACTTTGATGTAGATAGTGTTTCCTAAAAATATCTTCATAAAAAACTGCTAGTATTTCCTAGCAGTTTTTTAAATTCCTAATAAAATATCATATTTATCTTCTTCCAAGATTGACATAGACACCCCGACTAAACGGATGCCAAGTTGATTCTCATCTAGCTGAGTATACAGTTTTTTAGCAAATTGAGTGATTTTTTCACTATTTTGAGTCATTTCTGATAAAGTCATTCTTTTTGTAATGGTTTTAAAGTCAGCATAGCGAATTTTTAAAGTAAGTACTTTTCCAACTTTTTCTTGCTTTTCTAACATCATTGCAACTCTTATCGCATTTTTTTCTATTTCATCTAAAACATCTTCGTCATTTTCAAGGAGTTTTCTATAAGTTCTCTCACTTCCTACAGACTTTCGTTTGCGATTAGGCTCAACTTTAGCATTATGAATTCCTCTAGCCTTACGATATAAATCATAACCAAACTTTCCAAATCGGTCAATAAGTTCCATTTCTGAGACACTCAATAAGTCTTCACCAGTAAATATCCCCATACTATGAAGCTCTTGAACTGATTTTTTCCCAACACCGTAAAATTTTTCAATGGGTAATCGTTTTAGAAAATTTTCAGCTTCGTCTGGTGTAATAACTGTTAACCCTTTAGGTTTTTCATAATCACTAGCTAATTTAGCGATAAATTTATTATAAGAAATCCCCGCAGAACAAGTTAGTGCCAACTCGGCCCATATATCATACTGGATTAGTTTAGCAACCTTAATCGCAGATTTTATTCCAAAATGATTTTTTGTCACATCAAGATAAGCCTCATCAATACTTAGTGGTTCAACTAAATCTGTATATTTTTTAAAAATCTCACGAATAGACTGACCTACCTCTTTGTAATACTCATAACGTCCTGGTAAAAAAATAGCATGTGGACACCTTTTAAGAGCTTCTTTGGAACTCATTGCAGAATGAATACCAAATGCACGTGCTTCATAATTGCACGTTGATACAACTCCTCTTCCTCCTGTTTGTCTAGGGTCATTTCCAATAACAACAGGTTTTCCTTTTAAAGAAGGGTCATCTCGTACTTCAACAGCAGCAAAAAATGCATCCATATCAATATGAATAATTTTACGACTAGTATCATTTATTAATGGAAAAACTAGCATTTTTCCCCCTTTTTTTTCAATACATTATATTAATTTATTGAATTTTATAATACAGTTTCAAAAACTGTTATAACTGTATTATAAAAGTTTTTAATAAATGTCAAGTTTTTTATCTTAGCAACCGTTTACTTTGTGATACAATTAATGTGTAAAAGTAATACCTAGCTATTACTAGAATAAGGAGATAACAAATGGCAACTGTAAAAACAAATACAGATATCTTTGAACAAGCTTGGGAAGGTTTCAAAGGAACTGACTGGCAAGATAAAGCAAGTGTCACTCGCTTTGTTCAAAGCAACTACACACCTTACGATGGAGATGAAAGTTTCCTAGCTGGTCCGACTGAACGTTCACTTCATGTGAAGAAAATCATTGAAGAAACTAAAGCACACTACGAAGAAACTCGTTTCCCAATGGATATCGACCGTGCAACTTCAATTGCTGATATACCTGCAGGTTTTATTGATAAAGACAATGAGCTTATCTTTGGGATTCAAAATGATGAGTTGTTCAAACTAAACTTCATGCCACGTGGTGGTATCCGTATGGCTGAAACAACTCTTATCGAGAACGGATATGAGCCAAGTCCACTTCTACATGAAATCTACACTAAACATGCTACAACTGTAAACGATGGTATTTTCCGTGCTTACACTTCTGATATTCGTCGTGCACGCCACTCTCACCACGTTTCTGGTCTTCCAGATGCTTATTCTCGTGGACGTATCATTGGTATGTATGCTCGTCTTGCAGTTTATGGTGCAGATTACCTCATGCAAGAAAAAGTAAATGATTGGAATTCAATTACTGAAATCGATGAAGAATCAATTCGTCTTCGTGAAGAAATCAATATGCAATACCAAGCACTTGCTGATGTCGTAAAACTTGGTGATAGTTATGGTGTTGATGTTCGTAAACCAGCCATGAATACAAAAGAAGCTATCCAATGGGTTAACATTGCTTTCATGGCAGTATGTCGTGTCATCAACGGTGCCGCAACTTCTCTTGGACGTGTACCAATCGTTCTTGATATCTATGCAGAACGTGACTTAGCACGTGGAACATTTACAGAATCAGAAATCCAAGAATTTGTTGATGACTTCGTTCTTAAACTTCGTACAGTTAAATTCGCTCGTACAAAAGCATTTGACGAAATCTACTCAGGTGACCCAACATTCTTAACAACTTCTATGGCTGGTATGGGTAACGATGGCCGTCACCGTGTTACAAAAATGGACTTCCGTTTCTTAAATACACTTGACAACATCGGAAACTCTCCAGAACCTAACTTGACAGTACTTTGGACTGACAAACTTCCTTATCCATTCCGTAGATATTGTATGAAGATGAGTCATAAACACTCTTCAATCCAATATGAAGGCGTTACAACAATGGCTAAAGATGGTTATGGTGAAATGTCATGTATCTCATGCTGTGTGTCTCCACTTGATCCAGAAAGTGAAGAAAAACGCCATAATATTCAATACTTTGGAGCTCGTGTAAACGTTCTTAAAGCTCTTCTTTCAAGTTGGAATAACGGATATGACGATGTTCATAAAGACTACAAAGTATTTGACTGTGTTGAACCAAATAACTCTGAAATATTCGAATATGACGATGTAATCAAAAACTTTGAAAAAGCTCTTGACTGGTTAACTGATACTTATGTAGATGCTATGAATATCATTCACTACATGACTGATAAATATAACTATGAAGCAGTACAAATGGCATTCTTACCATCAGTTTTACGCGCTAACATGGGATTTGGTATCTGTGGATTTGCCAACACTGTTGACTCACTATCAGCTATTAAATATGCTCAAGTTAAACCAATTCGTGATGAAGACGGATTTATCTACGACTACGAAGTAACTGGTGATTTCCCACGTTATGGTGAAGATGATGACCGTGTAGATGACATTGCTAAATGGTTGATGGAAGCATTCTTTACTCGTTTGAACAAACACAAACTATACAAAAATGCTGAAGCAACAGTTTCAATTCTTACAATTACATCAAACGTTGCTTACTCTAAACAAACAGCTAACTCTCCAGTACACCGTGGTGTATTCTTAAACGAAGATGGTTCAGTCAATACTTCTAAAGTTGAATTCTTCCCACCAGGTGCAAACCCAACATCTAAAGCTCGCGGTGGATGGTTACAAAACTTAAATTCACTTTCTAAACTAAACTTCAAACATGCTAATGACGGTATCTCATTAACAACACAAGTTTCACCTCGTGCTCTTGGTAAAACTTTTGACGAACAAGTAGATAACCTTGTTACAATCCTTGATGGTTACTTTGAACATGGTGGACAACACGTTAACTTGAACGTTATGGACTTAAATGATGTTTATGAAAAAATTATGGCTGGTGAAGATGTTATCGTTCGTATCTCTGGATACTGTGTAAACACTAAATACCTTACTAAAGAACAAAAAATGGAATTAACACAACGTGTCTTCCACGAAGTTCTTTCAATGGACGATGCTCTAAACGCATAATCTATAACAAAAACCTGAGCTTAATCTCAGGTTTTTTTGTGTATTCAAATATAACAAAAAAGAGCAATTAGCTCTTTAATTTTCCACTTTTAAACTCTGTTTTATCACATTTCTTAAAAGTCTTCTATTTTCAATCCATAAGGGTCTATCGTCAAAAGCATAAGTCCGATTTGTTAGAAAAATAACAGCTTGCTGAGTTTTTCTATTAGCCATAATAAAAGGACCTGTATAGCCTGTATGGTCAATCCAATCTCCATCTAAATTCCAGCCAATAGAGCGTGGTTTTTCTTTTGAACCATAATTCTGCCAAAGATTATTTGAAAACTCTTCAGTCAAGTAGGATTCTAAAAATTTTTCTAAATCTTTAACTGTTGAAAATAAGCCCGCTGAACCTGCATGCTCTCCCAACACCCTTGCTTTAGGGTCATGAACTCTGCCCATATGAGAATTTTGACTGGTTGGAACTGCCAATGCTACTGGACCAAATGACGTCTCACTCATCCCCATTGGTTTATAAACATACTCAGCAAATAAATCAGGTAAGGATTGCTTAGTGACTTCCTCAAGCATAAACCCTAAAAGTAAAAAATTAATATCCGTATAGAAAAATTGCTTATCATTTGTTACACGAATATGATTAATAGCATCTTTTAATTCAATAGCTGTTAAATTATCTCTATTGATAATAAACGGATCAATTCCACTCGTATGTGTCAGCAACTGTCTTAAGGTTAGACTATCATCATGAAATACTGGGTAATATGTCCTTAACTTTTCATCCAAATCTAAAATATTTTTGTTTATAAGTTGAATAACTACTGTAGCAACACCAACCACTTTAGAGACACTTGCTAAATCATAGACTAAATCTTCTCTAACAGGCCTAAGACCATCTTGTGTCCCAAAATAAACTTCTGACCATTCACCCTTATCATAAATAGCCAAACTCACACCATAGTAAAGGTTCTCTGTTATTTGTTTTTCACAGTAGTTGATAATTTCATCTATTTTTTTTGAAACCATAATTCTATCCCACTTGGGTCTGTAATAACTAGAAGTCTTTCTTTTTTATCAAGGTAGACATTCTTTCCTTGATTAACTAGCTGTTCTTTTATAGACCTTAGTTCTGTATCTGAGCCTACTACAAATTCTAGAATTTCAATATCCCAAGTTTCATGACAGGGAGCATTTAAATCATCCCCTTCTGATTGAGAAAATCGAAACATACTTACTAAAGACTCAGGTAAGAGAGCTTGATAAAAGGAAAATGACTCTTTCTCATCAAGAACATTTAATGTAATTTCTTTGTAAGAAAAATCTAACAAACCTCTAAAATCACCCTCAAAATCTTCAAATACAGGATAATCCGATAGCACTAAATTTGTTACATCTTCCTCAGAATGTAATAAGAAAGTATCCTGTTCTGGTGATAAACATTCAAAAGCATAACCATTTATACCTTTATAAATTTTTGTGACTTGTTGTGAGGTTTGTAGTAATCTCACCACAGAAGAATTATCTTTTGTAAAAATAGAAATCTTATTTAGTTTTTTTAATCCTTTACAAGCTCTAGTCCGATAAGAAGGTGATTCTTCAATAGTTAAATAAGATTCTCTATTTCCAAAATCCGTTAACTCGGCAATTGAATTTTCCTCAGATTTTAACCGAAGTCCCAAAGTCTTGTTAAAAAATTCAATATTATCTTCTCTATTATTGACTCTTATTATAGGTTGTTTAAACATGATGTCTTGAAACATATGGTATCCTCATATTATTTATTATTTAATCTATTATATCATACCAAGTCTTTTAAATTTATGAGTTTGCTATAGAAGAGCAAATTTCAAGTTCAAGTTAGCCATTTAGTAAAAATTCTCTAGTAGATTTTTAATCCAGTACTCTCTTTGGATAATTGTTTATCCAATTTTCAATAAATGCAACTTGTTTCCGACTTGTATTTTTGTTTTCCTTAGGTAACCATCGTCTGATTAGTCTGTTATGATTTTCATTAGTTCCTCTCTCCCAAGAGGAATAAGGATGAGCATAGTAGATACAATTCGGGTCAAAAACCTCAGATAAATGCCTAAACTCAGTTCCATTTTCTGTTGTGATAGAGTTAATTTGATAGTCCTTTAGAATGAGTTTTAAAGCCTTATTAACCGAATCCGCCGACTTATCAGGAATGAGGCGAATAATTTGATAACGACTTGCTCTATCAGTTAAAGTCAATAAACACTCATTTTTTGCTCGTGTTTAAATGACCGTATCAATCTCAAAATCTCCCATATTCTGACGATCATTGATGCTTTTAGGACGTTCTTCAATAGACTTTCCAGCAGGCTTAAAATACGGACTGACCTGCTTCTTATGCTTAACTTTTCCTCTGCGAAGGTAAAGCATGTCAGATTTTGTTAGTCCTAAATGCCCCTGATTAATCCAGTAATAAATCGTTGAAACAGATACAGCAATCCCTTTTGATTTGACCATCATTTCAGGTGAATACTTCTGTTTGATGTAGTGAAGAATCTTTTCCTTTAGTTCTTTGGTCAGTGAAACTTGCTTAACAGAATGTTTACGATTGGTTTCATAAACGTTCTGTGCGAAATGAGCTGAATAAACGAGTTCAAACTTCCCTTTACGAACTTGTTGTCTCACTTGACCACGCTTTATCTCATTATTAACCGTTTGAGGAGCTTTAGCTAACCTTCTAGACATTTCACGGTTGGAGTAACCTTCACGAATCCAAGGTTCAATCATTCTGCGTTCAACTAATGTTGATTGTTTCCCTTTTGGTATATAATGGTCTTGCATCTCAGAGTCTTTCTAATTATTATTTTCCAAATTGTCAAATTAAGCTAGACATTTGATGTAACTCAGAAAAACTTGATATGGTGTTTGATAATTTAAAGATTTCCTAGGGATTCTATGGGATTCTATTTCGTTTATCAACTATAGCTGATAAATAGTTCTGAGAAATCCCATTAAAATCCATCTGCTTAGGTAGTCCATGACGTCTTAATAAGCCATTTGCATGTACATTTAACCTACGTTGACCAGGGCAACCTGGATCCGCAAAGAAAATATCAATGTCGTGTTGGTTGGCTATTATCTTCCAATTAGAGAATTCTTTCCCACAATCAAAGGTAATCGATTTAAAGAGATGTTTTGGAAATTTTGACAGCCATCTATTTAGTGATTGCTCAATATCACTAGCTTTTCGAGCATTGGCTTGAAGAGTGATGATAGCTTTAGATTGCTTCTCTACCAAGGTGATAACGGCACTTTTGTGATGTTTCCCAACAATCGTATCTCCTTCAAGATGCCCAAACTCTCTTTCAAACTTTGGATAGACTTCTGAACGCTCACGGATATCCCTCTGAAAAGCTTGTTTTCCACGTTTTTCGACCTTACCATTTGGTTTGCGTTTTCCCTTCCATGGTAAATCATCTTTCTTGAAGATGCTACGGTCAGCTAGGCGATAAAGAGTTCTCATAGAGCAAGGGATTTTAGTAGGATAAGTTCCTTTGACAACATCCAGACTCCAATTAAGCTCTAAATGCGTTTGGACAAAGTCTTGTTGGCTTGGAGTGAATTGGGTCTTACGACGGCCACAACGTTTCTTGTTCGCTTTGTAGTCCTTATAGTAATCATAGGCGGAATGATTAGCCTTGAAATAAGCAATGACCTTATAAATCGTTTGTCTGGATCTTTTGAGAGATTGACAAATAATGCTAACGGCCATTCCTTCTTTGTAATAAACCTCTATCATTACAAGCTCGGTTGTGGTGAGATGAGTATAGGTCATTTATGTTAGTTCCTTTCAGACAAATGTGGTGTTTATCTGAGCCTAACATATATGTCTTTTTCTGTCTAGCTTAATTTTACAAATTGGGTTTTGTTAATTATAATCATATCTCTCTGAGATATTTTTTTAATACCATCAAGTGGCTAACTTCATTTTACAATTTACCTTAAACATCACAAAAGAGAAGACGAACTTCGTCTCCTCTTGTACTTAATTATAGGTCACCCACTACAGTCGACAAGGAGCCAGAAAAGCCTTTAGAAATTAATTTCTAAAGGCTTTCCCTTATTTATAAGTACTTAATATAAATTTCAAATAATTTAATAAATTTCTATCAATTATTCTTCATTATTTTTTCTGCGCTTAGCTACTAAACCAAGTCCAGTTAATGCACTTAAAGCACCTAATAAACCAGTCGCTACTGTTGATGACTCACCTGTATTTGGAAGTTTAGATGATCCAGTTGAAGCATTATTGCTATGGTTTGTGTTTGAAGATGCACTTCTAATTGTCGACTTACTCATGCTTGTTGACGCACTTGTTGAACCAGATTGACTCATGCTTGTTGACGCACTTACTGACTCAGACGCACTTGTTGATGCTGATTCTGAAGCACTTGTTGATG
>JAUMZW010000017.1 GCA_030527925.1 Streptococcus sp.
ATGGCAGTACAAAAGGATTTGTTGTTGGACAATATGAACTCGCTAAAAAAGAGGTGAAAGCAGTTTCAAGTCAGACTGAATCAGCGTCTCAAGGTAATTATAGTATTGTTAATAGAGTTATTTATCTAGATGCTGGACATGGTGGTAAAGATCCTGGGGCTAGTTATTTTGGAGAAAACGAAAAAACGTTAAATTTACAGATGCAAGAATTGGTTAAAGCACGGTTAGAAAATGCAGGTTATCGTGTGATTACTACTCGTGTTGATGATACTTTTGTTGATTTAATCGACCGTTCTAAGCATGTCAATAGTACAAACTCGGATTTATTTTTAAGCTTACATTTTAATGCAGGTCCATCAACTAGTAATGGTATTGAAACTTATTATTATGAGTATGATGCAAACTATCCTTCTCGAATTAATCAGAAATATCATAACAATTCTGAGAGATTGAGTAAGAGTGCTGCTTTAGCGAGTGCTATTCAGGATGGGACTGTTTCAGCAACTGGTGCGAAAAATAATGGTGTTCAAAGAAACACATTTGCTGTATTAAGAGAAACAACTGCTCCAGCAGTATTAGTAGAATTAGGTTACATGTCTAATAAAGAGGAATTTTCAAGGATTAGAACAAAGTCTTATCAAGAAAAATTAGCAAATGGTATAGTTTCAGGTATTAACCGTTATTATAGTACTTTATAGTATCAAAAATAAAAAGTTCTCAGATTTTTGAGAACTTTTTATTTTTTTGAACGGTAAAAATCTAGTATATTTTTAGCATTTTCTATATTCAAAATTGGTTGTTGTAATAATAGAGGGATTAAATTATTAACTTCGTCTTCAGTGGCTCCAGCTAAAAGGATTAATGATTTTGCTTGTAATTTCATGTGTCCAGACTGAATGCCATCTGTCACTAAAGCTTTTAATGCAGCAAAATTTTGAGAAAGACCGATAGAGACAATAATTTCTGCTAATTTTTTCGCGGGAACCTCTTTGAGAAAGACATGACTTAATTGGACAGTTGGGTTTAAACCAATTGAACCTCCTTTTGTAGCGATAGGCATTGGAAGGGTAAGTTCCCCATCTAAAGAGGAATTTGATTCATTAAAAGTCCAAGTTGATAAAGCTTCATAGCTACCATTGTGGCTTGCGTAGGAATGACAAGCAGCCTCAATCGCTCTCCAATCATTTCCTGTAGCAAGGACTACAGCATCAATTCCGTTAAGAATCCCTTTATTATGAGTAGTTGCACGGTAAGTATCAATTTTAGCAAACTGAGTTGCAAGAGCTATTTTTTGGGCGATAGATTTTGCAATTGTTTCATCTCTATGTAGATGCCGTAGTTGAATAGAACATTTAGCAGTTGTCAGAGTTCCTAAAGAATAGTTTGATAAAATAGCCATTAAGACTTTTGATGACGTTAATTCTTCTAAATAAGGTTTTAGAGCTTCAAGCATTGTATTCATCATATTAGCCCCCATAGCTTCTTTTGTATCAACAGAAAGATAGCAACTTAGAAAATTTTCTTTAATTTCAACAGATAATGCTCGAGCCCCTCCGCCACGTTTAACAATCGAAGGATATGCTTCATTAGCTAGTTGTAGAATCTGAGAAGTATGACTTAAAATTTTACTTTTAGCTTGTTCAGGATTTAAAATGTTATAAAGTACAACTTGACCTGTCATTAGACGACCAACGTTACTAGTTTTAAAACCACCTGAACGTTTAATGATGCCAGTGGCATAATTAGCAGCAGCAACTACTGAAGGTTCTTCTGTTACAAATGGAATGTTATAGTTTATACCATCTATTAAGACATCTGGTACAAGTGCATAGGGGAGTGAAAAAGTTGATAAGGTATTCTCGACAATTTGATTTGCTGTTTCCGTTGAAAGCTTTGGAATGAGCATATTTGAAACTTCAGACTGGTTAATAATGTGATGAGATAGCAAAAACTCAATTCGTTGATACGGATTGAGTTTTCTAAACTGACTCCAGTTAATGCGTGATTTGTTCATTTTATGATTTCTCTAAATAAATTCTTTGATGTTCTCTAATACTACTTAGATAAAAAGTGTTGGTAAGGTATTCTTTGAAGTCCGCATTTCCATTTTCATCTAATTTTGCTTCTTCAAAGAATATTCTTTCATAATCATTTACAGAAAGGGTAATCCTTTCTTCAAGTTTTTTAAATCGGTTAGTTGATAAATATTGTTCATAACCTTCAACTAAACTAATAGAAAAAATCTCACTGACGGCTCCGCTTCCATAGCTAAAAAGAGCAATCTTATCATTAGCTTTTAGGCTTGGACTGTTTTCGAGTAGGGATAATAAACCTAAGAAGAGTGAGGCAGTGTAGATGTTACCAATCTCTTGGCTATATTTGATAGAGTGTTGGAAATTTTCTTGTATTCTATCAGTAACTTCAGTTGAGACCTCTTTTTTTAGGATTTTTTTAAGACCTTTTACAGCTAATTTAGGAAAAGGTAAGTGAAAACAAAAGGCAGAAAAGTCAGATAATGTAGCATCATATCTTTTCTGAAATTCAGTCCAGGTACTCGTTAGCATATCTAGATATTGTTTTGTAGAATAGATGCCATTGACATATGGAGTTGTTGAGTAGTTAGGTCGCCAAAAATCCATAATGTCTCTGGTTTGAGCAACAATTTCATCATTGATGATAGCAATTCTTGGTTCATTGGTAATGAGCATAGCAACACTACCTGCACCTTGTGTGGGTTCTCCAGCTGATTCAATACCATATTTTGCAATATCTGATGCAACAACTAAAACTTTTGATTTTGGATTTCTTTGAATATGTAATTTTGCGTAATCAAGTGAAGCGGTTGCACTATAACAAGCTTCCTTCATTTCAATACTTCTGGCAAATGGTTGGATACCTAGTAGATGATGAAGATAAACAGCTGCAGCTTTACTTTGGTCAATGCCTGACTCGGTTGCAACAATAACCATATCAATTGCTTGACAATCATCTTCAGTTAAAAATTCTCTAGCAGCAGTTGCACCTAATGTGACAATATCTTCAGTGATTGGAGAGATACTTATGGCATTTAAAATGAGGCCTTCTTTATATTTATTTGGATCAATTTGGCGACTTTGAGCTAAATCATCCATGTTTAATTTGTATTTTGAGGTTGCAAACCCAATTTTATCAATACCGATGTTCATTGGTAACCCTTTCTAATCTAGTCTTAGTGATTTTACTTCCTATGACATTTTACCACAAACTAAGAAAAAGAAAGAATAAAAAACTCAATAATTTGATAAGTAAAACTAACTTAATTTTAGAAATCATAAAAGTTAATCAGTAGAATATTTAGATAATTTTTGATAGAATAAACATTCGGAGGACATCATGACAAAAGCAGATGATATTTTTAAAAACAATATAAATCAAATAATGACAGAAGGTGTCTTCAGTCAACAAGCAAGACCAAAATACAAGAATGGTCAAACAGCTAATTCTAAATATATAACAGGTTCTTTTGCCTCATATGATTTATCTAAGGGTGAATTTCCAATTACAACTCTCAGACCAATTCCTATTAAATCAGCAATTAAAGAAGTATTTTGGATTTATCAGGATCAAACAAATGAGTTGTCAGTACTTAATAATAAATATGGAGTAACCTACTGGAATGATTGGGAGGTTGGAGATACTGGGACAATTGGTCAACGTTATGGAGCTATTGTGAAAAAACATCATATAATTGATACATTGCTAGAACAACTCGAAAAAAATCCCTGGAACAGAAGAAATGTAATTTCATTGTGGGATTATGAAGCTTTTGATGAGACAGATGGTTTGTATCCATGTGCTTTTCAGACGATGTTTGATGTTAGACAAGTTGGCGATGAAATTTTCTTAGATGCTACTTTGACCCAACGCTCTAATGATATTTTGGTTGCCCATCATATTAACGCCATGCAATATGTTGCTCTACAGATGATGATTGCAAAACATTTCGGATGGAAGGTTGGTAAGTTTTTCTACTTTGTCAATAATCTGCACATTTACGATAATCAATTTGAACAGGCAGCAGAATTATTAAGTCGAAAACCAAGTGACTGTCATCCTTATCTGGTATTAAATGTTCCTGATGGTACAAATTTCTATGATATTAAACCAGAGGATTTTGAATTAAAAGATTATACTCCAGTTAAACCACAATTAAAATTTGAGTTAGCGATTTAAAGGAAAGATAATGTTAAAACAAATTGTTGCAATTTGGGCAGAAGATGAAAAGCATTTGATTGGTAAAGAAAATCATCTTCCATGGAAGTTACCAAAAGAATTACTACATTTTAAAAATTCCACTATGAATCAAGTTCTCTTGATGGGGAGAGTTACTTATGAGGGGATGAACAAGCGTCTTTTACCAGGAAGACAAACAATCATCTTAACTCATGATAGTAACTATGATGCACCAGGTGCAATAGTGTTAACAAGTGTCTCAGAAGTCTTGGAATGGTTTGACAAACAAGACAAAACACTTTTTATTATAGGTGGGGCAAGTATATACAAGCTTTTTGAACCGTATTATGATATGATAATACAAACTAAAGTACATGATGTTTTTGATGGAGATACGTATCTGCCTGAGATCGATTTTTCTGTTTTTACACAGATTGAGGAGCTATTTTATGGTAAAGATAGTGACAATCATCATGATTTTACAATAAAAAGATTTAAGAAAAAATAACGAGGGAAGAAATGCAAAGAAGTATCTTTGGTGTTTTTACAGCATGTTTGGCAATTATCTGTTTTTTATGTGCCATTCCTGCTTTTAGGAAAAATAGACACGGTCTAGCTCTAATATTTTTATTGAACGCATTTACAAATTTAGTCAATACAATACATGCTTTTTATGGCATGTTGTTTTAGAAATTGAGGTATGTTGAAGATGGCTGGAAATAGAACAAATGATGTGAAGGTACATTGTTCTTTCTGTGGTAAAACTCAAGATGAAGTAAAAAAAATTGTTGCAGGAAATGGTGTTTTTATTTGTAATGAATGTGTGGCACTTACACAAGAAATTATCAGAGAAGAACTTTCGGAAGAATTGATGGAGGATTTAGTTGATATTCCAAAACCAAAAGAACTTCTAGAACATCTTAATGAATATGTTATTGGTCAGGAGCGTGCTAAGAAGGCTTTATCAGTAGCTGTTTACAATCATTATAAGCGAATCAGTTTTGCTGATGACCAAGATGACGATGTTGACTTACAAAAGTCTAATATTTTAATGATTGGTCCTACAGGTTCAGGTAAAACATTTTTAGTTCAAACACTTGCTAGGAGTTTAAACGTTCCTTTTGCTATTGCCGATGCTACGTCCTTAACGGAGGCTGGTTATGTTGGTGAAGATGTTGAGAATATCCTTTTAAAGCTAATTCAAGCAGCTGATTTCAATATTGAAAAGGCAGAACGTGGCATTATTTATGTTGATGAAATTGATAAAATTGCTAAAAAAAGTGAAAATGTTTCGATTACACGTGATGTTTCAGGTGAGGGAGTCCAACAAGCTCTGTTAAAAATTATTGAAGGGACAGTAGCAAGTGTTCCTCCACAAGGTGGTCGAAAGCATCCTAACCAAGAAATGATTCAAATTGATACAAAAAACATTTTGTTTATTGTAGGTGGAGCATTTGATGGTATTGAGGAAATTGTAAAACAACGTCTAGGTGAAAAAATTATTGGTTTTGGACAAAATACTAGAATGATTGATGAGGGAGCTTCGTATATGCAAGAGGTTATCTCAGAAGATATTCAAAAATTTGGTCTTATCCCTGAATTTATTGGTCGTTTACCTGTTGTAACTGCATTAGATGAGTTATCCGAGGAGGATTTGGTCCATATTTTAACGGAGCCTAAAAACGCTCTTGTTAAACAATATCAAGCTCTTTTGTCTTATGATGGTGTTGAATTAGAATTTTCTAAAGAGGCTCTTGAAGCAATTGCTAATAAAGCAATTGATCGTAAAACTGGTGCAAGAGGCTTAAGATCTATAATTGAAGAAACTATGATGGATGTAATGTTTGAAGTACCTAGTCAAGAAGATGTCACTAAAGTCATTATTACAAAAGAAGCGGTTGAAGGTAAAGAGAAACCGCTTCTTGAGACAGTATAGAGGTATCAAAGTGACAGAATTCTTAAATACACATAACGCCTCAATTCTTTTAAGTGCTGCAAATCAATCGCATTACCCTAAGGATGATTTACCAGAGGTGGCTTTGGCAGGAAGATCAAATGTTGGAAAATCCAGTTTTATTAATACTCTTTTAGGTCGAAAAAATCTTGCAAGGACATCCAGTAAACCTGGAAAAACACAATTATTGAATTTTTATAATATTGATGATAAGTTGCGTTTTGTGGATGTTCCTGGATACGGCTATGCTAAAGTTTCAAAAGCAGAGCGTGCAAGATGGGGGAAAATGATTGAGGAGTATCTTGTTAATCGTGAAAATCTTAGTGTTGTTGTGAGCTTAGTTGATTTTCGCCATGACCCAAGTTCGGAAGATGTTCAAATGTATGAATTTCTTAAATATTATGAAATACCGACAATTATCGTAGCTACTAAAGCAGATAAAGTACCCAGAGGGAAATGGAACAAACATGAATCTTCTATCAAGAAAAAATTAAATTTTGAAGCTAGTGATAAATTTATTGTTTTTTCTTCTGTTGATAGGATTGGAATTGATGAGTCTTGGGACACTATTTTGGAATCATTGTAGATTAAGGAGATAGTATGGAAAATAAACCCAATCGTTTAATATTCTTTTTTCCTATCTTATATCTTTTGGGGATTATTTATAATATATCGATTCATAATATTGGCTATGTTATTATTTGGTCCATTTTATTAGTCATTAATGTCTCTTATTTGGTTTATTTTTCTAAAAAAATAAGGAAATAATAATATTGATAAATTTTATTATTATGGTAAATACAACGTTGTGAATTCATTCTGAAGAACTCACATTAAGATATACGGGTTATACTTTAAGTCAGATAAATAAAAAGGATAGTTAACAATTGAAGAAAAGCCCTTAAGGATAATGAACCTTAAGGGCTTTTCTAGTAGTATTTTAGTTTGATATTTGACTTAGAAGACTTTCTGACGTTGTAGTTGGGAGGATTCGAACACGATTTAGAGAGAGTAAACCATCTGATTTACTGGCTAATCCTTCGTTTGTTGTAACTCCTAATTTATAATATTGACTAGCTATCGCGAGAGTATTATTAGAATAACGACCAGCTGGATAAGCAATTGCAATGGTGTCTTGGTTGAAATTTGAATCCAAATAGTTATCAGCTTCTTCCATTTCTTGAGTTGCAATGTTGTCAGTCTCTTTTGATAAATCAGGGTGATTGACCGTATGACTTTGCAGAGCAATTCCATTAGAATGCATTTCTTTCATTTGGTCTAAGGTGAGATGGTCAGCTAATCCTTGTTCAGTCATGCCAGTGATAACATTATTAGTCGCTTTTACTTTGTATTTCTTTAAGATAGGATAGGCTTGTGTGTAAAAATCTTCTAAGCTATCATCAAATGTCAACCAAATGATTTTTTTATTATTGTTTGGTAATACATTTTCATTTAGAACTTTATAGGCTTCTTCGGGTGTTAAAAAGTAGTAGTTTTCTTTTTTTAGGGCTTTAATATGTGTGTTAAATGTTTCTGGTGAGACAATGAGATTAGCGTTATTTGCTTCCTCAGGTGCCATATCATGAATAGCATGATACATCAATATTGGAAATTTTATTTCATTGGATTGTTTTACCCACTTTACTCTGTGATTTGATTTTGATATTTGTTTTGATGAACTAGGCATGGTAGAAGAATCAGAAGTACTTTTGTTGTTTTTTATGGTTAAGTACCCTATTAAGGTTGCACAGACTAATAGACAAGCTATCAATAAAATACTGTTTATAATAATGACTTTACTAGTATTTTTCTTTTCGTTTTTTTGTTTCATAATTTCTCCTTATAACTAATATTATACCATCTTGAGAGCTGTAAAGCATTAAGGAAATAGTTGAATAGTACGTATTGTTCTTTTTTTGGTATAATAGTAATGAAATTCTAATTTGAATTAGAAATATTAAGGAGAAAGCAATGACAGTAAAAATTGGATTATTAGGTTTTGGAACGGTAGCAAGTGGTATTCCGTTTTTGTTGCAAGAAAATGGAGAAAAGATTACAAATGCTGCTCAAAGTCAAATCGAAATTGCAAAAGTATTAGTTAAAGATGATGCTGAGAAAAATCGCCTATTAGAAAATGGAAATGACTATAATTTTGTAACTGATATTGATGAAATTCTCAAGGATGATTCAATTTCAATTGTAGTTGAGTTAATGGGAAGAATTGAGCCTGCCAGAACTTTTATTACTAAAACTTTATCATCTGGAAAACATGTGGTTTCTGCTAATAAAGATTTAATTGCGACTCATGGTTCCGAGCTTATTTCACTAGCTAATGAGAAGGGCGTTGCTTTTTATTATGAAGCTGCAGTTGCAGGTGGAATCCCTATTTTGCGGACATTGGTTAATTCTTTAGCTTCAGACAAGGTGACTCGTGTTTTAGGTGTATTGAATGGTACGTCTAACTTTATGATGACAAAGATGGTTGATGAAGGGTGGACTTATGAAGCCGCTTTGACTAAGGCCCAAGAATTAGGTTACGCTGAAAGTGACCCTACAAATGATGTTGAGGGTATAGATGCAGCCTATAAAGCTGTTATATTAAGTCAGTTTGCATTTGGTATGACCATAGATTTTAAAGATGTTTCTCATAAAGGTATTTCAACTATTAGTCCTGATGATGTAGATGTTGCTCAGAATTTAGGATATGTGATTAAATTAGTTGGAGATATTCGTGAAACTGAGTCTGGTATTAGTGCTGAAGTTTCTCCAACCTTTTTACCAAAATCACATCCCTTAGCAAATGTTAATGGAGTGATGAATGCTGTTTTTGTTGAATCTATTGGAATTGGGGAGTCTATGTATTATGGTCCTGGTGCGGGACAAAAACCAACAGCAACGTCTGTTGTTGCTGATATTATCAGAATTTCAAAACGTATTTACGATAAAACAGTTGGTAAGCCATTCAATGATTATAAGAGAAAAACAAGATTGGCAAATCCTACAGATGTACTAAGTCATTATTATTTTGCTATCGAAACACCTGATCAACAAGGTCAATTACTAAAAATAGCTAATATTTTTAACCAAGAATCAATTTCATTTGAACAAGTCCTACAACAAAAATCAAGTGAAGGTAAAGCACGTGTTGTGATTATTACACACTCAATGTCTAAGACACAACTTAAACATGTACTAGACTTACTTTCTGAGGAATCAGAGTTTACATTAATTAATAACTTCAAGGTTTTGGGTGAATAAAAATGAAGATTACAGTACCAGCTACAAGTGCAAACTTAGGTCCTGGGTTTGATTCCATAGGTTTAGCAGTATCAAAATATTTGACAATTGAGATATTAGAAGAATCTGATAATTGGTTTATCGAACATTCTCTAGGAGATATACCTACTGATGAGTCAAATTTATTAGTGACTACGGCATTAGAAGTTTCTAGTGACTTAAAACCACATCGTATTAAGATGACTTCTGACATTCCTTTGGCGAGAGGTTTGGGTTCTTCTAGTTCAGTAATTGTTGCAGGGATTGAATTAGCTAATCAATTAAATGGTTTATCTTTGTCAAATGATAAAAAATTAGAAATTGCAAATAAAATTGAAGGGCATCCAGACAATGTTGCTCCAGCAATTTTCGGTAATTTAGTTATCTCAAGTCAGTTAAATGACACTGTTGATTATGTTATTTCTGACTTTCCTTCTTGTGCCCTGACAGCTTTTATTCCTTCTTATGAATTAAAAACTAGTGAAAGTCGAGGAGTTTTACCTAAGGAACTAAGTTATAAGGAATCAGTTTCAGCTAGTGCAGTTGCAAATTTAGTGGTTGCTTCCATAATGAGTGGAGATATAGAGAAAGCTGGAAAGGCTATCGAAGCTGATTTATTTCATGAAAAATACCGCCAATCTTTGATTAAAGAATTTGACCAAGTGAAGCATGTAGCACATCAATTTTCAGCCTATGCTACATATTTATCAGGTGCAGGACCAACTATTATGATTTTATCAACTTTAGAAAGTGCACCAAAGATTATTGATGGCTTGAATGCATTAAGTTTAGATGGTGAAGTAGTTTCTTTATCCGTTGATAAAGAAGGAGTTAGAGTTGAGTAAAAATACTATAGGTCTATTATTAGCCTTGATAACCTATATTTTATGGGGGTTACTATCCCTTTATTGGAAGCTATTTTCAGGAATTTCATCGTATAGTATTTTTTCATACCGGATTGTGTTTACCGTTTTAACCATGTTGATATATATGATAGTATCAAAGCAGAGTAAAGTTTATAGTACCTCTTTGAAGCAATTAGTAAATCATAAACCTTCACTGATTAAAATGATTTTGGCTAGTTTTATGGTTTCGATAAATTGGTTAGTTTATATTTTTGCAGTTTCACACGGATTAGCTACTCAAGCCAGTTTAGGTTATTATATTTTACCAATTGTTTCTGTTGTCTTAGCTTTGATATTTTTACATGAAAAAATTAATGGCTTAAGTAAGCTTGCTATCATACTAGCAACAGGAGGAGTGGGAATTCTTGTACTTCAAACTGGAAAAATACCATGGATTTCTTTAATACTTGCTTTTTCATTTGCATTTTATGGTTTGATAAAAAAGAAAGTAAATCTTAGTAGTGATATTGCGATGTTAGTAGAGAGTTTAATGATTGCTCCATTTGCCCTATCTTATCTTATATTGATGTCTAAAAATCATTTTTTTCAACATTCTTTAATTCAAATCATTTTATTGATGTTATCAGGAGTTATCACGGCTATTCCTTTGTTACTTTTTGCAGAAGCACTTAAAAGAGCAGAATTAAATCAGGTTGGTTTTGTGCAATACATCAATCCAACAATTCAATTAGCGATTGCAGTATTTATTTTTGGTGAAAGTATGACTGTTCGTTCATTAATTGGCTTTATATTGATTTGGTTAGCCATTATTATTTTCGTGTTAGGCCAATTTATGGTGATAAAAAAATAAATTCTTGTTAACAAGAGTTTATTTTTCTATACAGAAAGAGTGAGAGTTTAGTATGGGACATAAAAAGACAATTATCGATTTTAAGGGGTTACAGAGACGACTGATTTTTACAAATCCAATTCAAGAACTAATTGCGGAAACAATATCTGATGTTAAATCTGTATTAGCCCAAGTTGAAAAGTATCAAAAAAAGGGTTATTTTGTAGTTGGATATCTATCCTATGAGGCTTCAAAAGCATTTGAATCACGTTACCAAGTTAAAAAACATAGGTTATTAACTGAAAAATTAGCCTATTTTACAGTACATGATTCTTATCAAGAGTCTATGTTCCCATTGTCATATGATACAGTTGAAGTGGAGGGAGATTGGAAAGCTTGTATTTCTGAGAGCGATTATCAGAGGGCTATTTCTAAAGTGAAAACCTATATTAGAAATGGAGATACCTATCAGGTAAATTTTACATTTCATATGGAAAATGAGGTAACAATTTCACCTCAATTACTTTATGAGCGCATGGTTGTCGAACAAGAAGCACTATATAATGCTTATATTGAAACTGATGATTTTACTGTCTTATCTTTTAGTCCAGAGTTATTTTTTGAAAAAACAAATTGCCAAATTATTACTAAACCGATGAAAGGGACGGTTAAGAGAGGTGTTACACTTGAAGAAGATTTAAATAAAAAAATCTGGTTAAGTAAAGATACCAAAAACAGAGCAGAAAATATGATGATTGTTGATCTATTACGAAATGATATGAGTCGTATTTCTAAGGTTGGTAGTGTTAAGGTTAAGAAACTTTGTGAAGTTGAACAGTATTCAACAGTTTGGCAGATGACATCAACTATTGAGAGTGTTTTAGAAGATCACAAAAATCTTATTGATATCTTTGAGGCCTTGTATCCATGTGGTTCGATTACAGGAGCGCCAAAAATTTCAACAATGTCTATTATTGATGAAGTTGAGAATATGCCAAGAGGTGTATATTGTGGTTCGATTGGTATCTGCTTTCCAAATGGTGATTTAATCTTTAATGTTGCCATTAGAACCATTCAGTTATCTGATAATAGAGCTATTTATGGTGTTGGAGGGGGAATTACATGGTATAGTGATTGGGAAGATGAGTATGAAGAAACTAAAGCAAAGTCACAAATTTTATACCGTAAACAACCCAAATTTTCCATCATCACAACTGGCAGAATTGAGAATGCTCAACTACTTGACAAAGAGAGGCATTATAAGCGTTTAGTTGAATCTTGCCGCTATTTTAATTTCCCTTTACAAAAAGAGGTTCTAGATGATAAACTCAATGAAAAATTAAATAGCCTTGATAGAGATGAGTCATATAAAATAAGGATTTCAGTGTTCAAATCAGGTAATATTGAATGTGCTATCGAAAAATTAAAACAACTACCACAATCATACTTATTACCTATACTAAAAGAAAGAAAACTTTTAGAAGATAGTCCTTTTTATTATTTTAAAACGTCTAATCGGCTCCATATCCCATATACAAATGGGGATATTATTTTCTATTCTGAAAATGGTGTTCTCCAAGAGTCAAGAATTGGAAATCTTGTGTTAGAGATAGATGGCTCATTGTATACGCCTAAACTAATAAGAGGCTGTTTAAATGGTATTTATCGCCAAAAACTGCTTGAAGAGAAAACTATTATAGAAAAAACACTGACGCTTAAAGATTTACAAAAAGCTGATAAAACCTTTATTTGTAATGCTGTTCGTGGGATGTATGAGGTAGAATGGAGTAATCATGACTGAAAAAGAAGCAATTGAATGGATTCATAGTCGTCTTAAGTTTGGCATTAAACCAGGTTTAAAACGTATGAAATGGATGTTGAATGAACTGGGAAATCCCCAAGATAACATAAATGGAATACATATTGTTGGAACAAATGGAAAAGGGTCAACGACTAGTTATCTTCAACATATTTTTACAAGTTCGGGTTATCATGTTGGGACCTTTACCTCTCCTTACATTGTGGATTTCAAAGAACGGATAAGTTTAGATGGTGAGATGATAACAAGTGACGATTTTGTTACTCTGATTAAGCGAGTAAAACCCATTGTCGAACGTCTAAGTTTGGAAACAGAACTTGAGGATGCTACTGAGTTTGAAGTTATTACATTATTAATGTTTGAATATTTTGGAAATGTTCATCCGGTTGATATTGCAATTATAGAAGCAGGTATGGGAGGATTGTACGATTCAACCAATGTTTTTAAGGCCTTAGCAGTGGTCTGTCCATCGATTGGTTTAGACCATCAAAATATTTTAGGAAATACATTGGAAGATATAGCAAGGCAAAAAGTAGGTGTCTTAAAACAGAATGTCCCTCTATTTTTTCATACAGATAATGAGGAAGTACGCACAGTATTTATTGACAAAGCAAAGGAAACAAAGAGTAGCCTATTTGAATTAGGAAAAGTAATTAAGATAAAAAATTGCAACTCAGAATTTTCAGTTATTTTCAACCATCAAGTAATAGATAGCTGCTGCTTAAAATTACCCGGTGAACATCAAAAGTTTAATGCTGCTTTAGCAGTTGCAGCTAGTTTACATTTACAAAATAAATATCCAAATCTTAGTAAGGAAACAATAAAGAAAGGTGTTAACAAGACAATTTGGATCGGACGGACGGAGTTTTTGTCTTCAAATCTAATGATTGATGGTGCTCATAACAATGAAAGTATCAATGCCTTAACTTCCGTTTTAAAAACGATGCACTATAAGAAATTACATATTCTGTTTTCTGCCATTAACACAAAACCTGCTGACAACATGTTAAAATTACTTTCAAAAGTTGGTGATATTACTATTACAAGTTTTGATTACCCTACAGCTCTAAGCCTGTCAGAGTACCCTAATGTGTATAAAAAAGTAGAAAATTGGAGAGAATGGATAAATCAAATTATTTTTGATGATGAGGATAATTTTTATGTGATTACTGGTTCCTTATATTTTATTTCTCAAGTCCGTCAAGAGATTTTGTCAAGAAATTTTTTTTAAGTTATAATATAAAAAAATAGAAAAGATAGGTATTAAAATGAATCAAGAAAAAGCAGAAAAGGCCATTTACGATTTTTTAGTGGCAATTGGTGAAAATCCCGATAGAGAAGGTTTACAAGATACACCAAAGCGCGTGACTAAAATGTATCAAGAAATGTTTCAGGGTTTAAACAAGAATCCAAAAGATGAGTTTACGGCTGTTTTTAGTGAAAATCATGATGAATTGGTTTTAGTTAAAGATATTTCTTTCTTTTCTATGTGTGAACACCATTTAGTTCCATTTTTCGGTAAAGCACATATAGCTTACTTACCAAGTCATGGAAAGGTAACAGGTTTGAGTAAATTAGCTAGAGCAGTTGAGATTGCTAGTAAAAAACCGCAATTACAAGAACGGTTAACTGCACAAGTAGCAGATGCTCTAGAAGAGGCCTTGGCCCCAAAAGGGATTTTTATTATGATTGAGGCCGAACATATGTGTATGACTATGAGGGGTGTAAAAAAACCAGGAAGTAAAACAGTTACAACTGTTTCAAGAGGTTTATATAAGGAAAATCATGATGAAAGACATGAACTGTTAATGTTACTAAATCGTTCTTAAGGAGTTAATATGAAAATAGGAAAACATAAGATTTCTGGGAATGCTTGTATTATGGGAATTTTAAATGTTACCCCAGATTCATTTTCAGATGGTGGGAAATTTAATGGTATCGAAAAAGCTCTAAAACAAGTTGAGCAACTTTTAAATGATGGTGCCAGTATCATTGATGTAGGAGGGGAATCAACACGTCCAGGGGCAAATTTTGTGACTGTACAAGAGGAGATTGAACGTGTTGTACCCATTATTAAGGCTATAAAAGCTAATTTTAACTGCTTAATCAGTATCGATACATATAAAACAGAGACTGCTGAGGCAGCCTTAGATGCTGGAGCAGATATTTTGAATGATGTATGGGCTGGATTGTATGACGGTAAAATGTTAGAATTAGCAGCTAAAAGAGATGTTCCAATTATTTTGATGCATAATCAAGACGATGAAAATTATCAAGATGTAACGACTGATGTCTGTGAATTTCTAGTACAAAGAGCCCATCTAGCATTGGAAGAGGGGATTAAAAAAGAAAATATTTGGATTGACCCAGGATTTGGTTTTTCAAAATCAAATCATCAAAATATTGAGTTATTACAACATTTAGAAAAAGTATGTCAGTTAGGATACCCAGTTTTGTTTGGAATATCAAGAAAGCGTGTTGTGGATTATCTTCTTGGTGGCAACACCAAACCTACGGATAGAGACCAAGCAACAGCTTCATTGTCAGCTTGGGCGATTCAAAAGGGCTGCCAAATTGTACGTGTACATAATGTCGCTGCTAATAAAGACTTGGTTAGGGTTACCAGTCAGTTAATGTGAGGAAATATGGATTATATTTATTTAGAGGATTGTCAATTTTATGGCTATCATGGTGCTTTTGAAGAGGAACAAACTCTTGGTCAAATTTTTAAAGTGAATTGTAGATTGGGACTTGATTTATCAGATGCCTCAACAAGTGATCAACTTGAGGATACTGTTCATTATGGCCAAGTCTTTGAATTTATTAAACATGAAGTAGAAACTAAGAAATATCGACTTATAGAAAAACTTGCAGGAGAGCTTATACAATTATTATTTGAGAAGTTTCCAAAGGTCAACGAAGTTAGTATCAAAGTTAGCAAAATTAATCCTCCTATTAATGGCCATTATAAAGAAGTTGCTGTTTCATTAACAAGGAGTAGAAGATGACACTGGTTTATCTAGGTTTAGGATCCAATATTGGCGATAGAAAAAAATATTTATCAGATGCTATTTCACAGTTGGAAGCGTTAGATCAAACAGAACTTTTATCAGTCTCTTCTTTTTATCAAACTAAAGCGTGGGGTAACACCAATCAAGATGATTTTTTTAATTGTGTAGTAGCTTTACGAACTTCTCTTGACCCTTATATCTTACTTGATTTATGCCAGCAAATTGAGATAAATTTAGAACGTGTACGTTATGAACATTGGGGACCAAGAACTATAGATATTGATATTCTATTTTATGGACAATTAGAAATACGGACAGAAAATCTTTGTATTCCACATCCATATGTATATGAGAGAGCCTTTGTTTTGGTACCATTATTAGAAATTGCTAAGCACCAATCTTCTATGCTAGTTCATAAAATTGAACAAGCCTGTTTAACATTAGATACGACTGAAATTGTTCGACTTTAATAGGTCATAGAAAATACGATTCATTTGTGATATAATTAACATGTTATGAAAAAAATCATTATTACAGCAACTGCAGAGTCAGTTCAACAAGTTCGACAATTACTTGACCTTGGAGTCGATAGAATTTACATTGGTGAAGAAAATTTTGGGTTAAGACTACCCTACCAATTTAGTTATGACCAAATAAAAGAAATAACTTTACTAACGCATCAAGCGGGTAAAGAAGTGGTTGTAGCATGCAACGCTCTAATGCACCAAGACATGATGAAATCCCTCCCTAACTATTTAGATTTTTTAAAATCAATTTCAATTGATTATTTGGTAGTGGGAGACGCAGGTGTCTTTTACATTAATAAAAGAGATGGTTATGATTTTAAACTTATTTACGATACCTCTGTATTTGTAACCTCTAGTCGTCAAATTAACTTTTGGGGACAACAGGGAGCATGTGAGGCAGTTTTAGCAAGAGAAATTCCACAATTAGAATTGTTTAAAATTGCGGAAAACTTAGAAATTCCTGCAGAGGTGTTGGTTTACGGAGCTTCAGTTATCCATCATTCAAAACGTCCCTTGTTGGAAAATTACTTTAATTTCACAAAAATTAAAGATATGAAAGACAAAGAACGTGGGCTTTTTTTAGCTGAACCAGGTGACCCAGATAGTCATTATTCTATTTTTGAAGATAAGCATGGTACCCATATTTTTATTAATAACGATATTAGTATGATGACTAAACTTCAAGAACTATATGACCATTCTTTTACACATTGGAAAATTGACGGTATTTATTGTAGCGGGGAAAATTACCTTAAGATTGTCGAGAATTTTATTGAGGCAAGAGATCTACTTTATAAAGATTGCTTTTCTGAAGATTTAGCCCAAAAATTACAAGAAAAAGTTGAAAAATCACATCCTAAAAATAGAGGATTAGATACTGGCTTTTATGATTTTGAACCAGGTTTAGTGAAATAGAGAGGGTATAAATGAATATGACAAAAGTATTAAAACGTCCAGAAGTTTTATCACCAGCCGGAACATTAGAAAAGTTAAAAGTTGCTATTGATTATGGTGCTGATGCTGTTTTCGTTGGTGGTCAAGCTTATGGTTTACGTAGCAGAGCCGGGAATTTCACTATGGAGGAAATGAAAGAAGGAATAGACTATGCTCATAGAAGAGGAGCAAAAGTCTATGTTGCTGCAAATATGGTTACCCATGAAGATGATGAAAAAGGTGCAGGGAATTGGTTTAGAGAATTGAGAGATATGGGATTAGACGCTGTTATTGTTTCTGATCCAGCTTTAATTATGATTTGTGCAACAGAAGCACCAGGTCTTGAAATCCATCTTTCTACACAAGCTTCTTCAACTAACTATGAAACTTTTGAATTTTGGAAGGAACTAGGACTTACAAGGGTTGTTTTAGCTCGAGAGGTTACTATGTCAGAACTTGCTGAAATACGTAAAAATACAGAAGTCGAGATAGAAGCTTTTGTGCATGGTGCAATGTGTATTTCTTATTCTGGTCGCTGTGTTTTATCTAATCACATGAGTCATAGAGATGCTAACAGGGGAGGATGTTCACAGTCATGTCGTTGGAAATATAGTTTATATGATATGCCCTTTGGTGATGAGCGGCATAGTTTAAAAGGTGAAATTCCTGAAGAATACTCCATGTCAGCCGTAGATATGTGCATGATTGAACATATCCCTGATATGATTGAAAACGGTGTTGATAGTCTAAAAATTGAAGGACGTATGAAATCTATTCACTATGTTTCAACAGTAACCAATTGTTATAAAGCAGCTGTGGATGCTTATATGGAGAGTCCAGAAGCTTTTGAAGCCATTAAACAGGATTTGATTGACGAGCTTTGGAAAGTAGCTCAAAGGGAGTTGGCTACAGGTTTTTACTATCAAACACCATCGGAAAATGAACAATTATTTGGAGCCAGACGTAAAATACCTCAGTATAAATTTGTTGCTGAAGTTGTTGGTTTTGATGAAAAGACAATGACAGCGAGTATAAGACAACGAAATGTTATTGTCAATGGTGATAGAGTTGAATTTTATGGACCAGGATTTAGACATTTTGAAACAACAATTACAGATTTAACGGATGCTAATGGTATTAAAGTTGACAGAGCACCTAACCCAATGGAGATTTTAACAATTACAGTACCACAACCTGTAAAAGTAGGTGATATGATTCGTTCTTGTCAGGAGGGTTTGGTAAACTTATATCAAGCAGATGGTAAAAGTAAAACAGTCAGAGTTTAATTATTAAAAAGATAGGTTTCCTATGTAACCTATCTTTTTATTTAGATTAACAAATAGATGAAGAGTGAAAAGTAGTAATCAAAACATCAAGAATTTTAAAATAACTTTTTTATAACCATTATTATTAATAAAGTCTTATTTTATAACGATTATAAAGTATGTGAAAAAATCACAAATATTTTTGTTTTTTTATTTACCTTACTTGTAAAAAAACTTATAATAAAAAATAAAAAGCTATAGGAGTTTTTATGCGTAAAAAAGTAGTAAGTTTCATTTTATGCGGGTTATTAGTATCGACCGTTTTATTAACTGCATGTTCTAATCAAACAGTTAATAAGACAGAGAACTCAACAAGTCATTCAATTTCAGCAAGTCAAAGTAAACAACTTAAAGAAATCACAAAATCTTATAGAGACTATGTAGAAAAGCAAATTGATAAGTTACTAACTGATACTGAAAAATGGCAGGAAACATTAAAATCAGGAGATTTAGAAACTGCTAAAAAGCAATACCCCTTATTAAGGATGTCTTACGAATCATCTGAACCAATCGCTGAAAGTTTTGGAGAGTTGGATATTAAAATTGATTATCGATTAGTTGATTATATTGATGAGAATAAAACAGAAGATGGCTGGACTGGATTCCATAGAATTGAGAAAATTTTATGGGAACAAAATACAACTGATGGAACCGATGTCTATGCATCACAGCTTGTTAAAGATATCAAAGAATTAAAAGCTAAAGTTTTAACCGTTGATGTTACAGCTGATTTGATGGTTACAGGAGCTGTAGATTTGTTAAATGAGGTCGCTACTAGTAAAATAACTGGAGAAGAAGAAGTTTATTCACATACGGATTTATACGACTTTAGAGCAAATATTAAGGGTGCTGAAAAGATTTTTGAATTGTTCAAACCAATTTTAATGAGTAAGGATAAGGCACTAGTAAAAGAATTAGAAACAGACTTTTCTGAGGTGAATGGTTTATTAGATAACTATATGACTGATAGTGAGAACTATAAATTATATACTGATTTAACTAAAGATGATACTAAAGCATTAGCAAATGCAGTGACGAAATTAGGAGAGCCTCTCTCTCAAATGGCCATAGTTACGGAGTAAATAATGACATCTGATAAAGAAAAATTATTTGATAAAAAATTGTCTAGGCGTGATTTTTTAAAAAAAGCTGGACTGACAGGTGCAGGAGTATTAGTTGGTTCTTCAGCAATCGGGGGTATTGTTGGTAGTCAATTAAATATTGCAAAAAAGGATTTGGTTGGTGATAGCAAGGTTCCGTTTTATGGGACCTACCAATCGGGGGTAACCACGCCTACACCAATGCAAAAAAACGTTTATTTTGTTGTCTTAAATTTAGAAACAACTGATAAAACAAAAGTGATTAAGCTCTTTAAGGATTGGACAAATTATTCAAGTCGTTTGACTCAAGGAATCACTGTTGACGTTGAGTCGCAAAATCATGGTTTACCGCCAAAAGATACTGGTGAAACATTAGGTTTAAAACCTTATCGACTTAGTCTTACATTTGGTGTCAGTCGTAGTTTCTTAAAAAAATTACATCTTGAACATAAAAATATGAGTAGTTTTAAAGATTTTCCTCCATTTCCAAAAGAACAACTAGAGGATCGCTATACTGGAGGAGATATCGTTATACAAGCATGTGCTGATGATGAGCAAGTTTGTTTTCATGCTGTTAGAAATCTTATCAGGAAAGGCCGTGATGTTGTCACTATGAAATGGAGTCAAGAAGGTTTTTCTGCTATTGGTGATGGTAAAATGACACCAAGAAATTTATTTGGTTTTAAAGATGGAACAGCAAATGTTACTTCACAGTCTGATTATGAGAAAGTTGTATGGTATGATAAAAATGATTGGTTAAAAAATGGAACATTCCTAGCTGTACGAAAGATTAGAATGCATCTTGATACTTGGGATCGTACAAGTCTAAAAGAGCAGGAAAATACGTTTGGTCGCTATAAAGACAGCGGTGCTCCCTTTGGTAAAAAACATGAATTTGATGATTTTAAGTGGGACGAGAAAGACAAAAACGGTGACTATGTTATGCCAGTAGATTCTCATGTAAGTCTTGCAAAAAAAGTCAACAAACCATTATTGAGACGTTCGTATTCTTATAATGATGGGATAAATGAGAGTACAGGTCAATTTGAATCAGGATTATTATTTATCTCTTTCCAAAAGGATCCACAAAGTTTTATTGATGTGCAAACCTCTTTAGGTGCCATGGATAAAATGAACGAATATGTTACACACATTGGTTCAGGGCTCTTTGCTATCTTTCCTGGTGTAAAAGAAGGAGGCTATATTGGTCAAGACCTTTTGGAGTAAATTAATTGTTAGTATTCTTGCTTCTTGTACACTATTAATAACGTCATCATATGTAATAACTGCTGATAGTTATAGTGATCTTTTTGTAATGATAACTGATACTCAGACTGTACTTAGTCAAGGGGAAAATGAGGAAGCCTTAGACAAGTTACAATATTTTAAAGAAAAATTTGATTCTTTAGAACATACAAATTCAGAAAAAGGAAAGATTGTTAAAGAAAGATTATCATCTATTCTAAAATCAGAGAAAGTTACTCAATCTGGTTTGGTAAATCTATCTAAAGAGTTATTAGATTTTGAGAAGGAGCAGAATCCAATTGATTTAAATGCGGAAAAAATAAAATTTAAAACACGCGTTTATCCAATATTGGAAGACTTAAAAACTGCTATTGATAGTAAAAATCAAGAGGATATTCGTACAGAATATAATCGGTTTAATAGTGTTTGGACAAGAAATGAGAGTGTCATTAGAGACCAAAGTCAAGCTTATTATGGTAAGATAGAGACAGCGATTAGTTTTTTGCATGCAGCAATTGAATCTAATCCTTATGATAATACCAATGTCGAAGCAAGTTTTATTGAAATACAACAATATATTCAAGATTTTATAGATGATAAAAGTATTTCAAAAACTTCGAGTGAGGTCACTAACTTAGCACAAGGTGTTGAGCTTTTGAAGAAAGCTTATCGTGGTTTTACATCAGATGATTCTTCTAAGGCAAAAAAAGCAATGAAAACCTTTATTACAAGTTGGCCGACTTTTGAAGGTGAAGTTAGTGCTAGAAGCGCCAGTCTTTATACGAAGGTTGAATCTCAAACTCCGATTATAATGGTAAAAGGATATCAAAAAAAATATCAAAATCTCTTAAAAACCTTGATTGATGAGCTATCTTTAATTAGTAGTCGGTCATCATATAATGCTATTGATGCCATGTCTATTTTATTAAGAGAAGGTGTAGAGGCTTTATTAATTATTTTGGCTCTAGTTGAAATACTAAAAGCAGCTAGACAAACAAAAGGATTAAGATGGATTTATGCAGGTGCTCTAGTAGGTATTTTAGCAAGCTTGTTATCGGCCTTCTTATTACAATTATTATTCCCAGCAATTTTTTCTGGAAATAATCGAGAGATAATTGAAGGATTTGTAGGGATTGTAGCTGTTATTATGATGTTTGGGATTGGATTGTGGTTACATTCTAAATCGAATATGAAAGCCTGGACTGATTATATGGAACGACAAATTAACTTAGTTATGTCAACAGGTTCCTTTATTTCAATGTTTGCTCTTAGCTTTTTAGCAGTCTTTAGAGAAGGGGCTGAAACAATACTTTTTTATGTTGGAATCTTACCTCACATTACACTATCTCAACTGAGTATAGGTATTGTATCTGCGATTGTTTTATTAATTATAATAGCAGTCTTATTATCAAAATCTACAAAATTCTTACCTATACATCTTCTGTTTAAAGTATTGACAGTTTTAATATATTTGCTTGCTTTTAAAATGTTAGGTGTTAGTATTCATGCTCTACAGCTAACATCAGTATTTCCAAATCATATTTTACTGAGTATCCCAACAATAGATTGGCTTGGTATTTATCCAAGTATGGAAGGTGTTATTTCACAATTTATCTTTTTATTTTTATTAGTTATTATTTATTTTTCACAGTATTTTAGGTCACAAAAATGAGTCAAAAAGAAGAGACAATCATTGAACATTTAACAGAATTACGCAGAAGACTTATTTATATTCTTATTTTCTTTTCTTGTAGTTTTTTGTTAGCATTTCTATTTGCAAGTGATGTTTATCAATTTTTAACCAGTCAATTTACAGTAAAACTAGTTGTTTTAGGACCTAACGATATCCTTTGGATTTATATGACTCTATCCTCACTAATGGCCTTTACAGTTAGTTTACCATTTATGGCATATCAAATATGGGCTTATATTAAACCTGCTTTGGAACCTAAAGAGGCAAAATTTATTATCTTGTATATTCCTTCTGTCTTTATTTGTTTTATATTGGGTTTAATTTTTGGATTTTTTGTTGTTACTCCAGCCTTATTAGAAGTTTTATTGAAACTAGGAGATGGCTTGTTTAATACACAGTTAACTGCTCAAAATTATATCATATTTGTCTTTCATACGACTATTCCTATAGCAGTGATTTTCGAATTTCCAGTGATTATGGCTTTCTTAACTAGTATTGGCTTAATTAGTTCGCGTTTTTTAATCCAGTATAGACGATATGCTTATTTTATTTTGATTGTTTTGGCAGTTGTTTTAACACCAGCAGATTTATTTAGTGACTTAACTTTATTTATTCCTTTGCTTTTTATTTATGAGATTGGTATAGTAATAAGTAAGATGATTGAAAGAAAGAAGGAGAAAAAACATGGGATTTCTTAGAGATATTGGTTTACCAGGCGTTATTTTGATTGTGGTTGCTGCTTTAATTATTTTTGGTCCTCAAAAGTTACCGGAAGTAGGGGCATCGCTTGGAAAGATGATTACTGAGTTTAAAAATGCTTTAACCACTAAGGAAGATTCAAAAAAAGATGACAATTAAAAATTTTAATTTTTAATTGTTTTTTAATCAAATAGAAGGAAAATAGATGGCAATTACAACTAAATTTCCTGTTGCTATTCACCTCCTGGTGTTAGTAGCTTTAGAAGGACATGACCATAAAATAACAAGTGATATTATTGCATCAAGTACTGGTATTAATCCTGTCATTATTAGAAATTGTATGTCTGATTTGAGAAAAGCTCAAATTATTGATGTAAAAAGAGGAAGTGGTGGGATAAGTATTTCTAGAGATTCTAGCAGTATTAGTTTATTAGATATTTTTAAGGCAGTTGATGGATTTGGAAAGACAAAACGCTTTTTTAGTATTCATGAAAAACCAAATTCTGATTGTTTTGTAGGGAAGAATGTTACTCAAGTATTAAATTGTACCTTTTCATCAATAGAGCAAAAAGTTTTTGATGAATTATCAGTAATATCATTAAATGATATTATTGAGCAGTTTAAAAATAGAGATGAGAACTTGGAGAAATGATTTTCTCCAAGTTATTTTATTTTTGAAAATGTAATGTTTGATATTACATCAATAGGTTGATAAAATGATGTAACAATAAAAATTACAAAGGAGTTTTATTATGAAACTAATGATTATAGGTGCAAATGGGAAAGTTGGTCAATTACTTATTGAAGAAGGTATAAAAAGAGGACATAATATGACCGCTGTAGTTCGGCATGAAAATCAGAGTTTAGCAGATTCAGTGTTAATGAAAGACTTGTTTGATTTAACAAAAGATGATATTGCTTCTAGTGATATTATTATTTCAGCTATCGGTGCTTGGTCTGACGAATCTTATAAGAACCATATAAAATCGGTAGATTATTTAGCAAATTTAATAAAGGGAAGCTCTAAGCAACTGGTTATTGTTGGAGGTGCAGGGAGTCTCTATTTAGATGAATCAAATACTTTACAATTGTATGAAACTCAAGATTTTCCTAGGGAATATAAAGGACTTGCAAAAGCAATGTCAGATGGCTTACAACAATTAAGAACCTATTCAGAAATTGATTGGCTTTATGTGAGTCCCGCAGCTATTTTTGATGCTGATGGGGTGGTTACAAAATCATATCAAATTGGTGGAGAGCAGTTATTACTTGATGAAAATGGGGAGAGTTATATTAGCTATAGAGATTATGCATTTGCTTTATTGGATATTTTGGAATCAGATGATTTTCATAAACAACGTATCTCATTACTTAGAAAGTAAGATTATTTATGTATCAGAGTGAATATAAATTAGGCCAGGTGGGATTATATGTTGAGGATTTAATGGCTTCTAGGGAATTTTACTGCACGATACTTGGTCTTCAAATCCTTAAAGATTTTAATGGAGAAATAATTCTAGGAGTAGATGGAGAAGCACTAGTTCACTTAATAGAGTATGAAGAAAAAACCCATCCTCTAATCCACTACCGTGGTCTGTATCACATGGCTTTTTTATTACCTAGTAGACAAGATTTGTCAAATATTTTTAAAAGACTCATTGATTTAAAAATTCCTATAACAGGTACATCTGACCATGGTTACAGTCAAGCTATTTATTTTAATGATAATGAAGGAAATGGTATTGAAATTTATTATGATAAACCTTTTGCTGAATGGGATATTAGAAATGATGGACGAATCATAGGTGTAAAAGAACAATTAGATATATATGATTTGTATCAGGGTGGTGTTGTAATCGAAAATTACCAGCTACCTAGTCTAACAATGATGGGGCATGTTCATCTCAGTGTCAGTAAATCTAAAGAATCTAGTCTAGCTTACCAACATATTTTGGGGATGACTGAAAAATTTGGAATAGATTCTGCAAGTTGGATTGCATCTGGAGATTATCATCATCATCTAGCATTTAATGAATGGCAAAACTATTGTTCAACAGTTAATAAACAGATAGCACTGGCTTATTTCACCTTGGTTATATCAGATGAAGAACTTCTTTCGAAGGCTGCAGGTATATCTAAAACATTAGGTAGTAAAGTAGAATTTCAAAATTCATCTCAAATTTTGCTTAAAGATGTTGAAGGGATTAGAGTAAGATTGATTATTGAATAAAAAAATCCAACTATTTTTAAGTTGGATTTTTTAAAGATAAAGATTAGTTCTAATTTTTTTGATGTCACTTGGTCGTGTTCGACAACATCCTCCCACAATTTGGGTACCTAAATGAACCCAGTTTGATACTTCTTCAAAGAAATTTTCATAGTTATTGCTTGATGAGCTCCATGTTTTAGTGCTACCATTATAGGTTTCACCTGAATTCGGATAGATAACAAATGGTTTTGAAGTTAAGGGCTTGAGTTTTTTTAGTGTTGGTGAGATAAACTTAGGTGAGCAACAGTTAGCCCCCACAGCAACGATTTGTGATGAATGATTAACATTTTCTATTAAATCGGTAAATAATGTGCCATCTGTTATTGTATTGGGTCCTTTTAAGGTGAGTGAGAGATATGCGTCAATAGTTGGAAATTCTTCCTCTAGTAATTCTATAATTTCTATAGTTTCTTTTTGGTTTGGAATGGTTTCGATAATTAAAAAGTCAACACCATTTTCAATTAAAATTGCAATACGTTCACGATGAAAAGCTTTAAAATCAATGTTATTTTCAGGATAAATACCAGTGTATTCAGAACCATCTGCTAAATAAGCTGCATAAGGTCCGATGTCTCCTCCAATTAAAGGGTATAAACGTTTTTCCTTATGTTTTTCATCTAATGATTCCCAAAAATCATCTCTCGCAATTTTTGCAAGTTTGACTGTTAATGCAATTAAATCTTTAGCTTTACTTTCTGAAAAGTTTAGTTCCTGTATTAAACCTTTCAGAGTTGCTTGATAAGATGATGTGGTAATAATATCGGCGCCTGCCTTTAAATAATCTAAATGAATTTGTGAAATAATATTGTTATTTTTGACAAGGTAGGTTGCAGACCAGAGTTTATTTGAAATATTATATCCACGATTTTCAATCTCAGTACCAAGAGCACCATCCAAAATTAATATTTTTCCTTCAGTTAAGTAATCTTTTAAACGACCCATAAGTTCTCCTTACCATTTTTTAAAACGTAAGTAATGATAAATGTAGCAAAATAGAATAAAAGGGATTCCAAAATAAAGTCCTGCTCTTTGTGAACTGTCCCACGCAATTCCTATAATTGAAAGTAGAAGTAGAGCTACAGTAAAGTAAGGTAGATAGGGATTAAGCGGGGTTTTATATATCAGTTCATCTTCATTATGACTTTTTTTCCAATCACTACGAAATTTTATTTGTGAAATAGGAATTGATAACCAAACCGCAACAACTGCAAAGCCTGCGATAGAAACGAGAGCAATATAGACAGTATCTGCTGCATAGATACTAGAAAATAAGGCAAGGGCAGCACCTAACATAGATAATAATAATGCGGTCATTGGAACTCCTTTTTTATTAATCTTTACAATTTTTTTTGAAAGATTTCCTTCATTTGATAGAGACCATAACATTCGACTAGAAGCATATAATCCAGAATTTCCAGCAGATAAAATTGCAGTAAGAATAACAAAATTCATCATATCTGCTGCATAAGGAATCCCCATTTTATCAAAAATATCCACAAATGGTGCTTGTGAAACACCCGCTTCTGATAGAGGCAGTAAAGCAGCTAATACAATGATTGTCAGCACAAAAAATAAGACCAAACGACCAATTGTGGTTTTAATGGCACGAGGAACTGCGAGTTCAGGATTTTCAGTTTCACCAGCAGCAATACCAATCAATTCGGTACCAGAAAAAGCGTAATTAACAGCTAATAGTACAGATAATAGAGGTGTGATACCGTTAGGGAATAATCCAGATTTTGTAATATTGGAAAAGAGTATTGCCTGATGATGTCCATTGTAGGAAACTAAACCAAATATAGCACCAATTCCAAGCCCAATAAATAGTATTATTGCGAGAACTTTAATACTAGAGAAAAAAGTCTCTGCTTCAGCAAATGATCGGACACTTAAGGCGTTAATTGTAAAAATAACTAATGCAAAAAGACAGGCAAAGATCCATGTAGGAATCGTTGGGAACCATCTGCCCATTAGTAAACCCGCCCCAAGAAATTCGGTTCCCAAAGCAACAGTCCAACAAATCCAATACAACCAAGCAACTGTAAAGCCAGTTCCAGGACTAATATATTTTGCAGCATACGCATGAAAAGAGCCTGTAATGGGCATAGCAACAGCAAGCTCTCCTAATGATAACATAACTAAGTATACTACTAAAGCACCAACTAAGTAAGATATTATGGCACCTAATGGTCCAGCTTGTGAAATGGTATAGCCTGAACTAAGAAAAAGTCCTGTTCCAATTACTCCACCTAAAGAAAGCATGAAGAGATGGCGACTTGTCATTTTTCTTTGGAATTTTCCTTGATTATTACTACTTTTGTGCATCGTTTTCTCCTTAATAATGATAAGAATTATTATATCGTAAAGTAACTATTTAACCTAATAGCTAAAAAATATGTCAAATAAAAAGATTTACTTATAACAGATTTAGTTTAATAAAAAAATAAGAAAAGTAGTTTAAGATATAGTCACGAAGAAAAATAAAGTATTTAGGAGCTACAAAAAGATAATCAAGGAGCTTCTGATGCCTAAAGGAATTGAAAAAAATTTTAAACGAATTGAAAAAAAATATATTATTAATAAAGAAGAAATTGACAATGTATTAGCAGATTTAAAAGAATACTTAGTGGAAGATGAGTATCCAGTATCAACCATTACAAATATTTATTTTGACACATATGATTTTCAAGTGATAAAAGACTCAATTGAAAAACGAAATGGTCGTGAAAAAATTAGAATGAGAAGTTACGAAGAATCACCATCTCAATCAAGTAAAGTCTTCCTTGAATTGAAGAAAAAAGATCATGAAGGAGTGGGTCATAAATTCAGATTAGTAGCAGAGCTTGGAGCTATTAATCGTTTTATTGAAAAAGGAGAAGTTGTTGCAACTTCATTTGAAGATGAGGAATTAATTCGTGAACTTGGAACGTTAAGAAAAAGATATCAAGGTCTGTCACCTCGTATGTTTATTTATTATGATAGATATTCATTGAAGGAAAGACATCAAATAGTGGGACAACCTCAAACAAAGATTCGTGTCACTATTGACAAAAATCTAACCTATCGTGACTATGATGTTAACATGGAAAATGGTGTATATGGTCATGATTTAGTTGATGATGGTAAAGTTATCATGGAAATAAAAGCACCAGGAGAACAACCTTTATGGCTTAGAGAGATTTTAGAAAAACATGGCTTAGAACCAGCATCTTTTTCAAAATATGGAACTGCATATCGAAAATCTCAAGGTATTCTCCAATAAAATACGGTCTACTTGAAATAGAAAAGAGAATAAAATGACAGAATTATTTAATAGTGTTTATACAGGTGTTGGCGCAACAGTAAATCCTCTAATGCTTGCTCTATCTTTATTAACCAGTTTATTATTAGGTTATGCCTTGGCATCTGTCTATCGCTACAAAACTTTGTATACTAAAGAATTTGTCATTACTTTAACTATTTTACCTAGTTTATTGGCTGTGATTATCTTTTTAGTAAATGGAAGTTTAGGAACTAGTGTGGCAGTTGCTGGTACATTTGGCTTAGTGAGATTTCGTTCTGCTTCTGGAGGTTCCAGAGAGTTACTTTCCTTATTTTTAGCGATGACTATAGGATTAAGCACAGGAATGGGTTATCTGTTATTAGGAATATTATCTACGCTTATCTTTTTATTAGTATGGTTATTACTAGAGAAGATGACATTTTTTAGCTCTGGTCAAACAGTAAGATACTTAACATTATCATTTGGAAGGAAATTCCAAGATGATGAAGTCCTAAATGGCATTTTAAATCAATTTTGCCAAGATTATAATTTAATTTCAATCAAAACTGGGAAAAATGGCAATGAATTAAAGTTAATTTATCACATTAATTTAAAAAATGATAGTGATGATATTTTATTGACACGTAAAATTTTAGAATATGGTAATGATATTGATGTTTCAATTACTAAAAATGCAAAAAAGAAAAAAACTCTCTAACCTAAATAGATAAATCCCCTTAAAGATTAGAAATAAGGTCTAGTCTTTAAGGGGATTTATTATAGGTAAAAGGTTTTAATTAAAATAAGGATTAAAGTTTTTTTCATGACCAATTGTTGTATTCATTCCATGACCTGGAAAGACAGTAAAGTGATTAGGCAATGTAAATAAGTTTTCTTTAATACCATTGATGAGGTCATCAAAATTACTTGTTGGTAGGTCTGTTCTACCGATAGTTTCTTTAAAAAGTGCATCTCCTGAAAAAATAGTTTCATCAGATTTGAAGATAAACGAGACACCACCAAAACTATGACCAGGAGTAGGTACTACTTGAAATTCAAATCCAGAAAGAGTGTATTGTTTAAAATCTTCAAAAATAACATCCGCAGGTTTAATAATAACATTATCAATATCACTATGACGAGTTAAACCTGATAAGTTGAGTTCAGGTTGAGCCAACCAAGGGGCTTCATTTTTAGAGACATAAACTTTTGGAGAGTCGAATGTATCACGTAAGAAGTCAACTCCCATAATATGGTCATAGTGTGTGTGTGTCAATAAAATAGCTGCAATCGGCTTGTTGATTTTTTTAAGATGAGAAACAATGTTATCAAAATCACTCCCAGGATCAATAACAATAACAGCTTCTTCATTTTCTAAAATATAAGTATTTTCTCTAGCAACTTGATTTAAAATTTTTAATATTTCCATAGGGTTATTTTACCAAATTAAGAAAAAAATATCTTGAATTTAAACTGAATAATGTAATCGGATTCAATTTTTATTATTTTCAGAATATATTCTTTTAAAACCTCTTTTTTTGTGGTAAACTGAAAGCAAATAAAAGCGTAAGGAGAAAAATATGTCTCGTCAAATGAATTTTATCATGATTTCACCTCATTTTCCTACAAATTATATTACATTTGCTCGTCGATTACATGATATTGGGTTTAGGACTTTAGGAATTGCCTCAACACCTTATGATGAATTAAGTGATGAACTCAAAAGTTATCTAACAGAGTATTACCGAGTTGATGATTTAGAAGATTATGATCAAGTTTACCGAGCGGTAGCCTTCTTTGCTCATAAGTACGGGCGTATTGATCGTATTGAATCTCATAATGAATATTGGCTGGAATTAGATGCTAAATTAAGAACAGATTTTAATGTTTTTGGCTATAAAGAAAAGGATATGGAATCTATTAAAACAAAGTCAAAAATGAAAGAAGTTTTTAAACAGGCTGGTTTAAAGGTAGCTAGAGGAAGAGTATTTGCTAATAATGATGATGCAATACAACTTGTTAAAGAGTTGGGATATCCAGTTGTTATCAAGCCAAATTCAGGTGTAGGAGCTAATGATACTTACCGTATTACTAATGAAGAACAACTCTTAGAATTTTTTAACCGCAAAAATCCTTCTGTAGAATATATTATGGAGGAGTTTATCGATGGAGACATTGTAACATTTGACGGTTTGACAGACCATGAAGGTAATATTATTTTTTATGCTAGTTTAGAGTTTTCTGAGGCTGTGTTATCGACAGTTGAAAAAGATAATGATATGTATTGCTATCTCCCAAGAACTATTTCTGCAGAGTTGGTTGAACTTGGAAAAAAATGTGTTAAAGCCTTCAATATTAGAGAACGATTTTTCCATTTTGAATTTTTTAGAGTAAAATCATCAAAAGAATTAATGGCTTTAGAAATCAATTGTCGTCCACCAGGTGGTTTGACAATTGATATGTGGAATTATGCCAATGATTTTGATATTTTTAGAGAATATGGAAATATTGTTAAAGATAACCTATTTGAAGGTGAAATTTCAAGACATTATAATGTTGTTTATATTTCTCGAAAGGCTAATAAAAATTATAAATATTCTTTAGAAGATATTCGTTCACGATTTGATGATGCTATTATTAGGATTGAATCGATACCTGAAGTTTTTGCAGGCATAATGGGAGAAATTGGTGTCATCGCACGTACAGAAACGCTTGACGAAATGCGTGAAATTATTACATACACACAAGAAAAGGTATAGGTACTCCTATGAAATTCGAACAAAAAACAAGATTTAGCTATTATTTAGGTCAAGAAATGCATGTTAATCGTTATGGAGATTACGGAAAACCAGTCATTGTTTTTCCTTCATCTGGAGGAAGTCAAAATGAGTATGCAGATTTTGGAATGATAGAAGCCTGTAAGGAGTTTATCAATCACTATAATCTTGTCTTTTATACACCAGATTCTTATGATAAAGAATCATGGCTTAGTGACTGGAAATCTGGACATGATATGGGATTAGCACATGATGCTTATGAACGATATATCATTGAAGAGCTAGTTCCAATGATAAAAGTTGAAACAGGTTGGGCGGGAAAGTTGTTAGTAACAGGTTGTTCAATGGGAGCTTTCCATACAATTAATTTTGCTCTAAAGTACCCAGAGATTTTTGATGTGGCAATAGCTCAATCAGGGGTTTATGATGCAAGATTTTTTACAGGTGATTATTATGGTGATTTATCAGTATATTACAACTCACCTATTGATTATCTTTCTCAAGATAGTAATGAAAATTACCTTGAGCAATTAAGACAGAATCATTGGATTATATCAGTTGGGCAAGGAGCTTGGGAAGGACCACATATTCAAGATACACAACGTCTAGAATCAGTCTTTAGTCAAAAAAATATTCCCGCATGGTTTGATTATTGGGGACAATATGTTTCTCATGATTGGATTTGGTGGCGCGTACAAATACCTTATTTTTTAAATATTTTGAGGGAAAAATGTATCATATAAAAATGATTTTAATTTGGGCACCTCTAAAAACTTCAAGTAGTTGTTAAGTCAGTCCTATTTGTCTCTATCG
>JAUMZW010000003.1 GCA_030527925.1 Streptococcus sp.
TTAGTTTTCAAAGGTCTTTATCTCTTGCGAGACAACTATTATATTCTATCAAATCGATTGTTTGCTGTCAAGAAGTTTTTTAAAAAAAATAAAAATTTTTAATCATTCCTCTTAATTATTCTCTCGTTTTGACAACTTATTTAGTTTACTACATCGACCTACTTCCTGTCAACTTTTTTTAAAAAAAATTATTAGATTTATCCAAATAAAAATACTAAAACAGTCAATTTGTTCTATTTTCCCTGTTACTATCATGTTTACTGGTCCTGTTACAAGAAATATTGGGGATTTTAAAAAGACATTATTCGTTGTAAATAGGATTAATAAGGTATCAATAAATCCCATAATGCTTAGTCCAATCATTTTAAGTTTCCTACTTAGTAACATATATAAACTACTAATTAAATAGTTTAGTAAAAAATACGATAAAAAAATCACAGTTTTATTTTTTTTTACTCGAACAAATAATATAGTTAAACAAAATGGAATTACATTAAAGATAACTATTATAATTTTTTTGATTAAATAACTTTTAGTTTTGTTAAGGCTTATATTCTGATATTCATTAGCTATCCTTTCTTGTTCGTCCATAAAACTAACTTGCAAGCTAATGATGATCGGTAGTATTAATATTGGGTAATAAATAATGATTTCTTCAACATTATTTCTACTCGAATATAATTCCAATCCTAAAATACTTAATACCTCAATCATTTTATAGCAAAATGTCACTATGACATATTTACTATTTTTGCATTTTACTATTTCACTTTTAAGATTAGTTATCATTTTTGACCTTTCTATTTATTAAGAGTATTTGAAAAATTGTTAGACCTAAACTTATGATAGCTATTAATAAAACTAGTTTTATATCAAGTTCGATTCTAATTTTTTCAAGATCACCTGATGGTTTTAAAGACAACAATTCTTGTGCCATCTTATAATGGTATGTATATGGAAAAAGGAGCCATATTTTAGTTTGGGCTATAAACGGTGCTACCAAAAAATTGATAAGACAGTTGGCAACAACCATAAACAAACGATTCATTTTTTCTCCGATTAAATATAGAAATGGGATATTCCATAGAAAAATCATACTAATTAGAGTTGTTTTGAGTAATTGCTTCAAAGTTTCCATTACTATTAGCTCTCCATATAACCATTTTAAAAAAGTCAAACCTAATACAAGAACAAGATTTGCTAAAAGAACTAATAGAATTGTACATACTATCTTAGCCACTATAATTTTTAGTGTGAATTTTTTTTTTTGCTTATATTTTGAAATTCACCCGCCTTATCTTCTTTATTCATATCTATAAGATAGAGTAATCCTATTGTCAGTGGTAAAAAGACTGCTATCCACCAATAGATTCCAAAACTAATCAATTGTTCACGACTTATTAGTAGAAAAGCTATAAAAACACTTAGTAATGGACAAATACTTATAACTAATTTAAAGCCTGATTTTTTTAATTTTATTAATTCTGATTTCATTATATTTCCCATTATTAGTTAGCCTCCGATGATTGCAAAGAATTCTTCTTTTAGATTAATTTTCTTATCATTTTTTGTCTTTAATCGTATTTTCCCATCATGTAAGATTAATATTTCATCTGCAATTTCTTGTACTTCGTGTAATTGATGACTAGAAAAAAGAATTGTCATGCCTTTTTCTTTTAACATTCTTATCATTTCAAGTAAATGTTCAATTCCTTCTGGATCTAAACCATTTGTTGGTTCATCTAGTATTAAAAATTTTGGATTAGTTAATATTGCCATTCCAATACCTAAACGTTGCTTCATACCTAATGAAAACTTTCCCGCGCGTTTTTTCCCTACACTTTCAAGACCAATTATTTTTAGAACTTTATCAATTTCTTCTTTATCGATACTATAAAGAAGAGCTTTAGTCCTTAGATTATCTAATGCACTAAGATTGTCATAAATCGCTGGTCTTTCAATCAATGCACCTATATCTTTTGAAGATATACTTTTTCTTCCATCATATAGAATCTGACCTTGATCTTGACTATTCATACCGTATAATATTTTAATAAAACTGGATTTACCTGCACCATTAATGCCTAATAAGCCATAAATTTTTCCAGACTCAAAAACACATGAAATATTATCCAATACGATATTATCTTTATAACTTTTACTTATATTTTCCACTTCAACTTTCATTTTTATGTCTTCCTTTCTTATCTAAACTAAGTTTAATATTCTTTTTTCATAGTTTTATCAGAATAAAAAAAGAAACTAAGTTTTTTAGTTTCTTTTTATGATCAAGGTAACGCTAGCACCACCTTCTTTTGGATTTTTAAATTCTAATTTTCCATGATGTTGTTAGGCAGTTTTAGCAGCAAATGTTATACCCAAACCGTGATGTTTTGAACTTCTATTTTTATCACTGGTATAGAACAGCTTTGCCATATTCTTGAGGTCTTCTTCATTAAAAGCTGGTCCGTTATTCCATACTGTAAAATGGATTTCATCTTCTTCATCCTTAACTACTAGCCTAAGTTTAGGTTTTTCACTTGGCAAATGTTCAATAGCATTAGTTAAAATACTCATTAAAGAACGATAGAGTGAAAGTTCGTCAACATAGATGTCAGCATTTGTAATACTATACAAGGTTTCAAATTTTACCTTCTTTTCTCCAATTAAAATAGGCATATCATTTTCCAAATTTCCAAGTAAGGCGTTTAGAGTAATCATTTTAAAGTTTAAATTACCATATAATAATTTGGAATAATCTAAAAGTGCAGAAAAATAATCTTCAAATTTTTTAATACTTGAAACCATGGACATGAGATATTCAGTTTGGATTTGATTCAAATCTGTTAATTCCAGTAACTCTAAATTGCCTTTTAAGACTGTTAAAGGAGTCCTAACATCATGTGACAAAGCACTAATCTGATAGGTTAAGTCTTGTTTATCTTCTTTTTCTTTTTGAATAAGAAGATAAAGTTCTTCTGATTTGTCGACAAGGTGATGTATAATGCCTGAAAATTCTTTAATAGAAGATTCTTGAGCTTGAAGGTTCTCTTGTTTCCCCATTGCATTACTGATATGGTCTAAGGTTTGAAAATTTTTGATAAGAAGTCGAATAAGCTTCATTAATTGAAAAACAATGAGTATCAGTATTGCTGTAATTAAGATAATATAAGTCAGAATATTATATGGAATATGACGTAGTAGATGATTTTTAAATTCTGGAATACTATTTATTCTAATAACAATAGCCTTATCTTTACTTTCTTGATAAAAATAATCATTGCTACCATATTGCAGACTTTCTTTGTTTTTAAGGACTTCTTTAAAAATTACTAGATTGGTCTTGGTGTATCTTCCAATAAATTTTTGACTGTTTTTATCTACAAGGACATAATCATATGGTTGTTTTGTAAGTTTAATGTTTTGTTGCTCAAGGCTCAAACTAGAGTCTATGGTTAAATGTGCTCTTGAGGTTCCAACTGTTAAAACTTGAAAGGAAATCAAAAAACCATTTATCAACCAGATAGACAAAAAAATCAAAATTGTCCCTAAGAAAATATGCCAGGCTGTACCAAAAAGCTTTTGTTTTAGAGTAACTTGGTTAATCATTCCATTGATATCCTATCCCTCTAACTGTTTTAATCGGATTAATCCCGTATGTTGAACATTTTCTCCTAATCTGATAGACGTATTCTGCTACTGAACCAAAAAGAGTATCTGACTCTTTATCATAGATTTTTTCATGGATTTCTGCTTGAGAAAATACTTTTTTAGTGTATTGACTCAAGACTTCGATTAACCGAAATTCTCTAGCAGTAAATGGTATTTCTTGTTCAGAAATATAGATTTTTTTAGCGAGAGGTAAAATAGTGATATGTTGAAAATATCTAGTCTCATCCTTACTTTCCTGATAAAAACTCTTTATACGTTCTTGTCTTTTAAGATGAGACTCTACTTTAGCAACTAGCTGCTTTAAAGAAAATGGTTTTGTGATATAATCATCTCCTCCAATAGTTAAACCCTTAATAATATCTTCTTCGGTATCTTTGGCACTAATAAATAAGATAGGCGTTGAAATCTTACTTCTTATTCTTTGACAAATTGTAAAACCATCTGTATTACCTAACATAATATCTAATAAAATGAGATCATATCCTGTAAATTCATCCACAGAAAAAGGTATTCTAACGTCTTGTAAAGTCACTACATAATGCCCTTGCAGAACTAAAATATTTTTGATTAGTTTTAAAATTTCAAAATCATCATCAATTACTAAAATCTTAGCCATATTATTCTCCTTTACTTCAGTTTAACTTTTTAGTTTCAGAAAATCATCAGAATTTTATTTCTTGAATTGACATGTGATACTAATCTCCTCAGAATAGGCACGTGCTTTTGAGATAATCGCTTCAGGATAGGCAAGAGTTTCTAGAAGGTTAACTGCATTTTTCGTCATTGTTTTCCCTTCTCGTAGGATATAGTCAAACAAGACTTCTCCATTTTGGTAGGTTGATGTAAAACAGAAGTTTTGATGACTATCTTTAGAAAGGTTCATCAATTCAATATCATGAGTTGAAATCATATATCGACAATTTCGAGATTGAAAATACTGAATAATGCTTAAGGCTGAACTCACCCTGTCGATTGTATTGGTTCCTTTAAAAATTTCATCTAAAAAGAAGTAGGCATACTCACCTTTAGCAACAGTATCAACCATACGTTTGATTGCCTTACATTCTGAGATAAAGTAACTGTCTCCTTGACTAATGTCATCAACAATTGACATGGCTGTCAAAACCTTCCCTTTCTTTAGGCTAAATTCTTTAGCAAAAGCAAAATTGAGAGATTGTGACATGATAAGATTTATTGCAATCATCCGAATATAAGTCGACTTCCCTGAGGCATTGTCCCCTGTAATCAACATGTTATCCGAAAAGTTTAATGGGTTTGACTTTGCGTTCTCAATCAGAGGATGGTAGATTTCTTGTCCATTAGCGCTATCTTCTTTTGTAAAGGTTGGCAAACAATAATAAGGTAGACTTGTTTTATAATTGGCTACTGCTATGGCAGCTTCTAATTCTGAAAGATTTTCGTAAAGGTTTAAGGCTTCTCTTTCGTGTTTGTCCAAACGATGTTGTAATATTGCATAGGCAATAAAAGGAATCATAAAAATGATATTTAGGTATTCAAAGATGATATCCGTGTCAGACATCCCCATTGGTCTTCTAAAAGCAAAACTAATGACTGATAGGCTCTTAAATGGCGCAAGGTTTTTCTTTATTTTATCTCGTAGAGGAGAGTCAATCTTTGCTATTTGATTAGCCATCAAAAACATACGAATCAAATAACCGTAATTATCAATTCCCAATACAATCTTATACTTCATCATATAATAAAAAATGACATTGAAAGCTACTGATACAAGCGATGAAACTAGGCCAACTTCGAGCTGAAAAACACTCAAAAAAAGGCACAAGATTGGCATGATACCTAACAAACAGTACAGTATTAATTGCCAAAAATGACTTCTTTTTCGTCCCAAAATACGACTTGGAATATTAGCAAAATTTTGTTTTCCTAGCTGTGAAAAGTAATACAAGATATCTGTTCTTTGTCTTGCATGGTTTGACATATAGGACTGAAGGGTTTCAAAATCGTGATCCTCACTAGAATCATATGAAATAAATCTCAAACGGTGATAGATAAATTCTGCACCAAGACTTGAGAAACTTTGATTTATCTGGGCAAAGACATCCTGCAAACTCAAATCATCCCAGGTCTGTTGATCAATAATAAAACCGTTACTTGAATCATGAATTAGTTTCTCTTCAAAGACCTGATGAAGACTAGATAAGTTATCTTTTTCTTTGGTGATGTGATTGAGATTTCCCCATGAATCCATCAATTTTTGTTTAAACCTATATGTTCTAATCCTGTTAAAGACCAAGATAATCAAAAACAATAAACCAATGGCCACAAAAATATAATAAGACATATACGTAACTCCTTTATATTATTATATCATTCATTGCTTACTTTAACGGAAAATGAAAAGCACTCTGTTCAAAACAAAGTGCTTAAAATTATGTATTCAATAGCTTTAAAATATCTTTTTCTATATTTTTTGGTTCTGTCTGTGGTGCGTATCGTTTTACTACTTGACCTTGGCGATTAACCAAGAATTTTGTAAAATTCCATTTGACTGCCCCACCTAACAAACCAGATTGTTCACTTTTTAACCATTGGTACAAAGGATGAGTATGCTCTCCATTAACATTAAGCCTTGCATGCATGGGAAAAGTCACATTAAATTTTATCTGACAAACACCTACCATATCCTTATCAGAAACAGTTTCTTGATTAGCAAATTGACCACATGGAAAACCCAATACTCGTAAACCCTTAGCAGCATATTGCTCATGAAGCGTTTCCAATGCTGTAAACTGTGGTGCCAAACCACACCCAGTAGCAGTATTCACAATTAACAAAACTTCTCCTTGATAATCTGATAAAGGATAGGTTTCTCCGCTCGCTAATGTCAATTTTATATCTGGTAAACTCATTACATTACCCCATTTCATTTATAATCAATATTGTACTTATTATACTACTTTAAGAAATATTAAGTAGAAATAAAATTATATTTTTTTTATAGATAAATAAGTTGTGATCAGGGAATTTGTTATAGGATTTATTTATTATACACAAAAAGACATCCAAGAGAAAATTCTTGAATGTCTGTAAACGTTGATATAATCGTATTGATTAACGTTTTGAGAATTTCTCTACTAAAAACGAAGAAACCCTATACCTTACAAATCCCTTTATATCAACATTATTGATGTTGAAATCTTCATGCAAATACACTAAAATCCACAATACTGGATAAAATTGACACCAATTAACACCATAAAATAGACTAGTCAACCATCTCATATATGAGGTGGTTTTATTTAGGTTTAATTTTAGAAAATGCTCTCCTTAGTTCATGAATATTTCCAAATCTCTTACTAAAATCTGGATTTATCCCTTGATTAATAAATTGTTCCAAATTACTATATTCAAATTTAGTAAAATCTTTATATCTCCCTGTCAAAACAAAATACAATAACTTTGATAAGGCAAAACATTCAAAATAAAAATTATAATTACTAAATCCTACTCGTTGAAGTCCCGAATAGTCATTAAATGCTCCTCGTATTTCTGTATCAAGAGATGTTAATATACTGTCGCTTAGCTTTACATTACCTAAATCGGCAATCTTGATAATTTTGGCATCCTCGTATTGTTTTATTAAAATATTATTTGGAGAAATATCTCTATGAAGTATATCATTTTTAGCTAAATACTCAAACCCTTTAATAATTTGATTGCACAATGACTTTCTCTCATCAAAAGTTAATTTTTTATTGTGAGTGGTAATATATTTTAAAAGAGTAGTATCGGCATATTCCATAACATACTCATTTTTCTTTTTGTCAATAGAATAGACTTCCAGTATATAAGGCGAATTTAATCTTTTCATCGTATCAAATTCTAAATAGAATCTTTCTATGTCTTTAGGTGAAATAGTTTTACTAGCACGTTTTAATGCAAAAAGTTTATTATAATTTTCATCAAAATAACTAAAAACAGATGCATAAGACCCATTACCAACTGGTTTTAATTGAAACTTTTGTAAGGAATTATTAGGTAATTGAACTACAGCAGATGTTTCAAAAATAGGGAGCTCATAATATATTTCAACTTCCATCATATCGTTCGGCACTAAACTTCCACCAGATGATGATAGAAAGTCATTACATTTTTTTAGCACTTTATTATAGTATTCAACTATAACAATATTCTCCCCAGAATTTTTAAGGTTATTGACAAATCTGTTGGATAATGAGATAGCTTTTATCAAATCTCTACTTGGGTCAGCCCAGAAATGTTTACCTCCATTTATACTATCATTTAATATTCTTAATGCCTCCACTAACTGATGGTGTAAACTAGAACATAACTGACTCAGTCTGTCATCAAGCCAATCTTTATAAAGATGTTCATAATCAATAGCAAACTCTTTCCCGAAATAACTAATATAATCTCTTTCAATACTCACTATACCATTCAATAATTTTGCATTGTTATTTACAGAAATCAACTCTATTTATCCCCCACTATCATTATTTATATTAATCCAATATAAATATTCATTCAGATTATATCATTCAAAGCCTAAATAACTAGAAAAACCTAGTAAATAGAAAGCCATTGCAATGGATAAATCTTCGGAATCATAGTTTTGCTGAGCAGCAATGTCTCTAATTTCATCAAATACTGTATCATTTGGAATAGTTGAAGAATCTAGTTCTGATACAGCTTCATTGATAACTTCTGGCAAAACCATGCACATATTATAGAAGGCATCTTTCTGTCCCGTCACAAGTGAATAAAATCGGTCTAAACTAACACGTCTTATATATTTATGACCCATTTTTTGACCATCAACTTTGGGCTCCCATTTGATATTTTGAGAATTTTTCGCAATTGCCTCAACTAAAAAGCACGCACAATCGTCATCTTGTAATAATTGGTTTTGCATTTTAATAAAAGTTTTACCAGAAGAAGCTGAATTCATTGTATTATGCTTATTTTTCATTTCAACATATACACGACTGACTCGAGAACCATCTGGCATTGTTATACCATTTGGATTTTCAAAAATGACATCCCAACCACCTTCTTCACCATTGTTTGGAACACGACAATGTTCAATATACCTGAAAATTATTTGATGAAAATAACCAATGTCGTTATTATTTGATTTATCACGTTGTCTAAAAATTTCATTACTAATAATCTGCTCCCAAGAACTTCTGTAAACAGATTTATCAAAAATTAATTTTATTGGATCGACAATATTCTTATTAAACCGTTTCAAATCAAAAGATTGTAATTTCTCCCCATATTTATCAATGGTCAATTGAACATGATTATAAAAATCTTCTTCACTAATAAATGATAAGTTCCACATTTATAACGCCTCCAAACTTTCTTTTATTTTCACTCCTACTTCATAAGCTAGATTTACAGGAACAGCATTCCCGACTTGCTTGTATTGATTTCCTATACTTCCATAAAATTCCCAAGAATCTGGAAAACTTTGAATTCGAGCACTCTCACGAACAGTAAACGGACGTGCTTCCAAAGGATGACAACGTTCCGTCTGTTTTTGAGTTGGAGATGTCAAGACAGTCAACGACGGTTCATCAAGACTCATTCGTCGTAAAATTCCCGTACGACCTCCTCCCATATCCCAAGTTGATTTCATATACTCTTTTGCAATTTCCTCTGGAATATCTCTCCAATATCCTCCTGGAGGCACTAATTCAAATATTTCTCTCTTTTGTTCTGAATATTGCATTCCTTGACTGGGTGGACAATCCATCAAAATATCTCGTAAGACAGGTTTATAATTATGTGCCTCTGGATATTCAAAAAAAGTCTTACTTACTAAATCATTACGGATTCCAACCATAATCATACGTTCTCGCTTTTGAGCAACACCATAATCCCAAGCATTCAAAACTTTTGATTGTACAGTATAGCCTTCCGATTCAAAAACATTCAAAATTGTTTCGTAAGTTTTTCCCTTATCATGACTAGTCAAGCCTTTAACGTTTTCAAAAAGAAACATTTTAGGTTGTAACTTTTCCAAAAAAACAGCATAGTGATAGAATAATGTCCCTCGCGTATCCTCTAATCCTAATCGTTTTCCTGCATATGAAAAAGATTGACATGGAGCTCCACCACTTAGTAAATCTAACTCACTTTTTTTAATTGAAAAATACCCTTCCAAATCTAGTTTTGAAATATTTGCTATATCATCATGTATAACATTCCAACTTGGACGGTTAAATTTTAACGTTGCAGCTGCAGCACTGTCAAACTCTACTAATCCAATTGTATCGAATCCCGCTTTTTCAATACCAAGTGCCAAACCTCCCGCACCAGCAAATAATTCTATCGCTTTCAAATTTTACTCCTTAATTAAAGCAATGATAGCTATCTATCAAAAAAATTAACATTCATTTTATTATATCACTATTTCAATGAAGTTATATCAAAATATGAAGGTATAAATAATCCTCCACTAGCATATTTTTGTCCGCTATTTGCAAACAATAATGTCATGTTTTCAAAGTCATATAGATATTTATCTAAATCATATACTCCTCGTTGAGTTTTTACACGGTCTAACTCATAGAACTCTTCTAACCTATTCACAGTTGTTGGATAAGTTCTACCTATTTTTTTAAATTTGATTGAATTTTCTTTGACTAATGAAAATTTTTGAATCATTGCTCTAGAGAAATTATGACCAATCATACGTCCCATTAAGAATTGATCTTTTAAATAAATATTATTTAACAACTTCGTAAATTCTTTCCCTGCAAATAAGGTGTTTACATAATCATTAGAGAGTTGTTTAAGACTCTTATTAAAAAAATTTTTTGAGAAAAAATCCACAAATGAAGCTAAATACAATTCTAAAAACTCATTAAATGCATTTATAAATAAAGCAAATGATACCTCTTTCCAATCAGTAACACTAGCTGAAAAGTTACCTACAGAATTCAGATAGTTGTCAATATAAAAATACTCTACCCTAGGTTGTCTTAAATCTACCCCTTTACACCTAATTGTTTCAGAATTGCTTTTTCTCTTGAGAAAATCAAAAGCAAAATCAAAATTCCCCAATAAGATTCTTACTAAGATAGAGGATTGCTCTGAAAATATACTCCTACCGTCCATTAAAGAAGTATAGAACGAAGCAAACCTTTCACTATAAAAGAAGGAATCTATTTCTTTCAAAACAGCAGCCACCTTTTCCCGGTACGTTTTCATATCTGAAATCTTTATGTCTGTGCCACTTGCTAAATTTATAAAGTACATTTTTGATTTTTTGTGATAATCACCATATTTTTCTTCTGGTAGGTTCAAAAACGCTAATCTAAAAAATTCTTTGTCAGAAGCTATATCAATGTCAAATATAGGTGTCTGTTCAACTTGAGTTAGGTCTGACCTATATGCCTGTGAGTCGGCATTCATAAAAATATTTAATAAAATCAATTTGATTAAACTTTTCTTCTCTTCTAAATTCCCAAAAAGAAATTCCTCGTTTGAAACACCTAACAGATCGGAATAAAACTCTATGTAAGCCTCCGTTAAAAAATAGGGGTTTTTCTTTTTATTCCGTTTTCCATTTTCCAAATTTGATAATCGAAATTTATCTAAACTCACCTTTTCAGAAAATTTATCACAAAAAGCTTCTTGCGTTAGCTTCCGTGATTTTCTAGCATCTATAATTCTTTCAGCAATCATTCCATCAATCATTTTTTCAAAATTCATATAAACCTCAAAAGTTGGTAGTATTTTAATAAATAATCTACCATTTTTTACTAACTACAGCAAGCTAAAAAATTGGTTTAATAGACCTATCAAGAAATACTCTTGAGAAAAATTTTTAATAGTCCTAATCGATGGCCATCAAACGGACGGATTGAAACACATATGATGATATGGCGATAGATATCATATCTTGCATATTACTGTTTCACCGTTTCTTTATTGTGCCTTTTTGCATCCACTCGGTAACTGTAATAGCTCATTTGTTTCTTTCCGTCTAAGGACTGGAAAGGACAGTTTATGCTAAAAGCTAAAGTTAAAATTCTCTATTGTGAACTACTCGGTGAATCTCTCAAACAACAATTGATTGAGAAAGAAATCCCTCAAAATGAAGTAGCCTACTACTTTGATGATGACATCCGATTAATTTCAGCACCTACCATCAGTCAAATTTTAAAAGGGAAACGTAATATCTCTTTAGATACTGTGGATGCTTTGCAAGAGACACTAGAACTACCCAATGTAAAAAGTGTCTTCTTTCCAAATGCTGACTTCTGTGAGTTACTCATTAGCCAATTGACAGAATTAATTCTTACTGATGGTTCTAACTCTACAAAGCAATTCTTTCAAGCAAAAGAGATGGATATTCAACAGAATCTCTCAACCTTGACAACTGCCCTCTATGATTACTTTCCTGATTTTCCTGAAGAAGAAACATCCTATCAAATCGCTGAAAGCTTAGCTGAATGGTTAATTGAATTTGTTGCACTTGTAGCACAACTTTAAGAGAAACACTTTCAAAATTCTTGAAATCAAAGATTCTTAAAATGCCTTACCATAGAAGTGTACTTAGCTAAGACAGTCCAGCTCACGACTTAAACTGAACAAATCACTTTAATAACTTTCAAAAACCATATGGAGGTAAATAATATGGCAATTAAAACCAAATACAAAAAAGGTGGCTACTCTGCCACAACTGCAACTGAATATTTGAAACCTGATAAACCAATTCATAGTTTGAGTATTGAACTTGAACCCCAACAACTCTTTGAAGATGGAAAGCCAACTGGTGAGATTATCGCCTACAAGGCAACCTTTGTCCAAGAAGGGCTTGAACCCTTCCAAGTCAAGTTTGAAGATAAGGTCAAACTGCCTGAATTTCTCAGCTTAGTTCAATTTGACAATCTTCAAGCCGTTGAGGTTCGCTATAATGTCTACTTCAAAGCTGATGGTCTAAAGGAGGTCAAATAATGGCAACTAAAACAGAGATAATCCTGCAATCCTACTTGCTCCAGAGCCTGAACATGGCTTTGGGGGCTCTGATGCAGGGAGAAACCAGCTATACCAACAGCTTCAATATTGTGATTCAAGAAGATGGCTTCATCTTTATCCCCAGACTTCCATGTTCCTATATCTTAGATGATGAGCTCTATAACAAAATCTTCTTAATTGCCAACGCATCCTTATACCCCAACTATACACTTTTGAAACAGAACGCAACTTACTTTGTTCCACTCAAGACAGACGATATTCATGTTCAGCGTGGACTCTTCTTTCCATGGAAGGTGGGCATCTCAAAACGATTGGTCATCCCTGATCTCGACAAATACACGGTAGGTCTTCCAAAGAATCACATTCCAATTATGGAAAACTTTTCTCTTAATCTTGATAAAGTCAATCATATAGCAATCTGTGGCAGTAGTGGCTCAGGTAAGTCTTATGCACTCACCTATCTGTTGTCTGTTCTAAAAAATCAATCTGATTTAATTATCGTAGACCCGAAATTCGATAGTCCAAGCCGTTGGGCTCGCGAACATAAAATTGCGGTCATCCATCCCGTGGAGAATCGCTCTAAGTCTGACTTCGTTTCAGAAGTCAATGAGCGTTTGAGTCAATGCCTTAATCTGATTCAACAACGTCAGGCAATTCTTTATGACAACCCCCGCCATAAGTTTACCCATCTCACTATCGTCATGGACGAAGTACTGGCTCTTTCAGAGGGTGTCAATAAGACCATCAAAGACTCCTTCTTCTCCCTCTTATCGCAAATTGCTTTACTTGGACGGACTACCAAAATTCACTTACTCCTTGTCAGCCAGCGTTTCGACCATACAACTATCCCAATTTCTGTTCGTGAGCAACTAAATGTTCTCATCCAGATTGGCAATATCAATAAGAAAACAACCCAATTCTTATTCCCTGACCTCGACCCCGAAGGCATTGTCATTCCCATTGGTCACGGCACTGGGTTGATTCAAGTGATTGATAATGAACATCCCTATCAAGTACTTCCTTTACTTTGTCCAACATATTACACAACGGAGGGTATTCACCAAATATGAAAAAATCATTCTTTATGAGGACTTACAACCTCAATATCTACTTGATTCAGTTTTCACTCTTAACAGGTTTCCTTGGATGGTCATTAGACTTTCTAGCAAGTACTCTTGATTTAACATTTCCTATTATCTCTCAAGTCAATATCTACCTAGGAATAGGAAGCCATTACGCTTATATGGCTATGAGTTACTTACTAGGTACTTTGTTTGCATCCGTTACGTTTGAAGTCTTGAATCGTATCTGATTTGATAATCTCTTCAACTATTTCAAATCTATCTACCACATCTACAAGCTCCGTAACTTCCTGAGTCAACGAGAAAAATCAGAGAAAGTCACCACCATAGACAACCAGACCATTACCACCTACAACCCAATCAATAGTAGTTTCAATCGCTGTGCTCATAAGAGCGTAGTAGACATCCGAAAAGATGAAGTAACAGTCTTCATCAAAGTTCCTAGAGACCAGCAAGGGCAAAAAATCTTAGGAAATATGATTTCCCAGTTGAAAGAAGAAGTATCTAGCCAGCATCCTGACTACTATTTCTCTGCACCTAATCGGGTTCGCAATAACCTTAGGTTAGTTGGAAAAAGACGGTAAAAGAGGGGGCTATGGCTTGCGTTAAGCAGTAGCCAAATGGCTCCCTCTTTTCAATTGTTCAAGATAATTGGGGGTTACTACGACCCCCCATTAAATCAATAATCAATAATCACAAACTTCAAATCAATCCAAATAAATTCAAAAGAGGTATTTGCCTATGGTAAAAGAACAACGCTCCAATAAGTGGGCTTTCCTATTCTATAAAGAAAGTGCACCAAACAACTATTTAGATGTACTTGAAGAAATTCACGTTCCCTTTGTAATCTCTCCTTGGCATGATAAAGATGTAAATAAGAAAACAGGAGAGTTCAAAAAGGCTCATAAGCATGGCGCATTTTATTTTGATTCTCTCAAAAGCTATTCACAAGTATCAGAACTTATCAAAGATAAATTAAACGGACCTGCTCATGTCGAACCTGTAATATCTCCAAAAGGAATGTATGACTACTTTACACATGCAGAGAATCCTGATAAAACTCCTTATGACATTAAAGACATCGAAAGCGGTTGTGGATTTAACCTTGACCAATTCTTGATACAACAAAACTCTGATGACTTCATGACAGAAGTGATTGATACTATTGAGCAAAACGATTTTACTGAATTTGAAGAACTAGTTTGGTATGCACGTGATAACAATACCGCTCTACTAGGATTAATCATTGAACGTACTTACTTTTTCGCTCGTTATCTGGATTCACGTCGGCACAACCCAAAACGCATAGAAAAAGTTATTGAAGAACAGGAGGACGAAAACGATGAGTAATTATCCATTATTATTAACAAGACAACAAGCTTCTGATTTTCTAGGTATCGACCCAAAATCATTTGATAAGTATATTCGTAAACACCCAGATTTTCAATGCTTTATGCTTGGAAAACAAGAACGGTATTTAAAATCTAAACTCCTTAATTTTATTGAAAATCATTGCGTAAATTAACTTAACGATTGATAAAATAGAACTTTTCGTTTATTCTGTATATGACTAGTCTATTTTATCAATCATTTTTTATAAAAGAAAGGCTGATAAAATGGCAACTATTACGAAACGTGGTAACTCTTACCGTGCAACTGTTTCACTTTACAAAAAAGGGGAATACAAGCGAGAAACTAAAACCTTCAGTAACAAAAAAGATGCTGAACTTTGGACTTTAGAAATGGAGCTTGAAAAAGGGCGTGGGAAAAACATTGCTGAACGTTCTACACTATTTACAGACTTTTATCGCAACTGGGTAGAAACTGTAAAGAAAAATGATGTCCGTGAAGCAACTTTCATCAATTATAAGAGAACTCTTGTAGTTGTTGATAATCTTTTTGATGGGATTCAGCTCAAACATATTGATGATATTATAATGCAGAAAAAGATTGATAAATATGCTGAATCTCACTCAAAGAAGACTGTAAAAGAGCTTGTTTTGAAGATACGTGGTTCATTAAAATACGCTTATGCCCGTGGATTAATTACAAATGACTTTGGTCATCTCTTAAAATCAAAAGGGAAAGAGCTACCAAAACGCAACATTCCCCTATCTGTTACAGAATTTAAAAAATTAAGGCAGTATTGCTTAAATCATGTAGAAGAAGATGAATTTAATATATTAGTAGCTCTAGCCCTTGAAACTGGTGCAAGACGTGGCGAACTACTCGGTCTCAAAAAAGAAGATATTTTTGAGTACGGTATTAAAGTTAGGCGTTCAATTAGCCCAACTAATGACGATACACAACTAAAAACCAAACATTCTAAGCGTGATATTTCTATCAATAAAGACATTTATCAAATCCTAGTAAATCTAGCTGATACTAAAACCGATTATGTTTTTGATTGGAATGGATTTAGACAAGCTGGGCAACTTAAACGCTTACTGAAACAACTTGACCTAACTAAAACAACATTTCACGGCTTACGTGATACTCACGCTTCTTTTCTATTTTCAAAAGATATTAGTCTTGATTATATTTCAAGACGTTTAGGGCACAATTCAATCTTGACAACTCAACAATATTATCTTGAATTAATGCCAGAAAAAAAGCACCAGCAAGATGCTGATGCTTTAAGTCTCTTAAACGACTTATCACTATAATTAACACCAACTGACACCAAAAAGTGTCTGCAAACTTTGGTATAATAAGGTTTTGATTAACGTTTTGAGAATTGTGAAGCTTTACGAGCTTTCTTAAGACCTGGTTTTTTACGTTCAACCATACGTGCATCACGAGTAAGAAGACCTGCGCGTTTTAATGAATCACGAAAATCTGGATCTACTTGAAGGAGGGCACGAGAGATACCATGACGGATAGCTCCTGATTGACCTGCATAACCACCACCAACAACATTTACGAATACATCGTAAGAGCCTTCTGTTGAAGTTACAGCAAATGGTTGGTTAATAACAAGACGTAAGTCTGCGTGTGGGATGTATTCTTCAACATCTTTTTTGTTTACAGTAATTTTTCCTGTACCTGGTACTAAACGAACGCGGGCTACCGCATTTTTACGACGACCAGTACCTGTGTATTGTGCTTGTGCCATAATTATATATGCTCCTTTCTTTCTTAGATAAGACCTGTAATATCAAGTACTTCTGGTTGTTGCGCTGCATGTGTATGCTCAGCACCAACAAATACTTTCAATTTCATACCTTGTGCACGTCCAAGTGTGTTATGTGGAAGCATACCTTTAACAGATTTTTCAATCAAACGTACAGCGTTTTTAGAACGTAATTCACCTGCAGAGATAGATTTTAATCCACCTGGATACATTGAGTGAGTGTAGTAAATTTTATCAGTTGCTTTTTTACCTGTTAATTTAATTTTTTCAGCATTGATAACAATAACAAAATCACCTGTATCAGTATGTGGTGTGAATGTTGGTTTGTTTTTTCCGCGAAGTACGCTAGCAACTACTGCAGAAAGACGTCCAAGAGGTACATCTGTAGCGTCTACAACGTACCATTTACGTTCAACTTGGCCAGGTTTAGCCATAAATGTTGTTTTGTTCATGATTTCTCCTATTACGAATTCGTTTTTGTTTACAGTGTGGATGTTCCGGTCCACGAAGTTATTTCGAAGGTTCCGGGGCCTTTGAAATGGGGTAAACAATACCGCTTATAATAATACCAAAAATACGTGTGTTTAGTCAAGTTATTTCACTTAATTTTTCTTTTTTTAGTTCTGAATTATTACACAATATTAAAAAGATTGACATATCTGTCAATCTTTTTAATATTGTTCTTTATAGACTTGATACTCTGCTTCATTAGACCATACAAAATGACCTGGTCTAACTTCATGCATACTTGGTTGATCACTCGAGTAATCATGTTGTTCTGGATTATAGACAACTAATTCTTTTTGTCTTTCTAAGATTGGGTCTGGTATCGGAACAGCAGATAACAAGGATTTTGTATAAGGATGGATAGGATTTGTAAATAACTCCTCTGTCTCAGCTACTTCAACAATATCTCCTTTATAAATTACCGCAATTCGATCTGAAATAAAACGTACAACAGACAAATCATGAGCTATAAAAAGATAGGTCAATCCTTTTTCTTTTTGAATTTTTTTCAATAAATTTAGGACTTGAGCTCGTACCGAAACATCTAAAGCTGATATTGGCTCATCAGCTATGACAAACTCAGGTTCCATAACCAATGCTCTAGCTATCCCAATACGTTGACGTTGACCTCCTGAAAATTCATGAGGATAACGTGTCAAATGTTCAGGCAATAGTCCTACTTCTTTCATTATATTATTTAGCTTAGATTTTCTATCTTCCTCATCTTTATACAAATTAAAATTATGAAGTCCTTCTGAAATAATATAATCAATCGTAGCACGATCATTTAAACTAGCTGCTGGGTCTTGGAAAATCATCTGGATTTGACGAATTAAATTCCGCTGTTCTTCTTTAGAATTTTTCCCATTAATTTTTTTCCCATTGAATAAAATATCACCTGAACTGGTTTCATTCAAGCCAATAATTGCACGACCAATTGTCGTTTTACCACTTCCTGATTCACCAACTAAAGAAAATGTTTCACCTTTATTAATGAAGAAATTCGCATTTTTGACGGCAACAAATTTCTTTTTTCCTTCTCCGAAAGAAATTTCTAAATCTTTAATTTCAACTAATTTTTCAGTCATTTCCTTCTCCTATTTACTCATTTTTTTTGAAATTTTTTCATGTAAATCTTGAATTACTTTTGGTTTATCAACTTTTGGTGCATCTGGATGTAACAACCATGTTTTAGCCCAATGTGTTTCACTAACCTCAAATTTAGGTGGAGTTTCTTCAAAATCAATTTTCATTGCATAACGTGAACGTGGTGCAAAAGCATCTCCACTAATTTCTTTATATAATGATGGTGGAATCCCAGGAATTGAAAACAATTCATCACCTGCATTAGCTAACTGAGGTAGACTTGACAATAAGCTCCATGTATAAGGATGTTTTGGATCATAAAAAATTTCTTCAACGGTAGCATATTCAACAATATCACCTGCATACATTACAGCAACCTTATCAGCAATACTCGCAACAACTCCCAAATCATGAGTAATAAACACAGTAGTAAACTGATATTCTCTTTGAAGGCTCTTTAATAAGTCAATAATTTGTGCTTGAATGGTTACGTCCAAAGCTGTTGTAGGTTCATCACAGATTAGTACATCTGGTTTACATGCCAATGCTATCGCAATAACGATACGTTGACGCATTCCTCCAGAATACTGGAAAGGATATTCCCCAAATCTTTTTTCTGCTTCAGGGATACCAACTTTTTTCATGTAGTCAATAGCTAATTCCTTGGCTTCTGACTGTGATTTTCCTTGATGTTTAATAATCACTTCACAAATTTGATAACCAATTGTTTTAATTGGATCTAAACTCGTCATAGGATCTTGGAAAATAGTCGCTATTTTCTTACCACGAATTTTTTCCCATTCACTGTTTGATTTTACATCAGTCAATTCAATATCTCTATATTTTATTGAACCGCTCCTAATTCGTCCATTTGACTCAAGCATACCTGTAAATGTTTTTGTTAGCACAGATTTCCCACTGCCTGATTCACCAACAACTGCCAATACCTCTCCTTCATACAAATCTAGAGAAATATTTCGAATAGCTGTTAGCACACGATCACGTACGTCAAACTCAACCACAACATCTTTGGCGCTCAATATTACATTTTTTGTTTTTGTCATATTTAACTCCTATCTATGTGTACGTGGGTCACTTGCATCAGCAAGGTTTTGTCCAACAATATAAAGCGGAAGAGAAACTAATACTAAAGTAGTCAATGGAATCCAAAATAGATATGCATTATTGGTCAAATTCGTTGAATAATTAGATATTAAGCGTCCTAAACTCGGTTCAGTCACAGGAAGTCCAATACCAAAGTAAGATAAAAATGCTTCAGTTGAAATATAGGCTGGTAAACTTTGAGATACCATAGTCACTATAATTGAAATAATTTGTGGAAGAATATTTTTAGTAATAATCTTACTAGTTGGAGTTCCTAGTGTTTGACTAGCTAGGTTATATTCTAAATCACGGTAGCGTAAGATTTGAACGCGAATAGCAAATGCTATTCCAATCCAACCTGTAATACAGAACGCTAAAATAAGATTCCAAAAACCTGCACCTAAAGCATAAGTCAAGACCATGATAATAAGAAGTGAGGGTACGTTTGATATAACATTATACACCTCTAACATTACTGCATCTACTACTTTAGAAACTCCCCAAATAGCTCCTACAACAACACCTATAACCATATTAATGATTGTTGCCAAAACAGAAATTAAAATTGAATTTCTAGCACCATACCAAACACCATCAAATAATGATTGTCCGTTCTTATCTGTACCAAACCAAAATTTAGAATTAGGAAAAATATAGCGACGTGAAAAATCATTAATTCCACTAACGTCATTAAAATCGTAGTTTGCAAAAATAGGATAAATAAAACTCATTAAAATTATTGCAATCAGAATAACAAGCATAACAATCGTTGATTTTTTTGAAAAAAATTGTTTAAATACTGATTTCCAATATGAATAACTTGGTGTGTCGATAACTTCAGAGACACTGGTGTCTAGCTCGACAAACTCGAACATTTTTTTGTCTATAGTAGCCATCAGTTACCTCCTTTTTTTGATGATAATTTAATACGTGGGTCAAGAATCGTCATACAGATATCACCAACTAATAATGAAAAAATTGATAGCACAGTAAAGACAAAAACTAAACCTACAACCATTGAGTTATTAGCAGCTCTAATCGAATCAATTAACATTTTACCCATACCCGGGAAAGCAAAAACTGTTTCTGTTAATGTTGCCCCTGTAATTGTTAAAATAATGCTAGCTGGAATCCCACTAATAACTGGTACCATAGCGTGTTTGAAAAGGTGTTTTTTAGAAATTTCACTTTCTGATAGACCTTTTGCACGTGCAAAACGAACAAAATCAGATCCTTGTAAGTCTACAAGATAACGTCTAAACCATATAACAATACCAGGAATATTTAAAACACCTAAAATAATACCTGGTGCTGCATAAGAACGCCAGTCATGAGCTCCTAAACTTGGGAATGTATCTGCAAATCCAATTTTTGAACCAAAATATCGTAAAACATAAATAATAGCTATACTAGGTACTGCAAGTAAGAAAGTCATAATAGCTGTTAACACATTGTCAGAAACTTTATCCTTAAAACGTGCCATGAACAAACCAATTGGCAAACCAACAGCATATGATATTACAATACCTATAATACCTGCAATAAATGAGTTAGTAATCATTGATGGATCTTCAAAGTTATTTTTTGTAGCTGTATAGGCATCATTTGCACCAAAATTCGCTTTATCTAGAGCATCAGCATTCTTTGGTGATTTGTAAGTTCTAGAGTAAATATCAATTGGGCTAACCTTGGTTTGTCCTTTAGGGAATTTTACCTCTGTTGCTTTAGCTTTTCCTTGTCCTTGTGTAATAACTTGTAAAACTGGAATATTAGCATATGTTGGATATGAATTTCCTAAATTTAGTGTTACAAAATTTTGATGGATATAAGGGAATTTTGTATTGAAATAAAGAAGATACTTGTGAGTAGTTCCTGAACCAACAACAGATAAACCTGCAGATGTATCATTTTCAATATGGATGTAACGTTTTAAGTTTGGATTAGATGGATCTTGAACCTTCCATGGATGATCAATCACAAATAGATTAGCATAAAATTTTACAACACGCTCTACAACTGAAATCTTACGTGTAGCATAAAAAGCTTTACTTGTCTTAAATTGGTGTAGTTTCCAACCTTTACCTAGAGACTTAATGTATTTTTTGTAAATTGCCTTATTTTTATCTGTCACAGCGACATTTACACTAGAATCCATTTTTGAGGCTTTTTGTTGCAACTCTTTTGAATTGTAGTATTCAATGTAGCCAGTCTTTTCAAAAACAGTATTTTCATAATTAACTTTTTTATCAGGTGTCGTAACCATCTTATTGTAGTTTGGATCTTGTAAGAAAATCAAACGAGATGGAACTAAGGTATAAATAATTGCGTAAGTCAAGGTCGTTACTAAAAAGATTGAAACAAGGGACCTTAACGTTCGCATAAAGATGTATTTTTTCATAGGTTACCTCAACAGTTCAAAAGAACTTTCTCTTTTATTAGTGAGAAAGTTCTTAAGGAACATTGTCTTATTTTTCTACATGACTTTCAAGTTCTTTTTGATACTTTTCGTTAGATTCTTTTTTAGCTTTCAACCATTTTTCTTTGGCTGTTTCATAATCTTTAGTAGTGACTGGTTTATCTTGTAAATCAGTAATTTTCATAAAATTAAGAACACTTCCATTATTTCCTTTTGAACCCGTTAAGCCATATGCTCCAGTGAATGGTACAACTCTACTTAATCCAGGAGTGCCACCAAGTGAAATAGTTGGAATGACTACAGCACTATCTGTAAGTAAAGCTTGTGCCTTTGCATAAGCTTCATATCTCTTATCTAAACTATCAGTAATTTGTTGAGCTTCTTCTAGCATGTCCGCATATTTGTCTAATCCTGTTACTGCTACAGCATCAGAAGTAGAATTTGGATCTAAACCAATTACTTTAATATTTGAACCAGATTTCACACTAAAAATATCTAGATAACTTGAAGGATCCGCGTAATCAGCTGACCAACCTGATGCTATAGATATATCATAGTCCTCTTGCGCAGCGGATTGAGCAAAGTAACTTGTTCTATAATAATCATCATGATTTTCCTTTTTAATATCAATAATTACATTTTCTTTACCAAGAGAGTCTTCGATCGATTGTTTCATTGACCCTACTTTTTGAACTTGAACTTCATCAGTTTGCTCTACTGGAACATCTAAATGGATAGGGAAAGAAACACCCTGTGCTTGTAATTCTGATTTTGCTTTTTCAATTGATGCTTTCGCTTTATCTTTATTATACAAACCATCTTGAGCATCCGTAAGATTAACATCAGACCATTGTGAACCATATGACTTGAGATTTTCAGTTACTAAACTTCCAAAATCTCCTTTAGAAGTTGATACAAAGGTAGGAGGTACTAATGTATTTCTGAGTGAATAAGTAGATGCATCTTTTCCTACTGATTGTGAATTATAAGCACTACGGTCAAAACCAAATGTGATTGCTTGACGAAAATCTTTATTTAATATAGCTTTTTTTGTATCTGATTTTTCTTTATCCGAACTCTTAGCTGTGAATTCATATGTAGAACGATCTAAGTTAAATGTTGCATAATATACTGTTGCATCTTGTAAACCAAAAATAATGTTATCGCCATATTTTTTCTTAACTTCTTTATATATTGGCTTTGTTGGAAAAATTTTTGCTATTGAGTAAGTACCGTCATCAAATCCCTTATAAAGGGTATCTGTATCAGAGTTGTCGTTAAAAGTAAGTTTTATTTTATCTATCTTAACATTCTTAGCATCCCAATAGTTTTTATTCTTTTCAAATTCGATTGATGATTTTGAAGTCATTGATTTCAAGATAAATGGACCATTATAAAGAATAGTCGACGGGTCTTGTGTTCCAAATTTTTTCCCTTGTGATTTTAAGAAATCAGCATTGACTGGGAACATGATATCATAAGTAACTTTTGAATTCCAATAAGTTTCTGGTTGATTTAACGTATATTGAACAGTATAATCATCAACTGCTTTAATTCCAACTGTTGAAAAATCTTTTGTTTTTCCTTCAACATAGTCATTCAAACCCTTAATAGAATCTTGAATCACATATAAAGCTTCTGCTTTCTTGTCCGCAGCATGTTTAAGTCCAGTAACAAAATCTTGTGCTTTTACTTCTGCATATTCTTCACCATCAGATGTATACCACATAGCGCCTTTACGTAAAGTATATGTATAAGTTAAACCATCTGCTGACACTTTCCAATCTTTTGCCAATGACGGTACTAAATTACCATACTTATCATTTTCTAAGAGACCATCTATACCTTGTGATGTGATGTTTGAAGTTGTTGAACGACTAGTTGTTATATAATCAAGTGAATCTGGATCAGCAGTGTACACATAACTATACTCTTTTGATGATGTTGTTGATGACTTACTGTTCCCACATGCCGCTAGGACTGATACTGATAAGAGTGAAAGTCCTGTAGCTGCTAACCATTTACTCTTCATATTGAAATACCTCAAAATATATTTTTTGACACAATAAAATTGTGTTTATACAGACTATTATACCATAAAGTTTTCTTAAACAACGCAAATTTTTTATCAATTATCTGAAAATTTGGTCAATCAATACTTCAAGTATTTTATGTTATAATATTTCTATTAAAATAAATGATTTAAAGGATTAATTATGTTTAAAAAACTTCTCTACGGCTTAGCACTCGGACTAACTTTTGTTAGCACATTTCATGTCTCTGCTGAATCTTTTGATGTTCCTGCTAAACATGCTATAGCTGTTGAAGAACGAACTGGGAAAATACTTTACGAAAAAGATGCAGACACTGTGGCTGGAGTAGCTTCCATCACAAAAATTTTAACCGTATACATGGTCTACAAAGAAATAGACCAAGGAAAACTTAGCTGGGATTCTAAAGTAAAAATATCTGACTACGCCTATAATTTGACTGCCAGTTCTACAGCAAGTAATGTTCCTATGGAAGCTAGAAAATACACTGTTAAACAGCTTGTAAATGCTGCAATGGTGGCTAGTGCAAATAGTGCAGCGATTGCATTAGCTGAAAAGATAGCAGGAAGTGAGAGTAAATTTGTAGATATGATGTCACAACAGCTTAAAGAATGGGGGATTACAGATGCTAAATTAGTTAATTCATCCGGTCTCAACAACAGTTTGTTAGGTGATAACATTTATCCAGGTTCATCCGAAACTGATGAAAATATGTTGAGTGCAACTGACGTAGCTATTATTGCTAGACATCTTGTGACAGAATATCCAGATATTCTCAAAATCACGAGCCAAACAACTGCTAAATTTGGGGATATCACTATGAATACCTATAATTTAATGTTAAAAGATATGCCCTTGTATCGTGATGGAATTGATGGCTTAAAAACAGGGACAACTGACCTTGCTGGAGCATCGTTTGTAGCAACTTCGAATGAAAATGGAATGCGAGTCATCTCTGTTATTTTAAATGCTGATAATTGGGAAGAAAACGATTATGCACGCTTTCAAGCGACAGTGAAATTATTGAATTACGTAACCGATAAGTATGACTACACCACCATCTTAAATTCTGGAGATAGTTATAAAAATAAATCATTGGCAGTGAAAGATGGAAAAAATAAGACTGTAAAGGCTGTCCCAAAAACAGATTTTAAAGCTGTAACTTTAAAAAACCCTGATAAAGAAAATAGTTTAAAGATTACCACAAAATCTAAAAATATTTATGCCCCACTAAAAAAAGGGCAAACTATTGCAACAGCCACATATGAAGATTCAGACAAGGTTGGAAAAGGTTATCTAGACGCCTTACCTAGTGTACAACTCGTTGCCAAAAAAGAAGTGAAGCGTAGTTTTTTCTTAAAAGTATGGTGGAATCATTTTATTGATTACGTTAATGAGAAATTATGATAAACAAAAAAACAGGATTTGCAAATCCTGTTTTTTTGTTTATCCTACTGAACCTTCCATCTCATAAGAAATTAAGCGATTAAGCTCAACAGCATACTCCATTGGTAATTCTTTTGTAAATGGTTCAACAAATCCCATGACAATCATCTCAGTCGCTTCTGATTCTGATAAACCACGACTCATAAGATAATAAAGCTGCTCTTCTGATATCTTAGAAACTTTAGCTTCATGTTCAAGTGCAACTTGTGAATTATGTATTTCATTAAAAGGAATCGTATCTGATGCAGATTGATCATCCATTATAATTGTATCACATTCAATATGGCTAACTGATTTTTGAGAATTTTTAGCAAAAGTAACCTGTCCGCGGTAATCAACTTTTCCTCCACATTTAGCAATTGATTTAGATACAATCGAAGATGATGTATGCGGGGCATTATGAATCATTTTTGCACCTGTATCTTGATGCTGCCCTGCGTTTGCAAATGCAATCGATAGCATTGTTCCACGCGCACCTTCTCCATCTAGATAAACTGATGGATATTTCATAGTGGTTTTTGCACCAAGATTACCATCAATCCACTCAACTGTAGCATTCTTCATAGCACGTGCTCGTTTTGTAACAAGATTGTACACATTATCTGACCAGTTTTGGATTGTTGTGTAACGCATATATGCACCTTCTAGAGAAAAAATTTCTACAATTGCAGCATGTAAGCTATTGCTTGAATATGTCGGCGCTGTACAACCTTCAACATAATGTACACTTGCACCTTCATCCACAATTATTAATGTTCTTTCAAATTGTCCAGTGTTTTCATTGTTAATTCGGAAATAAGTCTGAAGTGGAATATCAACTTTTACACCTTTAGGTACATAGATGAACGTACCTCCCGACCAAACTGCACAGTTTAAAGCCGCTAATTTATTATCTGTTGGTGGAACTAATTTTGAAAAATACTGTCTAAATAAATCTGGATACTCTTTAAGAGCCGAGTCTGTATCAGTAAAAACAATTCCTAATTTTTCAAACTCCTCTTTCATATTATGATAGACAACTTCTGATTCATATTGAGCAGAAGCACCTGCTAAATATGCTCTTTCAGCTTCAGGAATACCAATTCTCTCAAAAGTTTCTTTGATTTTATCAGGAACTTCATCCCAACTTCGTACTGGACGGTCAGAAGGTTTTTGGTAATAAATTAAATCATCAAAATTTATTTCTGATAAATCAGGTCCCCATTCTTGCATTGGCATTTTATTAAAAACTTCTAACGACTTCAAACGAAACTCTAACATCCATTCTGGTTCATTCTTTGCCGCTGATAATTCTCGAATAACTTTTTCACTCAAACCTTTACCAGTTGAATAAATGGGCTCTACATCATCATGAAAACCAAATTTATACTCTCCTAAATCAATAGGTTTTGGTTCCACTTTTTCATTTGTATCTGTCATAGTCTTCCTTTCTTACTATTCATCACGTTCTAGTGCTTTCTTTAAAGCATTCCAAGCTAAAGTAGAGCATTTTATTCGTTGTGGAAATTTAGATACTCCAGCCAATAAACTCGCTTCACCTAATTCACTTTGTTCAGAACTCTTCTCACCTTGAACCATTCTAGAAAAAATAGTAGCAAGATATAGGGCTTCCTCTTTGGTTTTACCAATCACAATATCTGTCATCATACTTGCAGATGCAGTAGAAATTGTACAACCTTCACCTGAAAAAGCTATATCTTTAATAATATCTTTTTCAAATTTCAAGGATAAATTTATAACATCTCCACAAGTTGGGTTATTTAAATTAATACTTTCAACACCTTCAATCTGCCCGTAATGATGTGGGTGTTTTGAATGTTCTGTAACTACAGCCATGTACAGACTATTTAATTTAGAGAGTGCCATTAAAGAACTCCTTTACTTTCACTAAAGCTTCTAATAATTTATCACAGTCCTCAATCGTGTTATATATATAAAAACTAGCCCTAACGGTTGCACTTTCTCCCAAATAACGGTGTAGTGGTTGGGTACAATGATGACCTGCCCTTACAGCAATACCTTCAAAATCCAACGCCATAGCAACGTCGTGTGGATGAATCTCATCAATATTAAAGGCAATCACTCCACTATGAGCTAGAGGGGCTATAGGTCCATATATTTTAATCCCTTTGATTTTGCGCATCTTTGGTAATATATAAGAAATCAATTCTTGCTCATGCTTTTCAATTTCGGACATGCCTAGACTGGTCAAATAATCTACAGCATATCCTAAAGCCACTGCACCTTCTATATTAGGAGTTCCAGCTTCAAATTTCCAAGGTAGCTCTTTCCAATTAGCCTCTTGTTCATAAACAAAATCTATCATTTCTCCACCGAATTCTACTGGAGACATCTGTTCTAGAATTTTTTCCTTGCCATAAAGAACTCCTATACCTGTTGGTGCTAACATTTTATGACCTGAAAAAACCAAAAAATCACAATCTAAATCTTGTACATCTACAGTAAAATGTGGGACAGATTGCGCTCCATCTACAACTAAGTAAGACTGGTACTTATGAACTTTTTCAGCAATTTGTTTAATAGGAGCTCTACATCCCAAAACATTAGATACGTGTGCTAAACTGACAAATTTTGTCCTCGGAGATAACAAATTTTCCAACTCAATAAGATCAATTTCTCCATCTTTAAGATAAACATACTTAAGATGTGCCCCAGTTTTACGACAAGCTTCTTGCCATGGAATAATATTAGAATGATGTTCTAATATAGAAATAATGACCTCATCATCTTTTTGAAGGATATCTTCTGCAAATCTTGCAATCCAATTTAAACTAGTCGTTGCACCTCTAGTAAAAACGATTTCCTTAGTTGATTTTGCATTGATAAATCGAGCAACCTTCTTTCTTGCATTCTCAAACTCTTGAGTAGCTCGTTCTGCCAAAGTATGCACTCCTCGATGAACATTAGCATTATTTAAAGAATAATATTCCTTGATTTTTTCTAAAATATACTGAGGTTTTTGTGTCGTTGCCGCACTATCTAAGTAAACCAGAGACTCTTCATTAACCTTCTGATTTAATATGGGAAACTCACTTTTAATATTGGAATGTTCCTTCATAATTATCTTGCTTCTAGTTTTTTATCCAAAACATTTATCATTTCATCACGGACCTCTTTGACAGGAATTTCAGTAATAACTGTCCCCAAGAACCCGCGAATAACTAAACGCTCTGCCGTCTCTTTGTCCAAACCACGACTCATAAGATAATACATATCTTCTGGATCAACTTGTCCGATTGAAGCAGCATGCCCAGCTGTTACATCATTTTCATCAATCAATAAAATAGGATTGGCATCAGACCTTGCTTGGTCAGACAACATTAATACACGACTTTCCTGTTGAGCATCTGCTCCCTTAGCACCTTTTATAATATGTCCAATACCATTAAAAGTCAGTGTACCACGTTCTAAAATAACACCATGTTGTAAAATATGACCGACAGAGTTATTACCATAGTTCGTCACACGAGTATCAATACCCTGAATTTGACGACCACTAGATGCCGCAACTACCTTAAGGTTCGCATGACTTCCATTTCCAATAAGATCTGAATCAAAGTCAGCAACGACATTCCCCTCATTCATAACCCCTAAAGCCCAATCAATTGTCGCATCTTGCATATGACGACCACGTCGACTAATATAGGTAGTCACGTTACTTCCTAGCCTATCAATCGCCGAAAATTTAACCTGGCTTCCTGCTAATGCAATAACCTCTACACTAATATTAGCACTGGTGTTTTCTGTAGATTTACCAATTGATTCAAAACGTTCTAGATAGCTAATTTTTGAATGTTTTCCTGCAATAATTAAAATATGTTTGTTAAAAGGAACAGGACTATCACTATCTTGATAGAATAAACCTTCTATTGGCATAGAAACTTCTAAATTATCAGGAACATATAAGACTGCCGCACTATTAAAGTAAGCTGAATGATAGGCTGCCAGTTTGTCCTCATCATACTTCAAAGCTTTTCCAAAATAAGTTTCAATAATTTCAGGGATTTGCTCAAGTGCGCTATAAAAATCTGTAAAAATTAAGCCTTGCTCTGCTAAATCAGAGGGCATTTGTTCAAGCACAGTTTGTGTACCAACCTGTGCTAATTTAGGATTGTCTCCAAGAGCTGTAAAATCAGGAACATTAGCCGTATATTCACTTTCTGTAATTGTCCCATCTCCAAGATTCCAACGATGAAACTTAACACGCTCAATATTTGGCAAATCTAATTCTGCAATTTTATCAAAAGCAGCTAAACGTCTTTCTTCTAGCCATTTTGGCTCAGCCTTTGCAGCTGAAAACTGTAAAATACTTTCTTTTGTCATTTGTTACTCCTTTATTATCTCTCTAGAAGTTACAAATTAGACTTCTTCACTATAATCTAATCCAAGCTCTTCAGCAAGTTTTGCATATCCTTCACGCTCTAATCGTGCTGCTAACTCAGGTCCACCAGATAAAACAACGCGACCTTCCATCATAATATGAACAACATCAGGAGTAATGTAGTTTAGTAATCTTTGGTAATGTGTAATAATCATCGCACCAAAACCTTCTCCACGCATTGCATTCACACCTTTAGACACTACTTTTAGAGCATCGATATCAAGACCTGAGTCAATCTCATCTAAAAGTGCAAATTTAGGCTCTAACATTAATAATTGAAGAATTTCATTACGTTTTTTCTCTCCACCTGAGAAACCTTCATTAAGATAACGTTCAGCCATTTCCTCTTTCATACCTAACAATTCCATTTTTTCATCAAGTTTTTTTATAAAATCAAGAACTGAAATTTTTTCATCATCTTCTTTTCCAGCATTCATAGCTGCACGAATGAATTCAGCATTGGTAATTCCAGGGATTTCTGATGGATATTGCATCGCTAAAAATAGCCCTAGACGAGCACGTTCATCAACCTCAAGCTCTAAGATATTTTCACCATCAAATAAAACTTCCCCCTCAGTTACATCATAATTTGGATTTCCCATGATAGCGGCTGAAAGGGTTGATTTACCAGTACCATTAGGACCCATAATCGCTGCTATTTCCCCAGATTTCAAGGTTAAATTAACACCTTTTAAAATCTCTTTGTCTTCAATTGAGACATGTAAATTTTTAATTTCAAGAACTGACATCTTCTACTCCTTTTAGCATTTAACACCTCTAAGGGTCTAAATTGATTAGAAATATTATAACAGAATTAACCGTTCCATGCGAACGATATGATTAACACTAAGTCATATCACAAACATTAGACTTAATATCTCTTAAAAATATTCACTTTTTAAGAAGAATAGTGCCTTATAACTTCGTTTAATAGTCTTTTTATTTTTTAAGTATTACATTACAATATAAAAAACTTTGTATCTCTTCCACGAGTCACAAAGTTTTTATGATTTTATTATCTCTTGTAGAAAAATCACAAACATTAGGTTACTTTTTATTAGCATAATTACTCATAACCCTTTGTCGATAATCACTATTACCAATAAATTTGAATATTTTAAACAGGGGAGTTCTATTTTCTCCCCAAATCTCTAAACTTTCGATTAGTATCTCTATTGTAAAGACACACCCAATCAAAAGCAAGATTCCACCAAGACGGCTTGATAAGTTTAATAAAATAGCAATCAAAGAAAAAATAATTGCAATCCCATAAACAGCTAAAACAGCACCCCTGTGTGTAAATCCCATTGCTAGCAAACGGTGATGTAAATGCATCTTATCTGCTTCTGAAATAGGTCTTCCTGATAGTTTACGTCTAACAATGGCCACTAGAGTATCAATAATCGGAACCCCCAAAATAATAACCGGTGTCACCACTGCAACAGCTGTCGAATTTTTTAATCCTTGTAAAGACAAAACTCCTATTAAAAAACCTATCAATAAAGCTCCTGTATCTCCTAAATAAATAATTGCTGGATTTGAATTATAAGGAAAAAATCCAGAAATAGCAGCTACCAAAATCAAAATAGTTAACGTCAAATAAAAATCTGCAATAGGTAAGAAAAAGTAAGAAACCACTGCCATAGTCAGTAAGCTAATGGTAGATACTCCGCAAACCAATCCATCTAATCCATCTATTAGATTAATAGCATTTGTAATTGATATTATCCACAAAATAGTTACTATAAATGTCAATACCGGGTCAAAAACAATTAACGGACCACCAAAGGGGATTTTAAAACTATCAAAATGAAATTTGGTAAAATACCAAATAATCACTGCCGCAAGGAATATCCCAAACATTTTCGATCTTGGCTTTAACTCATAAATATCATCCAAATATCCCACCACAACTATAAGGAAGCAAGCACTAATGACAGGGAAAATGTAATCAAAATAATGCAGACCAAAATGTTCAACTGTAACAATTTTAGGCATTAAAAAAAGGGTCGTAATTAGAAATGAAATAAATATTGCTAGACCACCTGCACTTGGCATAGGAGTTTTATTAATTCTCCTAGCGTTAGGCTTATCTACGGCGCCAACCCTAAAAGAAATAAAACGAACCAAGGGTGTTAATATAAATGATAAAATAAAGGTGGTAATAAGAATTAATACATACTCAATTTTTATTGGAAACATCTTAAACCAACTCTAATTTCTTTAAAAATGAAACAGCATTTTCGTTTAATAATTGAATTCCATGCTCTTGTAAATAAGGTCTTGTTTTTGTTCCAACCCCTGCATGTTCTAGCATCCTAGCATACATAAGGTTAGTATAATTTTGCGGTTTATCCTTAATATCAAGTAAAACTGTCATATGATACGTTCCTGATTCCTTATAAAGCTCAGAAGCTTCTATTGGAAAGTCAATAACTCGAGAAAAGATAATCGCTTGTTCAAGAGTTTCAAAATGAAAAACATAATGAATATAATCTAAGGGAGCTTCTTCTATCTCAGATGGAGTAACATTTTCATTAGATCCCTCATCGCTATTTTCAATCATAGCATTCAGACTTTCTTCTAATTGTTCCAATTCTTCGTGAGCCTTAGTATCACCTTTTGACTTCATTGTTTCCTCAATAGTTTTGAAAAAATCTTCCGGAGTCATAGTAGACATATCGCCTAACTCTGATAAGTCTTCTAAATTAAGTTCCTTGTTTAAATCTGACTTAGTAACAAAGACATCTAGACGATCTTTACGAGGTGTTACCCTAAAACTTAACATTCCACTATCTTTAAAATTGTCTGGCAATTCTAATTCATCCATCACAGAATAGAAGAATTCTTCTGTCTTCTCTTGGGGAATCAAGAAATCCTTTAATTCCATTCCTCTTTCTTCTAAATCATCCATACTAATTGTAATTTTTAAGGTCGTTTCACTAATTTGTTTCATTTCCATTATGTCTATACCTCGCACGCGTAGTCTTTTCATTATACTAAAAAACAAGTATTTTTTCAATTTTATAACCAAACTAAAAAAGTAAATCAGTCGTAAAACAACTAATTTACTTTAAACTCTTAAAATAAAACTTTAACAAGCCAGTAAATAATCATCAAAATACCAAGTACAATGCGGTATTTCCCAAATACAGTAAAATCATGTTTTTTAACATAACCAGTCAAGAACTTAATAGCATACAGACTGACAATAAAAGCTGTTAAACTAGCAGTCAACAAAATTAAAATTTGAGGAAAAGTAACGCTGTGGTGTAGTAAGAATTTTACTGCTTTTAATCCACTATATCCAAACATTGTCGGTATAGCAAGGAAAAAAGTGAAATCTGCTGCTACCGAACGACTAGTTCCAAGTATAATAGCACCTAAAATAGTTGCACCCGAACGACTAGTTCCAGGGATGATACTTAAAACCTGGAAACAACCAATCAAAAAAGCTGTTTTGTAAGACATATCTGTTAACTCAACTGTATGAGGTTCAATCTTAGCGTTACGTTTTTCAATCCAAATAAATGCAAATCCATACACAATTAACATAATGGCAACAACTAAAAAGTGAGTAAAATGAGCCTCAAACCAGTCATCTAGTGGTACTGCAATTAAAATTGAAGGAATACAGGCCACAACAACCTTAAACCAAAGAGACCACGTGTTCTGAACGTCAATTTTTGTCTTTCCAGGTTGAAAAGGATTTAGGCGTTTAAAATAAATAACAATAACAGCTAATATTGCACCTAATTGAATGACAATATTAAACATCTCAACAAATGCAGCATTCTCCTTCAATTTTATAAATTCTTGCACTAAAATCAAATGACCAGTACTAGAAATGGGTAACCACTCTGTAACTCCCTCAATAATTCCTAATAATATTGCCTTTAATAATTCAAAAAATAGCATATAAGCTCCTTATTATATTGTTAAAAACCATTATAGCAAAATTTAAAAAATATTAAAATGCACCGCCGCCTCCGCCGCCTCCGCCGCCAGAGAAGCCACCACTTGAGAAACTTCCAGAACCACCATTATATTGAGAAGAATTTTTAATCTCTTGAGCTATTGATACAGAGCTAGCATAATGGCTCATTGAATGCGCTAGGTGAGTATAAACTAGAGGATTTGTAACATAAATCTGTATATCCTCATTTGTAAGGACAATATTGTTGAAATGCATTACACGTATAACCTTCTTAGCTTCACCAAATAGCGTTGCATAAACTAATAGTCTGTTCCAAATAGCAATGCTTTGGATTTCTGATCTATTGAAAGTATCAATTTGATGAATCATATTTTCAAACGAATGCCAATATTGATATCTCAGTGCATTATCACCTACCAAAATCCCCTTTTTCAAACAATTGAATCGATAAATTAATATACCAATAATAACCGACACTATTACAAAAACCCAATAACTATATAGATGATAATTAAATATATTATAGACATATAATAAACTACCCAAAGATAATATTAAGGTCAGTAATAGTAAACCATAACTAATATAAAGCGTGTTAAGTTCTAAAAGATTTGGTTCTCTCCATACATCAGTTAATCCTAGTTGAGATAAGGATGACCTAACATCTCTATCTATCTCTCTTAAGACTGATTTGAGATTTGTCAAATAACTTTGACTCTTTCTCTGAACTTCTTTTGATTTTTTTTCTTTACAGATGTATTAAAGTTGTAATCACTAAATAATTTATCACAATAACACTCATTACTATTACCAAAAGCAAGCTCCAATAATTTACTTTCTGAATTAGATAAACTATCATCTTGTACCCGTCTTAGAAAAATTCCATTGGAATACTCTTCTAGACTTAGATTCCCTCTATCAACCAAGTCCAATAATGACGCGATAATAATGTTATTAAATGATAACTGAGTTTTTTGGGAAATAATAGGACTCGATTCCATTAAGGAAGAGTTATAGACATTTTGAGCAAGTTCTAAAGGAGTTAAATTTTCAGGATTTTCATATAACCTTCTATTTAAATCAAGAGATCCTTTTACCTTATTTACCTTGACATATAAAATCATATAAACTGAAACACTTAGACTGATTAAAACAATAAAAAGAATAGGAAGTAATTTTTCGATTATAAAATGAGCTTTTAGAGTATTCTGCTTAATTCTATTTTCAACTTTGATAAATAAAGATTTCCCATTTCCTTCTATATTGGGGAGTGTTTCTCGAAACATCTTCCGATCCCAAAAAGCATGCAATTCAAACGTCTTACCAACACTGACAGACTCAGCATGATAGGTACTACCTTGACTAGTCATTTTAGGAGACTGTGAAAAATAGCCTGTGTGAGCAACTATTTGACCCTCACCATCTTTTGGAACACTAACATCAAAACTAACTTTTTTTAAAGGCACGTCCCAGTCTGTTATAGGCTTCCAATTAAGAATTGCTGAATCTTTATACAGGAAAAGAAGATTTTTTAAATACCAATGCACCGTTAATATGACATCATCTCCCGCCTTGCCAGGATTATATACCTTTATTTCATAGTTCTTGTCTTTTTCACTAAGCTCATAACGGATTGTAGCGGGAGAGTTATTTTTCTGAGCTGATACAATAATCTTATCTTTGTCTAACTGAACTCCGTGAGGTAAATTCCCTCCCAAAGAGAGACTAACATACTGTCCATTGTAATCATCATCGAAATGATAGGATATCTGTTCATCAAAATCAGCTGTATTATCTTCATTTAAAGTTAAATGACCATAATAATTAGAGACAGAATAATCAATTTGTTCAGCCGCTACAATAGAATGAATTGATAATAATGATAAAACTAAAAAAACAAATAGACCTAGCTTTTTCATAAATAACCTCCCTTTTTAAGTTTAGTATATCATAATCGACTATACCTGTTTTAAAAAAAGCGAACTATGTTGAAATTACCAGAATTTTCTTGTAGAATAGTGAGTATATTATATTTGACTGGAGTCTTTGATGAAAAAAATTATTTTAAGCATCCTGACAGCTCTTTTTTTTGTATTCACAAGTCATTCAACTGTACAAGCAGATGAATATCTGCGAGTTGGTATGGAAGCTGCCTACGCACCCTTTAACTGGACACAAAAAGATGACTCGAATGGAGCAGTTCCAATAGAAGGAACAAACCAGTACGCTAACGGATATGACGTTCAAATTGCTAAAAAAGTGGCCAAATCATTAAATAAAAAAGTTCTTGTTGTCAAAACATCATGGACTGGTTTAATACCAGCCTTAACATCAGGAAAAATAGATATGATTGCCGCAGGTATGAGCCCAACTGAAGAACGTAAACAAGAAATTGCTTTTTCAGACAGTTACTACACTAGTGAGCCTGTTATTGTCGTCACAAAAGATGGTAAGTACTCTAAAGCTAAATCAATCAATGATTTTAAACATGCAAAAGTGACTGCTCAACAAGGAGTTTGGCACGTTAACTTGTTAACACAACTCCCAGATGCAAGTATCCAAACCCCTATGGGAGACTTTGCCCAAATGAGACAAGCTCTCTCATCAGGAGTTATTGATGCTTACATCTCTGAAAGACCTGAGGCAATGACTGCCGAAAAAGCAAATAAAAAATTTAAAATGTTGGCTCTAAATCCTGGTTTTCAAACCAATGAGTCAGATGCAGCAACTGCAGTAGGACTTAGAAAAGATGACGATCGTATTGCTGTGGTCAATCAAGTACTCTCTACCTTATCTAATAGTGACCGAGTAAAACTCATGGATAAAATGATTAAAGAACAACCCGCTGAAGGAAAAGTCTCCAAAGAATCTCAAACATTCTTTGGACAAATGTCAAAAATCTTCAAAGAAAATTGGCAACAATTTTTACGAGGGACAGGTATTACTCTTCTTATCTCAATGATAGGTACCATTGTTGGATTAATTATTGGTCTCTTAATCGGTGTTTATCGTACCACTCCAGAATCGAGCAACACGATTTCCAGAGTTACCCACAAAATTTGTAATGCTCTATTAACTATCTATATCGAAGTTTTTCGTGGAACTCCTATGATTGTACAATCAATGGTTATCTATTACGGAACTGCACAAGCTTTTGGAATCAACATTGACAGAACGTGGGCTGCTATTTTCATCGTTTCAATTAACACCGGTGCTTATATGAGTGAAATTGTTCGTGGAGGAATCTTCGCTGTCGACAAAGGTCAATTTGAAGCAGCAACAGCTCTTGGATTTACACATAACCAAACCATGCGAAAAGTCGTATTACCACAGGTTATTAGAAACATACTCCCTGCAACAGGAAATGAATTTGTTATCAATATTAAAGACACCTCTGTGTTAAATGTGATATCAGTAGTTGAATTATACTTCTCTGGAAATACCGTTGCTACTCAAACTTATCAATACTTCCAAACCTTTACAATTATCGCCGTTATCTATTTCATTTTAACCTTCACAGTAACTCGTATTTTACGTTATATAGAACGAAAATTAGACCAAGATAGCTATACTACAATTCAAGGAGGAAACAATTGATGTCTGAAACAATTCTTGAAATTAAACAATTAAAAAAGTCTTACGGACAAAACGAAGTCTTAAAAGATATTTCATTATCTGTAAATAAAGGAGAGGTCATCTCCATTATTGGATCTTCTGGTTCAGGTAAATCAACTTTTTTACGTTCTATCAACTTGTTAGAGCAACCAACTGGTGGAACAATCTTATTTCATGGACAAGACGTTTTAGAAAAAGGATTTGATTTAGCAACTTATCGTGAAAAGCTAGGAATGGTTTTCCAATCATTTAATCTCTTTGAAAATCTCAATGTACTAGAAAATGCTATCGTTGCACAAACAACTGTTCAAAAAACTAGTCGTGCTGAAGCTGAAAGAATTGCCAAAATTAATCTGGAAAAAGTTGGAATGGGAGAAAAATTTTGGAAAGCTAAACCAAAACAACTCTCAGGAGGACAAAAGCAACGTGTTGCTATTGCTAGAGCCTTATCGGTCAATCCCGAAGCAATGCTTTTTGATGAACCAACTTCTGCACTAGACCCTGAAATGGTGGGAGAAGTTTTAAAAACAATGCAAGATTTAGCCAAATCAGGTTTAACAATGATTATTGTCACTCATGAAATGGAATTCGCAAAAGAAGTTTCTGATAGAGTCATCTTCATGGACAAAGGAGTAATTGCAGAACAAGGGACTCCCCAAGAAATATTTGAAAATCCAAGAGAAGAACGTACAAGAGAATTCTTACAACGTTTCTTAAAATAAACTTCACTATCGTGAGGTTTATTTTTATTTTATTTTTTACTTTACCGGTTAAGTATTTTATGCTATAATTTGATTTGTTAACGTTAATAATTAATTTTTAAGGAGGTTCTAATGGCAGAAAAAACTGACCTTGCGTCAGCCTACCGTAGATTACAAAGTCCTAATATTAAAACTCGTAAACGCGCTTTAAAAATTATTCATGACTATAAGCGCTATGGTAAAAAATAATAAAAAAGCAGAACATTTCCCTCCGTTCTGCTTTTTTATTATTTTGTTTTTAAAGCTGATAAAATCTCTTGCCTAATATCGTTAACTCCATTAGGATGATTTGATAAAAACAGTGTTTGATTACCTTTAGATGCAAATGTATTTAAAGTATCTAAATATTGGTTAGTCAAGAGAATAGCCATAATTTCTGATTCATCCAAACTAATGTCTGACTCTTTTAATTCTCGGATAGACTCTGCCAAACCATCAACAATTGCTTTACGTTGTTGAGCGATACCCACCCCATGTAATCGGTCTTTTTCAGCTTCTGCTTCTGCTGCTGTTACTATTTTAATTTTATCAGCTTCAGCAAGCTCTTGGGCTGCTACACGCTTACGTTGAGCAGCATTAATCTCATTCATAGATTGTTTAACTTCTGCATCTGGTTCAACCTTAGTAATCAGGGTTTTAACAATGATATAGCCATAAGTCGACATTTCTTCAGCAACTTGATGTTGAACTTCTAAAGCAATCTCATCTTTTTTCTCAAACAACTCATCTAAAGTTAATTTTGGAACTGATGAGCGTAAGGCATCCTCAATATAAGATTTAATTTGAGATTCTGGTTTAATTAATTTATAGTAGGCATCAATAACATTTTGTTCATTAACACGGTACTGAGTCGCAACATTAAGCGTTACAAATACATTATCCTTTGTTTTTGTTTCCACAATAATTTCAGACTGTAATAAACGCAATTGAATTCGCGCAGCAATACTATCAATTCCTAGCGGAAGTCTAATGTGTATACCACTCATCGCAATTTTCTTGTATTTCCCAAAACGTTCTATAATGGCAACATTTTGTTGTCGGACAACATATATACTACTAATCATCAAAGATACAACGATAATAAGTAGAACGATTAAAATAAAAAATGTAATTGTGAACATATCAACGCTCCTTTAATTCATTATATTATATTAAACATTCAAAAACAAGTAAAATCAAACAAGCATGTTATAAAGAGTTTCATTTCCATGTAAATTAATATAACTAGGGTCAAAAACTGAAAGCCTATCTAATAAAGCATGGTAATCATTTTTATCTGATAGAGTTATCCCTATTAATACAGGACCTGTTCCTTTGTTAGCTCTTTTTATATATTCAAATCGTGTGATATCATCATTAGGACCCAAAATATTATTTACAAATTCACGTAAAGCACCAGGTCGTTGAGGGAAATTAACAACAAAGTAATGCTTAACTCCATCATATATTAAAGCACGCTCCTCCATCTCCTGCATACGATTGATATCATTATTACCTCCAGAAATAATACAAACTACCGTTTGACCTTTAATATCATCTTTTATTTCCTCTAGAGCAGCAATACTTGCTGCCCCTGCTGGCTCTGCAATAATACCTTGCTTAGAGTACATATCAATCAGTGTCTCAGATATCAAACCTTCATCAACACCTACTAAATGGTCGACATTTTTACGAGCAACTTCAAATGTAGTTTGACCAACTTTTTGGACAGCAATCCCATCAGCGAATTTATCAATTTTAGACAAACTAACAGGGCGTCCCTTATCAAAAGCAGCTCTCATACTTCTAGCTCCACTAGCCTCAACACCTATAATTTCAACTTCAGGAGCCTTATCTTTAATATAAGTTGACACACCTGCAATCAGTCCACCTCCACCAACTGGGACTAATACCTTATCAAATACTACACCTAATTCTTTTGATTGCTCATAGATCTCATAAGCAACTGTTCCTTGACCTGCCTGTACATTAGAATCATCAAAGGGATCAATAAAGGTCATTCCTTCTTCTCTAGTAAATTCCTGAGCCGCTTTAGCAGAAGCATCAAAGGTATCTCCAACTAATTTTATGGTGACATATTCTCCACCAAAAAAACGGACCTGTCCAATCTTTTGTTGTGGCGTTGTCACAGGCATGAAAATCGTTGCAGGAATCTTCATCTCATTACAGGTGAATGCGACACCTTGTGCATGGTTGCCTGCACTTGCACAAACGACACCTTTATTTTTTTCAATAGCAGTCAATTCATGAATAGCATAGTAGGCACCTCTGATTTTAAAAGACCTAACCTTCTGCATATTTTCTCTTTTAAGATAAATTCTTGCTTGGTACTTTTCTGACAGGTAACGATCAAAATCTAGCGGTGTTTTCTCAACGACATTTTCTAAAACATAATAGGCATTTTTTATATCTTTTGCTGAAATCATTTTATCTTTCTATGTTCTCCTCATATAGACACAAATAACACTGACTTGCAGTGCTATTTGAGTATTTCTTAATTATAAATTTTGAAAGCGTCACTATCATCTTGACCAACAAATGGCATTGCTTTACGTAATTCTGCGCCAACTTTTTCAATCTCAAGATTAGCAGCATCTCTACGGTATGCATCTAAACGTGGACGACCTGCTTTATAATCATCAACAAATTCTTTTGCAAATTTACCTGATTGGATATCAGCAAGTACTGCTTTCATATTTTCCTTAACTTGACTTGTTATAACTCTAGGGCCTGAAACATAGTCACCAAATTCCGCTGTATTAGAAATTGATTGACGCATTTTCTTAAATCCACCCTCATAAATAAGGTCAACAATTAACTTCATTTCATGAAGAACCTCAAAATAGGCTAACTCTGGTGCATAACCCGCCTCAGTTAAAACTTCGAAACCTGCTTCAATTAGAGCTGTCAAACCACCACAAAGAACAGCTTGCTCTCCAAATAAATCTTCTTCTGTTTCTTCTTTAAATGTTGTCTCAAGAAGTCCAACACGAGCTGATCCTACTCCTTTAGACCATGACATCGCAATATCTTTAGCATTACCTGTAGCATTTTGATATACAGCATATAAAGCAGGAACACCAAATCCTTCAGTATACGTACGACGAACTAAATGTCCAGGTCCTTTAGGGGCACACATGAATACATCTACATCTTCCGGTGCTTTGATATATTCAAATAAAATATTGAAACCATGAGCAAAACCAAGAGCATTACCTGAAGCTAAATTTGGTGCAATTTCACTTGCATATAAATCTGCTTGAATTTCATCTGGTGCCAAAATCATGATAACATCTGCTAACTTAGTAGCTTCAGCCACTTCATAAGTATCAAAACCATCTTCTTTAGCTTTATCAAAAGACTTACCCGCTCTAACGCCAATCACAACATCATATCCCGAATCACGTAAATTTTGAGCATGAGCATGTCCTTGAGACCCGTATCCAATAACTGCTATTTTTTTACCTGCAAGTGCATCTACTGTAATATCTTTTTCATATTCCATTGTTACTGCCATAGTTTCTTCCTCAATTTATTTCTCTTTTTAAACTAATCTCTCGTAAAACCAGTTGTTCCGGTTCTAGCTACATTGCGAATACCATACGGTTTAATAACACGTAATAAGGCATTTATTTTTTCTTCATTACCTGTCATCTGTAAGGTAATAGTTTTCGGAGCAACATCAACGATGCTTACCCTAAAAGGTTGAATAATTGCTAAAATTTCGGCACGTTTAGAAGGAGGTGCAGATATCTTAACAAGAATCACTTCTCTTTCCAAATGAGGAATGTCGGTAATATCTCTAACTCGTATCACATCAATTAAACGATTTAATTGTTTTATAATCTGTTCCACTTCAACTAAATTTTCAACATCAATAATAACAGTTATTCTCGAAATGTTATCAATGTCTGTCTGACCCACTGAAATTGATTCAATACTAACCTGCCTTCTAGACAAGACACCTGTGAAACGATTCAATACTCCTGTTGAATTATAAAGTTTGGCTGTAATCATTCTACGCATTAAATCTTACCCCCAACATCTCACTATTTGATTTTCCTGTAGGGACCATCGGATAAACATGTTCCCGATTTGAGATACTTACCTCAATTAGGGTAGGACGATTCTCTAACATTACTTTCAAATCTTCTTCGATTGTTTGTGGATTTGTAAATTTGTAATGACTGATACCATATGCTTCTGCAAGTAATTGGAAATTTGGCTCATCATCAAAAGTTGACTCGCTACGGTGCTCTTCATAGAAGGATTCTTGCCATTGTCTCACCATTCCTAGAGAATGATTATTAATTAAAACGACTTTTATTGGGACACCATAACCATTTAATATTGCCAATTCTTGGTTAGTCATTTGAAATCCACCATCTCCAACAAAAAGAACAACCTCTGCTTCTGGATTAGCTAATTTAGCACCTATAGCAGCGGGAATTCCGAATCCCATAGTCCCAAGTCCACCAGAGGTTATTAATTGACGTTCTTTTTTAAATGGATAAAATTGTGATACCCACATCTGATGTTGACCTACATCCGTAACAACAATTGCTTCACCTTTGGTTAACTTTCCAACTATCTCAATCACATGTTGAGGTTTAATGACTTTTTCATCAAAATCATAGCCAAATGGTGCTTTAGCCATGTTTGCTAAAACTTTGTCTACCCATTTAGTATAATTGGTTGGAACAGTGTCAAATGATAGTAACGTTTCTAAAGCTAATTTAGCATCTCCAACAACAGGGATTTGAGTTTCGACTACTTTACCAATTTCAGCTGCATCAATATCAATATGAGCCACAACCGCCTTTTTAGCAAAGGTATTAGGATTCCCAGTTAGACGATCAGCAAAGCGAGAACCAAAATTAATAATAAAGTCGCTCTCAACCAAAGAGATATTAGCAGCGTAAGAACCGTGCATCCCTCCCATACCTAAAGATAAGCGATGGTCTGTAGGAATAACTCCTATACTTAATAGAGTTGACACAACGGGAATGTTATAACGTTCTGCAAATGCTACCAATTCTTTAGAAGCTCCAGAATAGTTAACACCACCTCCAGCTACAATAATTGGTTTTTTAGAAACTGATAATTGTTCTAAAAGACGTTTCAATTGTAGTCCATTTGGCTCTAATACAGGTTGGTAACTAGGAATATCAATATTAGAATCGTATACAGTATCCGTTACATGCTCTGAAATATCTTTTGGTAAATCAATAACTACAGGACCTGGTCTACCTGTAAGAGCAATATGCACAGCTTCTGTAACAATTCTAGGGATATCTTTAACATTGCGTATTTGGTAATTATATTTTGTAATTGGCATTGTTACACCAATAATATCAGCTTCTTGGAAAGCATCCTTACCTATTCCTGCTGTAGCAACTTGACCTGTAAATACTAATAAAGGAACACTATCTCCCATAGCATCAGCAATTCCTGTGATGGCATTAGTGGCTCCTGGTCCACTAGTTACGACAGAAACACCAATTCTACCAGTAGACTTAGCATAACCTTCTGCTTCATGAAGGGCTCCTTGTTCGTGTCTTGCTAAAATGTGCTTAATATCTTTAAAACCATATATAGCGTCATAAAGAGGTAAGACTGCACCACCTGGATATCCAAAAATAGTATCTACCCCTAGATTCTTCAAAGTTTCTAATACTAACTCTGAGCCATTTTTTGGTTCATCTAATTTAATTTCTTCCACGATTTCCTCCTTCTTTATCTATTGTTCAAATTTTCTAAAAATTCAAATGCTTACTGTATATAATAACACTTTAAAAAAATTTTGCAATAGAAGTTTCTTAGTTTCTAACATCAAATGTTAAAAATATTGCTCAGTTTACTATAAATTTCTTAAAATTTTCTTTATACTTGTGTATTACAAAAAAGATTGAGAAATCACTCTCAATCTTTTAAATCATTTATAAACTTTTATCACTATTCTACACTCATGAGATATGGGTAAACAGGCTGATCTCCTTGGTGGACTTCAACTTCAATATCCTCAAATTGTGACTCTATGAAATCAACTAACTGCTCTACAATTGTCCTATTACCATCTTGCCCAATATAAAGCGTGACAATTTCACTGTCTTCTGTAATCATTTTTAGCAAAGTATCTTTAGTTGCATCCAAAACATCTGATTTTGAAACAACAATCTTTCCTTCAACCATACCAATAAAATCATTTTTATGAATATCTAAACCATCAATCGTTGTATCACGAACGGCAAAAGTCACACTTCCACTAACAACATCAGATAAACTATCTGTCATAGCCTGTTGATTTTCAGTTAAAGATTTATTAGCATCAAACACTAATAAACTTGTTAAAGCTTGTGGAACTGTTTTGGTTTCAACAACCACAGCTGGAATAGTGGATACTTCTGCTGCTGATTGAGCAGCCATGAAAATATTTTTATTATTAGGTAAGATAATAATATTTTCAACATTTAGAGAATCAATGGCTTTAACAATATCCTCTGTTGAAGGATTCATTGTCTGACCACCAGAAATGATATAATCAACACCTTGAGATTTTAATATCTCCGATAAGCCTTCACCAGCAACAACAGCAATAATTCCATACGGTTTCTTAGGTAGATTAGTAGCCACAGTCTTTTGAACCTCATGCTCATGTTGGCTTCTCATGTTATCTACTTTAACTTTTACAAGAGCTCCGTATTTCAAACCTTCTTGCATCACTAAGCCTGGATCTTCTGTATGGACATGCACCTTCACAATCTCATCATCATTGACAACAAGTAACGAGTCTCCAAGTCCACTTAAATACCCTTGAAACTCTTCGTAATCAAATTCTTTTGAGTAAGTTGGTCCCTTACGTAAAGCAACCATAATTTCGGTACAATAACCAAAAGTTATTTCTTCAGTTGCAATATGACCTGCAACTGATTTGTGGTGTTCTGCATTAATCATTTCTGACATATTAGCAGGTGTTGCTTGAAATTCTTCTGAGGCAATATATTCACCTGTCAATGCAGACAAAAAACCTTCATAAATATAAACCAAGCCTTGACCACCAGAATCTACAACACCTACTTCTTTAAGAACAGGTAACATTTCAGGTGTTTTAGCAAGAGCTCGTTTTGCTCCTTCTAATGTAGCAGTCATCACTTCAACCACATCATCAGACTCTTCTGACTTCTTCAAAGCTGCTGTCGCAGCTCCCCTTGATACTGTTAAAATGGTTCCTTCTACAGGTTTCATTACAGCTTTATAAGCAACTTCGACACCCATTTGAAAAGCTTGAGCTAGTTCTTTACCATCAAGTTCAGTTTTATCTTTAATACTTTGACCGAATCCTCTGAATAACTGAGAGGTGATGACACCAGAGTTTCCTCGTGCCCCCATTAAAAGTCCTTTTGATAAAATTTGTCCAACTTCTCCAACTGTAGATGCAGGCTTATCTGAAACTTCCTTTGCACCGTTTTCCATTGTCATCCCCATGTTAGTTCCAGTATCTCCATCAGGAACCGGAAAAACATTTAGAGAATTAACATACTCCACTTGGTTCCCTAAACGTGTACTAGCAGCTTGAACCATCTCTTGGAATAAACTTGTTGTGATCTTTGACACTAATCTTCTCCTACCACTTTAATATTTTGAATATAGACATTTACAGCATCAACTAAAAGTCCCAATTGATTTTCAAGATTAAATTTTACACATTCTTGAATATTTTTAGAAACTTCACTGATTTTAACACCATAACTCATTACAGTGTACAAATCTACAGAGATACCCTTATCTGTGGATTTAACAACAACACCCTTAGCATAATTTTCTTTACGGAGAAGAGCATTAAAGTTATCCTTGATAGTACTTTTACTTGCCATCCCTACGACACCAAAAATCTCCGTTGCTGAACCTCCAACAACAGTTGCAATGACACTATCAGCCAACTCAATCTGGCCATCTTTCGTATTAATTTTAACAGTCATACTACTACCTCAAAAAAGTTTCTATCACTTTATTTTATCATAGATTTGAAATCTTGTAAAAAAATAGTTTTATAGCAACAAACAACGAAAAAAAGCCCGTAGGCTTTTATCACAAAATTATACGCGTTCTACTTTACCAGATTTAAGAGCACGAGCTGATGCCCAAACTTTTTTAGGTTTGCCATCGATTAAAACCGTTACTTTTTGAAGATTTGGTTTAACTGTACGCTTTGTTTGGTTCATTGCATGAGAACGGTTGTTTCCTGAAACAGTTTTACGTCCAGTAAAATAACATACTTTAGCCATCTATCTATTCCTCCTGATAAAATTAGGTTTTCCACCACATGTAATATCTATAATATCACAATTTTAAAAAACAAGCAAGAAATTTAAAAATATTTTCTATTAATTTGATTTAAAAGAAAAAGTTACCCCTAAAAGGTAACTTTTCATCTATCTATTCTGATTAAGCTTTGTTTGCTGAACCAAATACATCGATACGTTCTTCAACTGATTCTTGGATAGCTTTAACACCTGGAGCCAAGAATTTACGCGGGTCAAAGAGTTTTTTCTTGTCGTATTCTGCTTCATTTGCAGCGTAATCTGCAGCAAATTTACGAGTAGCGTTAGAGAATGCGATTTGGCATTCAGTATTAACGTTAACTTTAGCAACACCTAAACGGATAGCTTCTTGAATTTGGTCATCAGGAATACCTGAACCACCGTGAAGAACGATTGGGAAACCTGGAACAGCTTCAGTTAATTTCTTCAAGTGATCTAAAGCAAGACCTTCCCAGTTTGCAGGGTATGGTCCGTGGATATTTCCAATACCAGCTGCTAAGAAGTCAATACCAGTTTCAACCATAGCTTTAGCATCTTCGATTGGTGCCAATTCACCTCTACCAACGATACCATCTTCTTCTCCACCGATAGTACCAACTTCAGCTTCCACTGAGATACCTTTAGCGTGTGCTAATTTTACAACTTCACGAGCTTTTTCTAAGTTTTCTTCAACTGGAAGATGTGACCCATCAAACATGATTGAAGTATAACCAACTTCGATACACTCAAGAGCATCTTCATAATGACCATGGTCTAAATGAATAGCAACTGGTACTGTAATACCCATTGATTCAACAAGTGATTCAATCAATGTTTTACAAACTTTGTAACCACCCATATATTTAGCAGCACCCATAGAAGTTTGGATTAATACTGGAGCTTGTTTAGCTTCTGCTGCACGCAAGATTGCTTGTGTCCACTCAAGGTTATTTGTGTTAAATCCACCAACTGCATAACCATTGTCACGAGCTGCTTGGACAAATTTTTCTGCTGAAACGATTGCCATTTTTAAAAGGCCTCCTATTTATTTTTTGAGAATTGACTGAACCATTCCCTTTTACATTGTACATTTTAGCACAATTCCCTTAAAAAAACTAGTATTTGTTGATAACTTCACGTAATTCTTTCAAAATTTATCAAAAGTTTTCAAATTCTATTATTTAAGCATAAAAAAAGCGAACCTTAAGGTTCGCTTTTTTGCGGAGAGTGGGACTTGAACCCACACGACCTAAAGCGGTCACAGGATCCTTAGTCCTGCGCGTCTGCCAATTCCGCCATCCCCGCTACAACAGAATAAATTATATCAAGTTATTCTATTGCTGTCAATACTATTTGTCGTATTTCTTTAAAAAGCTAGTAATTTTATCTTCATAGATCTTTGGATTCTTTTCAAAAGATTTTGCATGACCTGCCCCTTTAGCTACATATAACTCTTTAGGAGCTTTACTTGCTTTATAGTTTTCATAAACCATTTGAGTCGGAACAAAGGTATCTTTACTACCATGTATAAAAAGTATTGGTAAGTGATTTTTTTTCAATTGCTTAACACTACTTGCTTGTCCATAAGAGAAGCCCGCTCTTATCTTAGAAAGTGAAGAAACTTCATATAATATAGGAAAAGCCGGCAGATGATACATTTCTTTAGCCTGAAATTTTAATTCATCCCATACACTAGTATATCCACAATCTTCTATAATTGTTTTAACTTCTGATGGTAAGGTTTCTCCACTTGCCATCATGACAGTAGCTGCACCCATCGAAACACCAAATAGATTGATGTCAGTAGCATGCATTTCATCGACTAAATATTTAGACCATTTTATGACGTTCAACCTATCGTTCCAACCGTACCCAATCAACTCACCTTCACTATCTCCGTGAGCCATATTATCAGGTATTAACACGTTGTATCCTAGTTTATGAAAAAGCCAAGCATAAGCCTTCATATTTTTTTTACTATTTGTGAAACCATGAACAGTAATCACTGTACGAGTAGTCGGCTTTTCTGAAGGTACATACCAGGCATCTTGTTTCACTCCAAGATTAGTCATTTCAAGCGTTGTTTTCTCTAATTTATCAAAATTTTGTTCATAAATATATAAAGGGTCTGTTTTTTTCCGTTTACTATAGTTGATAAAAGACTTTTCACCACGTACTTGTGCAACGTGGAAAAAATAAAAACTTGCCCCTAATGTTACTAAAAATATGGCGAATACTATTCCAAATATTAAACGTCCTAATTTTCTTTTTTTCATCATTTTTCTCTAACTCTAATAATAGGCGAAAAAGGAATAGACACAGTCTATTCTTCTTTCCTTTATTTACTATTTTCAATTGCTGCTGTCACAAACGCTGCATAAAGTTCCTCAGCATGGTTTGGTCGACTTTGCAATTCGGGATGGTATTGTGCAGCCACAAAGAATTTTTTATCTGGTAATTCAACAATTTCCATCAAACGGTTATCTGGTGATACACCTGAGAAAACCAAACCGGCATCTTCAAACTGGTCACGGAATTTAGTATTAAACTCATAACGGTGACGATGACGCTTTTGAACGACTTCTTGATTTCCATAGGCTGCAGCAGCTTTTGAACCTGTTTTTAATTTACACGGGTATAAGCCCAAGCGAAGCGTTCCACCCATATCTTCGATATCAACTTGATCCGTCATTAAATCAATGATAGGATATTTTGTATCTGAGTTTAATTCTGTAGAGTTAGCATCTTCCATGTTTAAAACATTTCTAGCAAACTCAACACAAGTCAATTGCATACCCAAACAAACACCTAACATTGGAACATCATTCTCACGTGCATATCGGATGGCTTGAATTTTTCCTTCTGTACCACGATGTCCGAATCCTCCAGGAATAATAATACCATCCGCATCACCCAATAATTCCGCAACGTTTTCATCTGTTACTTCGTTAGCATTTACCCAGTTCAAATCAATTTCAGCATCATTTTTATATCCTGAATGTTTAAGTGCTTCTACAACAGATAGATATGCATCGGGTAATTCAACGTATTTTCCTACCAAAGCAATCTTGGTCTTTTTCTTCAAATGAAGTACTTTATCAACCATATTTGACCATTCTGTCATATCAGCTTTAGGAGCATCTATTTTAAGGTGGTCACAAACAATTTGATCCATATTTTGAGCTTGAAGATTTAAAGGGATTTGATAGATATGTTCAACATCCATAGACTCAATAACAGCTTCAGGAGCAACGTCACAAAATTGAGCTAATTTATTTTTTATGCCCTGTTCAACAGGCTGTTCTGTACGAATAACAAGCATATTTGGTTGAATACCTAAACCACGTAACTCTTTAACAGAATGCTGAGTTGGTTTAGTTTTCATTTCACCTGCTGCTTTTAGATACGGCAGTAATGTCGTATGAATATACATCACATTATCACTACCAACGTCAGCTTTCATTTGACGAAGTGCTTCTAAAAATGGGAGACTCTCAATATCACCTACAGTTCCTCCAACTTCCGTAATAACAACATCTGAATCTGTTGTCATAGCAGCACGTTTAATCTTTTCTTTTAGAGCATCCGTAATATGAGGAATAACTTGGACAGTAGCACCTAAATACTCACCACGACGTTCTTTACGTAAAACTTCACTATAGATTTTCCCAGTTGTAACATTAGAGTATTTATTAAGATTAATATCAATAAAACGTTCATAGTGTCCTAAATCTAAGTCAGTTTCTGCACCGTCATCTGTTACATAAACCTCACCGTGTTGATATGGACTCATTGTCCCTGGGTCAATATTGATATACGGGTCAAATTTTTGAATCGTTACTTTTAAACCACGATTTTTCAATAAACGTCCTAAACTAGCTGCAACAATACCCTTACCAATTGAAGAAACCACACCACCAGTGACAAAAATATACTTCGTCATAAAAAACTCCTTCTTAATTTCATACTTCTGGGAAAAACAAAATAGCCCCCTATTACTAGGGAGCTTTACCGACCTCTGTAAAAGAGGTGCCCGAATAATAATATAAACTATATTAGACCTTTTGTCAATCAAAATTACTCGTCTTCATCTGAGAATTCTTCATCATCTTCATCATCTAGTATGACATCTTCATCGATATCATCATCTGTAATAATTTCATTGATTTCTGAATCATAAGATTCCACTTCTGATTTTTCATCGTCGGGATTCTCATCATCATACTCAGAATCATCTGACCCAGCAACAAAGTCTTCATCTTCTGGATCATCATCTGCATAATCAATCGCATCCTCATCACCATCCATAAAGGCATTAACACGTTTCTTTTTACGTTTTGGAGCACCTTCTACCTCATCTTCAAGGGTGATAATTTCTTCATCAATTTCATCAATAGCATACCATGAACGAAGACCCCATTTATTATCTCCAAGAGGAATAAAACTACCATCAGTATTTAAGTCTGAATAGAAAAATGGTAGTGATTCACGGATTTCAAGGTCGGATTTACCAAGATAATTTTGGATTTCATTGACTAAATCATTGAAATACATTTCTTTATCACGTCCACTTTTTTCTAAAATTTCACGAGCAACTTCAATCATTGATAGTTCACTTTTTTCTTGTCCAGCAAATACGTCTAATTCCAATGCATTTCTCCTTAATATGTCATTACTTATTATTTTACGCTAAAAAATGTGTTAAGTCAAAGTATTTATAATACTGATAAATTGTTGTAAAGAAAAAACAAAAGTGTAAATCACTTTTGTTTTTTTATCATTATTTTACCTTAGCTGAACTTGTAATCACTTCTACTGCTTTTTTCATTGCAATATCATGTCTTAACATATCAGCAGAAAGAAGATTACGAACTTGAGCAACTTCCATACTGTATTCAGTAGCTAAATCTGAAATTTCTTTTTCAATTTCTTCATCACTTGCTTCAAAACCTTCTGCTTTAGCAATTGCTTCAATTACAAGGTTTGTTTTTACACGTTGATCAGCTTCTGCCGCATATTGTTTCTTAAGGTCTTCTTCAGTAGTACCAGTTAATTGGAAATACATTTCAGCAGAAATTCCTTGACGTTGCATATTTGCCATAAACTCGTTCATTGAACGTTTTACTTCTTCTTGAACCATTTCTTCTGGTAATTCTACAATTTCAGCATTAGAAACTGCTAAATCAATGGCAGCACCTTCAACAGCATCATCAAATGCAATTTCTTTTGCTGATGTTAACTCTTTACGGTATTTTTCTTTTAATTCAGCTAATGTTTCAACTTCTTCATCAATATCTTTAGCTAATTCATCATCAAGAGCTGGAACTTCTTTAGCCTTAACTTCATGAACTGTTGTTACAAATTTAGCATCTTTACCAGCTAAATCTTCAGCTTGGTAGTTTTCTGGGAATGTTACATTAACATCAACTGTATCACCCGCTTTAGAACCAACTAATTGATCCTCAAATCCAGGAATAAATTGACCAGAACCTAATTCAAGTGAGAAGTTTTCACCTTTTCCACCATCAAATTCAACACCATCTACTGAACCTACAAAGTCAATAACGACTGTATCTCCTTTTTCAGCTGCCGAATCTTTAATCACTAATTCTGCTAAATTAGCACGTTCACGTTCTACCTTAGCATCAACTTCTTCATCGGTTACTTCTTTAGAAACTTCTACAGAAACTTCTAAATCTTTATACGCTCCTAATTTTACTTCTGGTTTTGTAACAACTTCTGCAGTAACAACCCAGTCTTGACCTTTAGCCATTGAAGTGATATCAATTTTTGGTTGTGATACAACATCAAGATTCAATTCTTTAATTGCTGCTTCATATACTGATGGTAAAATGATATTCAATGCATCTTCATACAATGCTTCTTCACCAAATTTTTGGTTAAAGACTGGACGTGGCATATGACCTTTACGGAATCCAGGGGCTGAAATATCTTTTTTAATTTTTGCAAATGCTTGATCAAGAGCTGGTTTAATTTTATCTTGTCCAATTGTGAATGTTACAACGCCACGGTTTGTAGCTGTTTTTTCAAATGATGTAGACATTAAGTCATTTCTCCTTAAATATAATTAATACGCTTTATTTTATCATATTTTTAGCCTTTTTAAAAGTTTTTTATACAAAAACCTGCTTTCGAACTAAATCTTGATAAAATCTACCTTTTTGTTTAAACTATTTCTATGACACTACTTAATAAATACATTCAACAATTTAAAATCGAAACAATTACTCTTGAGTTCATCTCAAAAACAGTCTCCTTAATTTTACTCACTATCATATTTTTGATCATAAAAAAAATTATCAATCATCTTTTTGATAAAACACTAACCAAATCGTCCATCCTTTCTTATCAATCAAAAGCTAGGCAAAAAACAATCCTCAAGTTAACACATAATTTTATTAACTACGTGCTCTATTTTCTATTACTCTATTGGGTCCTTAGCATCTTAGGTATCCCAGTCTCTAGTTTACTGGCTGGAGCTGGAATTGCTGGTGTCACAATTGGGTTAGGAGCTCAAGGGTTTCTATCTGACGTCGTTAATGGCTTTTTCATTCTTTTGGAAAACCAATATGAGGTTGGTGATAATGTTGATATTGGGACAATTTCCGGAACCATTATTAGCGTAGGAATTCGTACCACCCAGATAAAAGGTCCCGATGGTAGCTTAAATTTTGTTCCTAATCGTAGTATTACAGTTGTAACCAATAAATCAAGAGGAAATATGCGTTCCCAAATCGACCTTCCTATTTCAACAAACACTAATCTTGATTTAGTCACATCAATTATTTCTAAAATAAATCAAGAAAATATTCCTAAATTTCCTGAAATCATCCAAAAACCAAAAATTGTGGGCCCAATTATTTTAACAAATGGCCAATTTGTTTTTCGTATCGAGATTATTGTAAAAAATGGTAAACAAGGTGACATTTATGCTATTTTTTACAAACTCTATCAAGATGCACTCATTAATCAAGAGATTACATTACTTGATAAGAATAAGTAGATAAATCACATATATATTTATAAAAACTAATTTAAATTTATTAAAAACAGCTAGGTTTTCAACCTAGCTGTTTTTAATCGTTTAATCTTTTCGGATAACATCTGAATGGTATAAAGCTCTAGCCCCTCCAATTAACTTAGGTCTACTTGCTAAGGCCGTTACATGTGCTTTCCCTAAATCTCTCTGTATCGGTCTAATGGGAACTTGTACTCTTTTAACATGCATCCCAATACTAGTATCTCCTATATCAATACCAGCGTATGCCTTTACCTCTTCTACTTCCACAGGATTTTTCATATATTTAAAAGCTGCTAATTGAGCACTTCCACCTGCATGTAAATTCGGTAAAACATTGACAATTTCCAAATCATGCTTTAATGCATAGTCTTCCTCGACAACTAACGCTCGATTGAGATGCTCACACCCCTGAACAGCTAAATAAATACCTTTAGAATCTAGCATATCGAGCAAAGTTTTGACAATAACATCTCCAACTTCAAGACTAGAATTTTGACCAATATGACCACCTAACACCTCACTAGATGATAACCCCAAAACAAATAATTGTCCTTTTTTAATACCACTCCTATCAAGAATATCTTTGGTGATTTTTTCTAAATCGTATTTTAAGCCTTCCAACATAATAACCTACCTTTTAACAACTTTGAATACCAATGATAATATGTAACCCACAATCATTCCCAAAAAATTTTGACCTATATTACCAGAAACAGCCGCAATAGACGATGCCATTCCATAACCTAGTACCAAGGAAGAAATAAAATAGATTCCAACCATCGCAAGAGTTGCACAAACCAAACCTATAATTCGATAATTTTTTTCAAATGTACCCGCCAAAAAACCTTGACTCCCATGAGCAATTAAGCTAAAGAACATCCACTGAGGATAACCAGATAATAAATCGATAAGAAAACCAGATAAAGCCCCCACTAAACCTGCTTGTCGTCCCCCTATTGAAAATGCCGTAAAATATATACCTGCATCTAACAAAGTCAAAAGACCAGTAGGAGTAGGTATTAAGAATGCACGCCCCAAAACAACACTTACGGCAGTTAAAATGGCAACTGTCGTCAATTCTTTTGTTTTATTTGATTTCATAATTTTGTACAACTCCGTATTGATGTGATGATTGAATTGCTTGATACACGAATTCCTTAGCAATACGTGTTGATTCAAGACAAGAATGTTTTTTGATAAGTTGACTTATAATGCTAGAAGCAAAAGTACACCCAGCACCAACATTATTTTTCAATGATATGGGTTTTTCTAAAACAACCACATCTCGTCCATCATAAAAGACATCAACAGCCTTATCTTTATCAAAACGATTACCTCCTTTTATGATGACAGATGATGCTCCTTTTTCATACAATTCTTTACTTACTTGTATCATTTGGTCTAGCGTTTCAATACTTTTTCCAGTCAGTATCTCAGCCTCTATTAAATTAGGAGTTACTATGGTAACATAAGGAAAAAAACTTAACAATTCATCTCTCAAGTTCACAACAGAAGAATCATGTTTCTCTTTACACACTAAAACTGGGTCTAAGACAATCGGAAGATTTTGATGTGATTTCACAAACTCCAAAGCCACTTTTGCAATACTAGGGTTAGGTAAAAGACCAATTTTAATTCCTGAAAATGGAACATCCTTCAAACTATCTAATTGCTGTTTAAATACATTCGAAGATGTCGCAATCACTTCAAACCCCTTTTCTGTAAGAGCGGTTAAACAAGTGACTGCAACAAATCCATGTAGACCATTCATCGTATAAGTTGCTAAATCAGCAGTCAGCCCGCCACCACTAAAAATATCATTACCTGATAAAGATAAAACAAGGTCATTACTCATATCTAATCTCCTTTAAATATAAACCATTTGGCGCTGCCGTTGGCCCTGCTAATTGCCTATCTTTTTCAATAAGAATCCTTTGCACTTGCTCAACTGGCATCCGTCCATTACCAATTTTTAGCAAGGTCCCAACCATATTCCTTATTTGTTTGTATAAAAAACCATTTCCTGAAAACGTAAAAGTTAACAATTTATTGTCAGAATCAAATAGTACTGTCGCCTCAGTAATCGTTCTCACTTTATTTTCAACACTTGTGCCAGAAGCTGTAAACCCAGTAAAATCATGTTCTCCCTCTAAAAATACAATCGCTTCCTTAATAAGGTTAATATCAATAGAGTAAGGAAAATGAGTAGCATAATGTCTCATCATAGGATTCTTGGGACGACCAATATCAACTAAAAAAACATATGTTTTATGATGTTTTTGGTACCTACAATGGAAATCATCTGCAACTTTTTCAATAGAAATCACATCAATATCATCGGGCGTTTGAGTATCAAGGGCAAATCGTAATTTTTCACAGTCTCTATCTTGGGGTAAATCAAAATGAATAACCTGTCCAAGAGCATGGACGCCACTGTCGGTTCTCCCTGCACCATGTACCACAATCTCTTGACCATTAGTCAGACGTGTTAGGGTTTTCTCGACTTCTTCTTGGACACTACGTTCATTTGTTTGTCGTTGAAAACCACAAAAAGCATAGCCGTCATAAGAAATAATTGCTTTAAATCTTGTCATGTTGTTATTTTATCAAGTTTGAGTACTGTCTGCAAACGAAAAAACCAAAACTGTATGGGTACAGTTTTGGTTGATTTATTCTTTGATTTGCATACGGTACATTTGAGCGTATTTGCCATTTAATTGCATCAAACTATCATGATTACCCTTTTCAACGATACGACCTGCATCAAGAACTAAGATCTGATTGGCAGTTTGGATGGTTGATAGACGGTGGGCAATAATAAAGGTTGTCCGCCCTGATTTCAAAACTTCCATAGCTTTTTGAATAACTTCTTCTGTTTCTGTATCAATGTGCGATGTTGCTTCATCTAAAATTAAGATCTTTGGATTGGTAATGAGCGTTCTTGCAAAGGCAATTAATTGACGTTCCCCACTAGAAAAACGACTACCTTTTTCTGTCACTTCTTCATTGATACCTTTCGGTAAACGCTCAAGCATTTTATCTGCACCAACTGCATTTAGAGCTTCAATAATCATCGCATCACTATACTTAGGGTTTCCCATAGAAACATTACTTGCAATTGTTCCTGTAAATAAGAAGGGGTCTTGAAGGACAATTCCCATATTTTTACGGACACTTTCTCGTGAAAATTCCCGTATGTCCTGATCGTCAATCCTAATCTCACCTGAATCTGCATCGTAAAATCTGTAAAGTAGGTTCATGATAGAGGATTTACCAGATCCAGTATGGCCCACAAGAGCAATTGTTTCACCCTTATCTGCTCTTATGGAAATATCCTTCAAAACAGGTTTTCCTTTTTCATAAGAAAAATTGACATGTTCAAATGATACTCTAGCATTTATTACTTGTAACTGAGCTTTGGCATCACTTTCGGTCTCTTCTGATAAGAAAGAAAGTACCCGCTCACCAGTACTTAGGGCGTGTTGGACAGTCGTAAACTGTCTAACCAACATACTAATAATATCAAAAAGTGTCATCATATAACTGATATAAATAAAGAGTTGCCCTAGTGACACAGATGTTGAATCTCCTAAGAATTGATAACCTGTTACTATTAAGATGAGGGCAATCATCATATATTTTAAAAATTCCGTCAAGCTCCAATTGATGGTTGAATCAAGAAAAATAAGTTTATACCAATGTTTAAGCATCTGAGATGTTGTCTTTTTGAAATCTTTATCCAAGGTTTCTTCTTGATGGTAAAGCTGTAAAATATCAATACCGTTGATACTCTCATTGACAATACTATTAAGATGACTACGTCCTTCATAATATTCTTTTAAAGTTATTTCAGATAATTTTTGATAGACATGTTGCCATAGCCACAAAATCGGAAGAAGCAAAAGCAACACAATCCCTAAATACACATTAAGTGAAAAGACAATAACATAGATAAAAAGCAATTGTAGAACGTTGACAAATACATTTGTTAAAAGCTGGCTGTAAAATTGCTGACGAAGAGTTTCGGTATCATTAACAATAGTTGTTGCCACCTTACCTGCAGGCTTGTCGTCAAAATAAGCAACTGGTAATTCTTGCATGATTTGATAGGCTTTATTGCGTAAATTTTCAATAACTCGGTTGGCACAATGAGACAAAATTCTTGTTGCAATGTAGCTAAGTAATATCATCAAAAAAATTAAGACAAGATAGCCTAATAGGAGGTAAAGAAAGGAAGTTCCAGCTTCTTTTTTACCTTTAACTAAATCAGTAAGGGGACCGTCAATAGCTTTTTGGAGAATAATTGGTGCAACTTGTCTTCCACCAGAAGCTAATGCAATCAATAAAAGACCACTAAGAAATAGTCTTTTGACAAAGTCAAGTTCTTTGATTAACTTAAGAATCGTTTTCACTAGACTTCCTCCTTACTTTCTAATTTTTGGCGGTCATATTGTTGGGCATACCAACCACCCTCAGCAAGTAGTTCTTCAGATGTTCCAGATGAAATAATACGACCTTTATCAAGCACTAAAATCTTATCAGCATGCATGACAGCTGATAAACGATGGGTAACAATAAGCGTTGTCTTACCTGAGCGTTTGGCTTGAATATTTGCAATGATTTGCTGTTCAGTCTTAGCATCTACCGCTGATAAGGAATCATCTAAAATTAAGAGTTCTGGATCACGAATAAAGGCTCTAGCAATCGAAATTCTCTGCTTTTGACCTCCAGAAATAGACACACCATTCTCTCCTATTTGAGTTGCTAAGCCATCCAATAAATTGGCCAAATCTTTCGTGAAATCTGCAGTTTCAACAGCTGTGAGAATATCCCGCTCACTAACACCTACTCCACCCATAGCGATATTCTCAGCTACCGTTTTTGAAAATAAAATGTGTTCTTGAGGAACATAGCCAATCAAATTCTCAATAGCTTTCTTCTGATAAGATGTAATGGGCTTGCCGTTCACTAACAAATCTCCTGTTCCAACACGGTATTGTCTTAAAAGTTGCTTGACAAAAGTGGATTTCCCAGAGCCAGTAGGTCCTACCAAACCAATCGTCTGTCCTGATAAGATGCTACTCTCAATCCCAACTAAGCTTGGTTGGGTAGCATTAGGATAGGTAAAGCTATACTTTTTAAAATCAATACACTCAATATGCTCAATGCCAAGCTCACCATCATCTTCAAGGTCATCACTTGTTTCAAGGACTTCGATAACCTTATTAAAGCTAATTTTAGCAACTTGATAAACAAGAATAATATCAGAAACCATTGAGAATGGCTCAAGCAAACTCACAATGTAAAGTTGAAGTGCTAGGACTTGTCCCAAAGTGATTTGCCCTGTTTGTACAAAACTAGCTCCCAAGCCTAGGACAATAACTGTTGACAAGGTAAGTGATATAACAAAGGCTGGACCATAGGTTGCTTGAACAAGAATAATGGCATCATTGTCTTCTCTTAAGCTCTGTGTTTTAGACCTAAAATTCTGACCCAACATTTCTTTTTGGCTATAGGCTCTTATGACTCGGACCCCCTCTACTGTCTCCAAAACACCGTTATTAAGAACACCTACAGCATCACGATTACGCTCAATCTTCTTCTCAAGATATTGCCCGATAAAATACATGACTACAATCATTGTCAAAAGGGGCATAAGAGATAAAAGTGTAATTTGCCAAGAAATGAAAAGCATGGTAGGAATTATAAAAATAATCATTCCTCCTGCATAGACAATAGTCATCACCCCATAGCCCAAAAGCTCCTCAATTGACTCAACATCTGAACTAAAACGGGTCAACATATCACCTGAACGAAATTTTTCAAAGAAAGGTTTTCGCATTCTAATCAATTTTACAAATAACCCTTCCTGAAGTTCCGTCTTAAATTGTGAGGAGGAACGAAAAATATTCACTCCCCAAATATAGCCTGTCATATAATTTAAAATAACAATACCAATGAGCAAAAAGATATTTTGCAAGAGTAACTCTCTTGTCAAATCCCTCTGTGTCATCATATCAATAAGACTTTGAACAATTTTTGTGGGCATAATGAGCGTGATATCATAAATCACAAGAGCAACTAAGGCAAAAAGATAAACCCACTTATGCTTTTTGACATAATCAAATAATAACGAAAACATAAAAACCTCACTAAAACTTTTCAATTCCATCATGAGGTTGTGAAGATATAGGTACAAAAACGCCCTTAAAAAGCAGCTAAAAAATAAATTTAAGCACACAAAAACCCATGATAGACCTCTATCATGGGCAGTTAGTCTACTAGAGACTATTTAACCGTTGATAAAGGAGTTGCAATTACGATAAAAAAAACAATTTGTTTAAATAGTTTGTTGTTCATTGTTCTATCTCCTTTCATTAATTATTATCATTCTAACCAAAATTAAATATTATGTCAATAATATTTTATAAAAATCCATAAGATAAAGTGACATTATTAAGATTTAGCTATCCCAAAATAAAAAAGAGTCAGAACCTTTATTCTAACTCTTTTTAATCTTAGATGTCCTCTAAAGCATCTTTAACTTTGTCAAAGAAGCCTTTTTTCTTCGGATGAACAACTCTATCTCCACTAGCCTCAGCAAATGCTTTTAATGCTTCCTTCTGAGCGTCATTTAATTTTGTAGGAGTAACAATATTAAACGTTACATGTTGATCACCTTGACCACCACGAAGTTTAGGTGCTCCCTTACCTTTAAGTCTAAATGTTTTACCAGTTTGAGTACCTGCTGGAATTGTCATCTCAACATTTCCATGTACTGTCGGTACCTCAACTGTATCACCTAGGGCAGCTTGAACAAAACTAATATCCATTGAATAATAAATGGTTGAACCGTTACGTTCAAATTGGCTACTTGGTGCAACATTAATAACAACAAACAAATCACCATAAGGACCACCATTGAATCCTGCCTCACCTTGACCTTGTAGGCGTATTTGTTGACCTGTTTCAACACCAGCAGGGATTTTAACTGACACTTTGTGTGTTTTCTTTTCATGACCTGTTCCATGACATGTCGAACATTTTTCTTTAATTTCTTGACCTGTTCCATGACAAACATCACATGTTACCTGACGTCTCATCATACCGAGAGGTGTTTGTGTATCAACATTAATCGCACCAGCTCCATGACACTTACTACATGTTGTTGGATGAGTTCCTGGCTTAGCCCCAGTTCCAGAACATGTCGAACATGAAGCTTCACGATTATAACTTACTTCCTTTTCTACACCAAAAATAGCTTCTTCAAATGTTAAATCAACTCTGTATTGAAGATCATCTCCTTGGCGTGGTGCATTAGGATTACGCATACCTCCACCACCAAAGAAACTTGAAAAAATATCTTCAAAGCCACCAAAACCACTACTATCAAAGCCACCAAAACCACCAGCGCCACCGCCAAAACCACCTTGTGCTCCTGCTGCACCAAACTGGTCATAATTAGAGCGTTTTTGAGCATCACCTAAAGTTTCATAAGCTTCTTGAATATCCTTATACTTTTGTTCTGCCCCAGCTTCTTTATTGATATCTGGATGGTACTTTTTAGACATTTTACGATAAGCTTTTTTGATTTCATCTTGAGAGGCATCTTTTGAGACACCTAAGCGTTCATAAAATTCTGTATTATTCATAATTATTCCCTTTTAAATTTTTTTGTATCTATTATTTTATTTAAAAATAGAGGTTGCAACTGAGTCGTATCAACCTCTATTTTTATTAACATTTTAAGTCTTTACAAGCACTTATGGATGTAGCCTAGATACTTTCTTATTTTTCAGTGAATTCACCATCAACAACATCATCACCAGCTGATGCTGTATCTGCACTTGCTGATTCTGTTCCTGCTTGAGCTTGTTGAGCTGCGGCTGCTTGTTCATAAAGTTTTACTGCTAGAGCTTGTGCTTTTTCGTTAAGAGCTTCAAGTTTAGCTTTCATATCATCAAGGTTTCCTGATTCTTGTGCTGATTTTAATTCATCAAGTGCTGATTGAGCAGCATCACGTTCAGCATCAAAACCTTTACCTTCTGTTTCTTTGATTGTTTTTTCTGTTGCAAAGATAGCTTGGTCAACTTCATTCTTAAGGTCAACTTCTTCTTTACGTTTTTTATCTGCTTCAGCGTTAGCTTCTGCATCTTTCATCATTTTATCGATTTCTTCATCAGTTAAACCACTATTTGATTGGATAACAATTGTTTGTTCCTTTTGAGTTCCAAGATCTTTAGCTTTAACTGATACGATACCATTTTTATCAATATCAAATGTTACTTCAATTTGAGGGATTCCACGAGGTGCAGCTGGAATATCAGTTAATTGGAAACGTCCAAGTGTTTTATTATCAGCTGCCATTGGACGTTCACCTTGAAGAACATGGATATCAACGGCTGGTTGATTGTCTGCTGCTGTTGAGAAGACTTGTGATTTAGATGTTGGAATTGTTGTGTTACGGTCGATTAATTTAGTGAAGACTCCACCCATTGTTTCAATACCAAGCGATAATGGTGTAACGTCAAGAAGAACAACGTCTTTAACATCACCAGTGATAACTCCACCTTGAATAGCAGCACCCATCGCAACAACTTCATCAGGGTTTACTGATTTGTTTGGTTCTTTACCTGTTTCAGCTTTTACAGCTTCGACAACGGCAGGAATACGAGTTGAACCACCAACTAAGATGACCTCGTCAATTTCGGATAATGATAAGCCAGCATCTGATAACGCTTGACGAACTGGTGTTTTTGTACGTTCTACAAGGTCACGAGTTAGATCATCAAATTTCGCACGTGAAAGACTCATTTCTAAGTGAAGTGGTCCTGCAGCACCTGCAGTGATAAATGGTAAGCTGATTTGAGTTTGTGTCACACCTGAAAGATCTTTTTTAGCTTTTTCAGCCGCATCTTTCAAACGTTGAAGAGCCATCTTATCAGCACCTAAGTCGATACCATTTTCTTTCTTGAATTCAGCAACTAACCAATCAATAATTTTTTGGTCAAAATCGTCACCACCAAGTTTGTTGTCCCCTGCTGTTGCCAATACATCAAAGACACCATCACCTAATTCAAGGATTGAAACGTCAAATGTACCACCACCAAGGTCAAATACTAAGATTTTTTCATCTTTGTCAGTTTTATCAAGACCGTATGCAAGAGCTGCTGCAGTTGGTTCATTGACAATACGTTCTACTTCCAAACCAGCGATTTTACCAGCGTCTTTTGTTGCTTGACGTTGTGCATCATTAAAGTAAGCAGGAACTGTAATAACAGCTTTTGTTACTTTTTCACCAAGATACTCTTCAGCATAACCTTTTAAATATTGAAGTATCATTGCTGAAATTTCTTGTGGTGTGTATTCTTTACCATTAGCTGCAACCTTTTCAGATGTTCCCATTTTTGATTTAATTGAAATGATTGTATCTGGGTTTGTTACCGCTTGACGTTTTGCAGCATCACCAACGATGATTTCACCATTTTTAAATGACACTACTGAAGGAGTTGTACGATTCCCCTCTGGATTTGCAATGATTTTACTTTCAGTACCTTCAAGTACTGCAACTGCTGAGTTTGTTGTTCCTAAGTCAATACCAATAATTTTAGACATATTTTTACCTCTTTAAATTTTCTTTTCTTTCATTTATAGTTTAATGTCTTTTCGGACAAGATTTTAGTTATAAACAATGACCATAGCTGGTCTTAATAAACGCTCATGTAGTTTATAGCCTTTTTGGAAAACTTGTGCAATCGTATCTGCTGGATGTTCTTCATCAGCAGGTAAAGTTTGAACAGCCATATGAAGATTAGGGTCAAATGTTTCCACTTCCACTTCTACTATCCCTTCTTCTTTGAGTGCCTGTGCTAAACTTTCTTGCACCATTTCAAGACCTTTTTTAACATCATCTGTTATTCCCTCAACCGCTAACGCTCGCTCAATATTATCAAGACTTGGTAATATTGCTTTTGCCAAATCTTGTGAACGATACTTTTGAAGTTGTTGACGTTCTTCATTTGCACGACGCTGTATATTCTGCATTTCTGCATGAGCACGAAGGTATTTGTTTTCAAACTCCTCTGCCTTATTCAAAGCTTCCTCTAATGCTTTATTGCTAACAGCTTCAACGGTTTCTTCTGTCACTGTTTCGTTTTTTACGACTTCCTCTTCAACAGGCATTTTTTCTTTTTTTTCTTTCTTCTTAGTCAAGGCTTACCCTCTTTCTTTTCTATTTAATTCACTTCATAGTGATTACTATTTAAATATCGATAATAATCATTTAACTTAGCAGCGAGCACTTTCCCAATAACAGTCATCAAACCAATGCTACGTTTATAATCCATGGTTACAGGACCAATGAGTGATAATAAGCCAATCCCCCTGTATGGAATAATAAATTTATGGGTTAGTACTGCTAAATCCGATAACGATTCTTCTTTGCTATCTGCAACTTGAACATTGGTCATTTCTTCTGCCGTCATAACCTGACGTAAGGATAAAGCTACAGACTGTGGATTATCTAAAAATTGATAAGTCTTCAAATCAGAGTAGTCTAGCGAACTAACCTTTCCTCCTATATAGACTGTCTCGTCAAATAAGTGAGAAAATAAATAATCACATAAGTCTAATACATTATCCGTAATTAAAAAGTATTTATGAATAATCTGTGGAATTTCCGTTCTCATCTTAAAATGAATATCCCTCACATTAAGACCAACCAAACGTTCTCTCACCATATCTTTCAAGATAAGAAGCTCTTTTGCTAAAAAACTCTTAGGAATAGCAAATTGAACTGTTACAGGTTTTGAGTCATCTAGCGTTAATATTGCTAAGGCATCATGTGCACTTAGCTGAACAATATCGAACGAACTTAACTTTTGTCTCGCTGGTTCAACATCTAACACCACTGCAGTAAAACCTGTCAAATCTGCTAAAATAAGACTAGCTTGCTTTAAGATATCATCTGGCTTATAAGCTTCAAAGTCAAAAGACTTTATTACCTGGTACATATCTTGCTCATTGATATGATCAAGATGCAATGAGTGCTCTACAAAATATTTAAAACCCGCTGTACTAGGTCTTCGACCACTAGAAGTATGGGCCTTTTCTAATAATCCTAATTTTTCTAACTTCGCCATATCATTTCTAATAGTGGCACTACTAGAATCGATACTAGATTGTAAAAGCTTAGAGCCAACAGGTTCATGTGTCGAAGTAAACAATTCTACTATAAGATTCAAAATATCATTTTGACGCTTTGTAATCATGCTTACCTCCTTTTAGCACTCTCTATATAAGACTGCTAACTTTTTTATAAGTCTATTATACTCCTTTATTTAATCATGTCAAGAGAAAAACACAAAAAATTAGCACTCTTTTTAAAAGAGTGCTAATTTTACTTAAAACCTTGTATTTTAAAGCCTTTATCTATTTATCATACTGAGTCAGTTGATAGGCTTTAACCACTTCTATTAAACGTTTAGCGTAAGTTTTACTTCCATCCCCATTATAAGATTCCATAATAGAGGTCATATCTTTATAATTTTTTTGTGAAATTAAATAAACATAAAACTTCTTACGCCCTACACTTCCATCTTTAATCTTACCAAAATAATCATAAATAGATGAACGCCATGTTTTATATACTTTATATGTAACTACATATTGCTCATCACTTGTTTTTAAACTAACTGAATGTTCTCTTCCAGTCGCTTTAATATGATAAAGATTATGATACTTTTGAGATAAAAGCGTTTCACCATACTCAGAGTCAATCGCAGCCTTAGCAATCACAATTGAGGGCTTTATCCCATAACTTTTAGCAACTTTTACAATGTCAGGGGCAACCATCTCAATAAAATCTTCTCTAGAATACGAAACAGATTGTAAACTATCTACTTGGCGAACTTTTGTATTTATCAAGAGTGGAATCAATACAACTACCAAAACAAAAATAGAGACACATCCTAAATAAGGTAAGGATAGCCTTTTTCTCATTTTCCATTCTCCTTTAATAACATGATATACTCTTCCAATGACAACTGATGTTCAGTCATATACTTGGCCGATGCTTTACCAACATATCTAAAATGCCAATCTTCATAACCAACACCGGTAAAATGATGTTTATTCGATTCAAACCTTAAAATAAATCCATAATTTGGTGCTAGCTCTTGCAATTGTTTTACAACATCCTGATTGCTATCATTCAAAGAATCAACTGTACTCATATCAATAGCCAAACCTGTTTGATGTTCACTAGCTCCAGCTGGTTGAGAATAGGTTTTGACAAGTTCCTCTGCTTGTTCCCTTGTTAAACTGACATCATTTGACATCTCAGTTTGAACATATTGTTCAAAAAGTTCTTTTTGATAAGCCACACTTCTATAACCTGAAATCAAGTGTTCAGAGGGATCAATTGACCGAGCTGCCGCCAAAAAATCTTTGACATGACTGGCAATCCTGCTATCTACTGATATATTATCTACCTGTGTCAAGGTAGGATTCATCTCATCATGTTTATTTTCTCTATTCACTAAAACAAGTTGCCAATCACTTGTCTTAACATTGGGTAGTCCATTTGTTTCTTCACTAATGTCACTTTTTTTAGAAGATACTGAACTTGATAAAATTTCCTTTGTGCCCGACCTTTTTAACATTTGACTTTGATATACTGTAAAAGCAATTCCAAAAATCCCAATTATCAATAGAATTAAACTAAGAACTTTAACAGCTGTATTCTTTTGCATTCTATAAACTTCCTAAAACTTTTCTCCCAATTTCACGATAAGACATATCCCCAACAGATTTTATACTAAAATGTCCCTTTTCAAATTCTAAAACAGAAACACTTCCATTTTCTAAAAGTACACTTCTTGGTATATTTGCGTCAATCATCCATAAAAATGTCGCAATTGTTAATCCATGACTAACTACTACAGCATTTCCCCCACCTTCAGATTCTATTTTTTCACCAATAGCTCTAAATCCTGATAAAATACGGGTACTTAATTGCTCCCAAGATTCTGCCCAACCCGTGGTATCTAATTCCTTAATTCCCTCGACTAATTCGGGATAGGTCAATTCACGAACATCACAATTGAAAACACGAGGCAGTAAATGTGTAAATAAATCAACATCGTATCCACCATCAAAGTTGCCAAAACACCATTCACGAATACGTTTATCCTTAGTATAAGGAATAGTAGTTTGCTGGCACTCCTTAAGGATTATTTCCATAGTTTGTAAAGTTCTGCCACTATCACTAGAAAAGGCTTCGTTAAAAATGATATTCTCATGTTTAAAACCTAGCCCAAGCTCTCTAATCCCTTCTTCTCCAACAACCGTTAACGGAGTATCGCTCCACCCTTGTGCACGTCCAATAGTGTTAAACATTGTCTTTCCATGACGAACAAGATAAATTTTTGTTTTTGACATTACGGTTTCCTCCAATTATACGTTACTTATATTATAACATTTAAAGAAAACACTTTCAAAATCTAAATTAATTTTTAAAACTATGAATTGGTGCTGGAATTTGTCCACCTCGTGCAATAAAATCAGCAGAAGAATTTTCATTAACTTTCATAACTGGTGCCGTTCCTAACAAACCACCAAACTCAATCATATCTCCTTCTTTCCCCTTAGGAATAATACGAACTGCTGTTGTCTTTTGATTAATTACACCAATAGCTGCCTCATCAGCAATCATGGCAGCAATCGTTGTTGCCGGTGTGGCTTCTGGAACTGCTATCATATCAAGACCTACAGAACAAATTGCAGTCATCGCTTCTAATTTTTCTAAATTCAATGAACCATTCTTTACTGCAGCAATCATCCCCTCATCCTCAGAAACAGGAATAAAAGCACCTGACAAACCACCAACTTGGTTACACGCCATAACGCCACCTTTTTTAACTTGGTCATTTAATAAAGCTAAAGCAGCCGTTGTCCCATGTGTTCCGACAGTTTCTAATCCCATTTCCTCTAAAACACGGGCAACCGAATCTCCAACAGCAGGTGTCGGAGCCAGACTTAAATCAACAATACCAAATTTTACACCTAAACGCTCACTTGCCATTTGACCAACTAATTGACCAATACGAGTAATTTTAAAAGCAGTTTTCTTAACTGTTTCTGCAACAACGTCAAAACTTTCTCCTCTAACTTTTTCAAGAGCACGCTTGACAACACCAGGACCAGAAACTCCTACATTAATAACAACATCAGCTTCACCAACACCATGAAAAGCACCGGCCATAAATGGATTATCCTCGACAGCATTTGCAAATACTACTAATTTAGCAGCTCCTAAATCTGAAAGTTCGGCAGTTTCCTTTATAATACGCCCCATATCAGCAACTGCTGTCATATTAATCCCAGACTTTGTGGAGCCAATATTAACCGAAGCACAGACCTTTTTTGTCTCAGCTAAGGCTCTAGGAATCGAGTTAATGAGAATTTCATCACCTTTTTGGTAACCTTTTTGAACTAACGCTGAAAAACCTCCGATAAAATCAACACCAATTTCCTCAGCAGCACGGTCAAGTGCTTTTGCAATTGGTAAATAATCTGTTGCATCTGTTGCAGCACCAATGAGAGATATCGGAGTTATCGAAACACGCTTATTTACAATAGGAATTCCTAATTCACTGGCAATCTCATCACCAACTTCAACAAGTCTTCCTGCTTTAGTAATAATTTTATGATAGACTTTTTCAGCAACACGATCAATATCTGTATCAATACAATCCAAAAGAGAAATACCCATTGTTATTGTACGAATATCAAAATTTTGCTCTTCAATCATTTCAATCGTTTCGGTAACCTGTCTAATATCCATTACTCATTACTCCTTCTTTCTATAAGTTATGCATGGCATCAAAAATCGCTGTACTTTGAATGTTAATTTTAACATTCAAACCTTTTCCAAATTCTTCTAATTCTGTACGTAAAGCTGTAAAATCTTGTTTTTCATCTGATGATACAACTGTCATCATTGTAAAAAATTCATCCAATACTGTTTGTGTAATATCGTCAATATTTAAACCCAATTCAGCTATTTTTGCAGCTACTCCTGCAACAATCCCTGTCTTATCTTCACCTACTACTGTAATAATCGCCTTCATGAGATACCTCCAAATAATATTCAACCATTTTATCACATTTCTAAACAAAATACTATTTGATTAAAAAAAGATAATTAAAACGTTCGGAATATTTCCCTAATTATCAAAAAAGGAGCAAGGTATTAATTCAAATTTAAAATTTAAACTAATATCTCTACTCCAAAAACTTTATAACGATTTACAATAACCTATATTTCAATAATTTATAGGTCTTTCGAAAATCAATTTAATATAATCTTTTCTTATTTTTCTGTAAGTGCTGCAAGACCTGGTAAGACTTTACCTTCAAGAAGTTCCATTGAAGCACCACCACCTGTTGAAATCCATGAGAATTTATCTGCACGACCAAGATTTATAGCTGCTGCTGCTGAATCTCCACCACCGATAATTGATTTAACACCAGGTTGTTTAACGATTGAGTCCATTACACCAATAGTTCCTGCTTGGAAGTCTGGATTTTCGAAAACACCCATTGGACCATTCCATACAACAGTTTTAGCCCCTTCAAGAGCTTTGTCAAATTCTGCAATAGACTTAGGTCCGATATCAAGCCCTAAGAATCCAGCATCTACTGCTTCACCTTCAGTATCTTTAACTTCAGTATATCCTGCAAATGCATTAGCTTCTTTAGAGTCAACTGGTAAGATTAATTTACCGTCAGCTTTTGCTAATAAATCTTTTGCAACATCTAATTTGTCTTCTTCAACAAGTGAGTTACCAATTTCGATGCCTTGAGCTTTATAGAATGTGTAAGTCATTCCACCACCGATAAGAACTTTATCAGCTTTTTTAAGAAGGTTTTCGATAACACCAATTTTATCAGAAACTTTAGAACCACCAAGAATCGCTACAAATGGACGAACTGGGTTGTCAACCGCTTCTTGAATATAAGCAATTTCGTTTTCAAGAAGGAATCCTGCAACAGCTTTATCAACATTTGCAGAAATACCAACGTTTGATGCGTGAGCACGGTGAGCTGTTCCAAATGCGTCATTGACAAAGACGCCGTCTCCAAGACTTGCCCAATATTTTCCAAGTTCTGGATCATTTTTAGATTCTTTTTTCCCATCAACATCTTCAAAACGAGTATTTTCAACTAGTAGGACTTGACCATCTTCTAAAGCAGCAATAGCAGCTTCAAGTTCAGAACCACGAGTAGCTCCTGGAATAAATACAACATCTTGACCAAGTTTTTCAGCTAAATTAGCTGCAACTGGTGCTAAAGATTTACCTTCTTTATCAGCTTCTTCTTTCACACGACCTAAATGTGAGAAAAGAATAGCACGTCCACCTTGCTCAAGAATATACTTGATTGTTGGTAATGCAGCTGAGATACGGTTATCATTTGTAATAACACCATCTTTAAGAGGTACATTGAAGTCAACGCGAACAAGGACTTTTTTCCCTTTTAATTCAACGTCTTTAACTGTTAATTTAGCCATTTTAATAAGACTCCTTAAAATTTTTATACTTGATAAGTATATCACAATTTTTTAAAAAATAATAGAAAAAATCACCTCATGCTTTATTTATAAGGTGATTTTAAGATAGAATTCCCATTTCAATTTACTTAAGTTTCATTTAAGCAAACTCGAGTATACTATAAACATCCTAAAACTTTTATTTTTCATAAATCTCCAGAAAAGCAGGCATTACGCCTGCTTTTCTTTTTTTTCCCATGTATCTAATAAGCCATTCCTAATATTTGATATAGTTCTCATCTTCTTTAAATATTCTGATTGCTCATCAGACAGTTGAATAGTATCTTTCACAAGAATTTTAAACAACTCTACGTACATTCAACTTAAAATAATTGATTTAGCAGATCCGATTAACTCTATTTATTTGCAATAAGAGGAAAACAAATTTTTGAATTTCATGTTTTTCAAATCATTACTTAAAAACTCTAAAATTTATCAATTGTATTTATTGCTTCATTATTTTCATCTTCACCTTAAAATCACTATAAATTGACTATTTAGAGTATGCTTCATTTGCTAATTTTAATATTTTAATTTATTTCAACGGAAGAACAGCATCTGCAAGTTTTGCAAATTGTTCTAGTGAAAGTGTTTCACCTCTTAATGAGGGAGCGATTTCCGCTTGTTCTAGGGCAGTTTCTAATGCCTTTTTAACATCGTCAGATTTTCCAAAATAGGCTGTTAGGTTGTTCCAAAGAGTTTTTCGACGGTGAACAAAACAAGCTTTTGATATTTTAAAGAAGAAATCTTCATCTTTTACACTCACTGCTGGTTGGTCTCGTCTCACCATTTTTAAAATAGCAGAGTCAACATTTGGCGATGGCACAAAGACTGTTCTTGGGACAATAAAGGCTACTTTAGCAGTCATGTAATATTGGACTGCAATCGATAAACTACCATAAGCCTTGGTATTTGGTTCTGCTGAAATACGATCTGCAACTTCTTTTTGCATCATAACGACGAATTCTGCAAATGGAATTTTACTCTCAATTAAATGCATCAAGATTGGTGTCGTGATATAGTAAGGAAGATTTGCCACAACCTTGATTGGTAAATCAGGGTTCTTAAATGATTTGATGCGAGTTTGTAAATCAGATTTTAAAACATCTTCATTAACAACACTGACATTATCAAAATCTCTTAGGGTATCTTCTAAAATAGGGATAAGACGGTCATCAATTTCAAAAGCCATTACTTCAGCAGCATTTTCAGCTAGAAATTCTGTTAAAGCTCCAATTCCTGGACCAATCTCAATAACATTGACTGTCTTGTCTATTTCTGCTGTATCGACAATTTTTTGTAAAATGTTCGTATCAGTCAAAAAGTTTTGCCCAAATGACTTTTTAAAGGTAAATTTGTGACGCTCTAAGATGGCACGGGTCACGCTATAATCTGCAATTCTCATTTTTTCTCACTTTCATACATCATCATTGCATTTTCAACATCTGCCAATTGCAGACCAAATAATTCTAAACGGTTTAGAAGTTGCTTTCCATTAGAATAGCCAATCCGCAAAAAATCTCCTAAAAACTCACGGCGTTTACGGCTGTCATCTCCCATCAAGAGGCCCAAATGCATCAGGTGTCTTTTTGTAATGTCAAATGGTTCATCTTCTGTCAACTGATGGGTCAGGCTAGACAAAGCCTTATCCAGATCCTCAAAACTCGCATGTTCAATTCCTAAGGAACGCCCCTTAGTCTTCGATTTTGGACTTGCTTCGTCTCTTTTTAAAAAAGCATGTTGGACAGTTGGAATAGCTGTCATAATTAGCTTTCGGATACGCTCCCCATTAAAGTCAGGATCTGTAAAGACAATAACACCATGTCTGTCATGGAGTCTTTTTATCCGCTCGATATCCTTATCATTTATAGCAGACCCCCTTGTTTCATAGGTTGAAACATCGTAATAACGTTTGAGATTAGCCGTGTCATCACGTCCTTCAACAACGATAATCTCAGAAATTTTTGGCTTAGTCTTCAATCTTAAAAATCCTCATAGCATTATCAAAGGTTGCACGCGCCAAATCTTCACTTGTCATGCCTCTTAATTCGGCAATTTTATCTACAACATATCGGGTATAAGCCGTATGATTTTGGCGTCCCCTTTTGGGTACAGGTGCGAGATAGGGTGCATCTGTCTCTACTAAAATCTTATCCAAAGGCAGTTTTGTCGCAGCTTCTTGAATATCTAGCGCTTTCTTAAAGGTCACAACTCCTGAAAATGAGATCAACATGCCAAGTTCTACAAAACGTTCAGCCATTTCTAAAGAACCTGAATAGGAATGCATAATCCCACCAGCAGGTCCAACACCTTCACTTTCAATAACAGCAAGTGTGTCTTCTAGGGCATCTCTAGTATGTACCACAAATGGTAAATCATATTCCTTTGAGAGCGCAATCTGACGTCTAAAAACTTCTTCTTGCTTTTTCTTTGGTGCTGTCATCCAGTGGTAATCAAGACCAACCTCCCCAAGCGCAACCACTTTTTTATCACTTAGATGAGAAACAATCATCTGCTCAACCTCAGGAGTATAATCTGCTGCCTCAGTCGGATGCCAACCAATCGTACTATAGATATTATGGTATTTTTCTGACAAGGCCAAACTCTCTATAATAGTTGATTTGTCAAAACCAACCACATTCATCCTTGTCACACCAAGTTCTGCTGCTAAAGCCAATTCTTCTTGTGTCTTCCCAATAAACTCCTCCACATTAAGATGAGTATGAGTATCAAAAATTTCAATCATATATTTTCCTAAACTCTCAGTATTATAATCTTATTATACCACATCAACTTTTACATCGTTCCCCAAATCCATGTGCTAAACATCATTAGATTGATTATTTAAAATATGTCAAAATAAATAAGACCAAGAGCTTGAACTCTGGTCCTCTTTATTTTATAACAATTAATCTTATTTTTTTGACTTAATTGTTTTTTTGCCTAAACTAATAAACGTAACAAAAGCTACTAAACTAAATAACCCTAACACTGCTGTAGTTTTTGAATTGCTTTCTCCTGTATTTGGTAAAGAACGTTCCAATCTAGAGAGTGTTTTTCCTCCTCCATTTGTTGGAGTAACAGGTCTAAGCGGCGTTTCTTTTGGTAATTCTGGATTATTTGGTTTATTAGGATCTTCTGTTGGTGTTACTGGTGTATGTGGTTTTAAACCATAACCTCCGATCCCATACCAATCAATATAACCATCATCTTCGCCTGGTAGATGTGCAGAATCAATAGTCCCAACCGTTGATTGTGTGCGACTAGATTCATCCCAAATCCAATCTCCTTGCTCAGTCATTTCCGCTAAAACTCGCGTCGTTCCATTAGGATTTATTTGAATCAAGAAACTTGGTGCCCATGTTGAATTTTTACCCACACCAGCAACCTCATTGCGATTTGTCATATAAGCTGTAATCAATAGTTTATCTGTAGAACCCTCAACTGGTACAGCATAATATGAGTAAGTAGCAGTACGCCAATCTGCTGGTACAGATGCTGTTAAAACTACTCCTGAACCATTCAGTGGTTTATAACCACCAGTTATAACATCGGAAACATAACCTAGCATTACTACGTTATCTCCAACAACAGTATTGGCTTTATTCCAGGCGTCATTATTACTTCCATGGTTTAATCTAGATGCAGTAAAAAGATAGTATTTATCCCCTAATTTCACTAAATTCGGACGTTCTAATTCATCACTAACCATAACCGAAGATAATAACGGAGTATAGTATTTTAATATTGTTGGATTTTTTTCATCATTACTTAGTTTCAAAATTCCAATAGCCGCATTTGACCATTTTGCTCGTTCATACATATCAGAATTCTCTAAAATTCTAAGCAAACTCTTAACATTATAAGCAGAGTTACCACCATAATTGGTGAAATTGTAAATTTGATTTTCACCTTGGTAACGTTGTGTACCTGTACTTGCTTCAAAAACTAAATAACGACTCCCATCTGAATCCTCAATAACATGTGGATCACGCATAGCAATATTATCAGAACCTGTGAATGTTGTACGCCATTGTTGATAACTTTGATAGAAATATCCATCTCCACCTTTAGGTGTCAACACATTATTATTTTCAACAGATTTAATAACAACAGCGTTATTTTCCACAGCTAAGTTCAATGTCGCTGTTGCTAACATCTGATTGTTAGAATTATTATCAGTTGTATCCACATTAGTATAAAACAACTGAATTGTTCCATCCGTATTTACTACAGCAGAACCTGACCATTGTTGAGTGGTTGCTGTTAAACCATATCCAAAGATTGAACCTGCATTTTTCCAATTATCAAAATTATTATCCCCGTATGTATTATATAAAAGATAAATATGATTATCATTGGTATTTGGAATCCCCATCATAGCCACAACTAACTGATAGCCATTCCAATTAACTACTTGTCCCGTCCTAATATCTTGAACAGGCCAAGAATCCCAAACATCCAAATCTGCAACCTGACCTGTTTGTGCATCTTTAGTAGTTGCAGCAGCCATATTTTTAATAGAACTTGCATTAAAATATGGGATAGCATACCTACTATCTTGTTCAACTAAAGTATCCGCAATAGCTTCAAAATCTTTATAGGTTAATTTCAAACCAGACTCAGTGTCATCTGTTAATTGAATCTTATTTAAAGCTGATTTTTGATTATCTGTTAAATTGGTCACATCTAATCCAGCTTCTTTTGCAATAGTTTGAGCTGTTGTTGATAAACCAGTTACCGCATCTGTTTCAGTTTGTGTATCTAATAAAGTTGAAGAGGTTTTAGTTACATCCACCGAAGATTCTACAGTTTCATCTTGCTTACTATCTTTCAACGTAGAAACTTCACCAGATACAGAAGTATTATTTAAATCCGTATTACTCTGAGTGGTTTCAGTCGATTCTACTGCTTTTAAATCCATTGTAGGTACAACTTCATCTGCATTTACTAATGGAGATAAAAAGAAAGTACTCCCTATAAGAGCAGAAGCAGCTCCAATTGCTGACACCTTACGAATACTATATTTTTGCTTCATCGTATTTGCCTTTTTTACACGTGAATATCTCATAACCAATACCTTTTCTATTTTTCTACCGATTATAACACATCATTATTGTATATTACAAGTATTTTTTTATTTTTATAACATATTACATTATATTTTTTATTTTTATGTTAATAAAATGATATATTTTATAGTGTTTTTATTTTTTATTGATATAAAATTATCATAGAACTAATATGTATAATTTTTCATATCACATGAAGTATTAGTTCGAGAGATTTTCAAGTAAATTTAAAATCTAATCAAAGAGAAGTTTCCATATTATTATGTGATGAGAATAGCTCATAGTTTTCTCATAATTGGTCAAAAAAAATCAACAGACTCGAGTTTCTGCTGACTTTTATTTTATCTCTTATGCTGATAAGACTTTACGCCCTTTACGACGACGGCTAGCAAGCACGCGACGTCCGTTTTTTGTTGACATACGGTGACGGAATCCGTGTTTACGTTGACGACGGATTTTACTTGGTTGATAAGTACGTTTCACGATGAATACCTCCTGATAAATTTTCGTATTCGTTTAGCCGGCTATTTTGATCAGTTACTAAACATACCATAATATTCTATAATAAAATGCGAGTCTTTGTCAAGTTTTATTTTTACTAGCTCAGATCTAAAAACCTATTTATCAAAGACTAGAAATCCTATAAGTTCCATTTTTAAATTCTATCAAAAAATCATACTCATTCTAGATAGACAGTGTAATTTTTCAGATTAGTTGATTTTACGACTTTTTAATTTTTGATTAATATTTGTGACACGTTTATGATTCATCCATAATTCAATAACCCAAACAATAGCATAAATTACTGTAAAAACAACTAATAGCCTAGGGGTTATAAGATATGTCTTCCAATGAGTAATTATAGACATAGTTATCATAACAGCTAAGGTCAGAGCATAATGTATTAGAAAAGCTATCCTTGCTTCTATAACTAGTAATTCAAATAAAATAACTGAAATTATTCCAATTAATCCACTACAAAAACTAACAACACCTAGTGTGACAACACTTATGCTAGTCAAACCATAAACAAGATAAAAGAAAAAAGAAATAAAACTACCAATTCCCATACCATAAATAAAAGATTTTACTATCGCCTTCATCTTAACCTCCTAAAGACCTAAGAAAACTAATAAGTCTTTCAAATATTTGCGACTAACTGACGTTTTTAAACCATGTGTTAGAAAAGCAATCATATTCCCAGAAAAACTATCTTCCAAATACTCTAAATGATTAACATTAACAATAGCATGCCTTGAAATTTGAACAAAATGAGCATGAGGTACTTTTTCCATAAAGCGATACAAACGTTCTTTTATTTTATATCTGCCTTTAATCGTTTCAATTGTTAATTCCGTCCCGTTAACTTCTACTAAAATAATATCTTTTATCGCAACCATCATAATCCTATCAATGGTTTTTAGGGGTAAATACTCAATCGAAGATTGACCATATTGTGAAATATGGCTTAATAATTCCTCCACTTGCTTTGTACTTTCTCTCCCCCTTACAATAACTTCAAGTTCATCTAAGGAAAAGTCCGGTATCTCTTCAAAATAAACCCTCATTCTAACCTCTTATCATTTTATTGTTCTATTATCTTGATGTACTTTACATAATAGCATAAAAAATAAAAGTAAGGAAATAACTACTATAAGATAGACATCTGATGAAAAGCTGGTTAACGTATTCCATTTTATTCCCAAACCTAAAAATTCTCTCAGATTTTTATCTGGTAAAATTAATTTTTCAATTTCACTCCCAACCAACAACTCTCTATACGCAGCTGCAACATAAGCTCCTGGAACCAACTTTATAATTTGCAAAGCAAAATCAGGCATACTACCTAAAGGCATATAAACACCTACTAAAAAACCTGATAACGTTCCAATCATAACAGACAAACGTTCACCGACTTCAATGGTCTTTATAAATCAAGATACTAAGATAGAGGCAACACCTCCAAGTATTGAACTGAGAATCATAAGCAATAATAGAGCAGGTAGCTTTTCAAAACTAAGATTTATACCATCTTTAAAGTGAAAATACACCAACATTATACTAAACATCATAACTTGCATTATGAGTGTAACTAGACTAGAACTCATGAAATAAGCATTGTAAACCTTGACAACTGAAGTATCCGTTAACAGCAAATCATTAAGTCGATTTGTTTCTCTATCAGAGATAAGTCTTAACCCAATGTGCCATGATGTTGTCATACTTACAACAGCTAAAATGCCACCAATAACCCACCAATCCAAGATAAGTTTGGCTGTTTTATTATTGGGCCAAATTTCAGTCATATTTTTTTGTAAAAAAATGATATATAAAACAAATGAAATCAGTGCTCCTAGCATTGAAAAAATAGGATTTGCCTTATTAGTAAAGAATAATTTTATCTGACGCCTCATTAAGCTAATCACGAGTTTATCTCCTTTCCTACGACTTTTAAAAAGATACTATTCATATCACCCTTAGTATAGCTAAAATGCTTAATATAATCTTGGTATTTTTTTAAAATAGCAATAGCTTCTTTTGGACTTGAAACAGGAATACTTACTTTTCCCTCATGAATCGGATAAGAAAACACATCTTCAAGAGTATCTAGATCTAGTAATTCTATGTCTAATGTTGTCTTAAGATACTGTTCCTTAAGTGTCCGGGCAGAACCTTCTGCTAAAACCCTTCCACCATCTACAATATAAGTCCAATCTGCATTATTTGCTTCTTCAAGATAATGTGTTGTTAAAAAAATAGCCATTTTTTCTTTTTCTTGTAAATCTCTCATAACTGACCATATTTTTTGTCTACTTTCTATGTCTAATCCCGTCGTTGGCTCATCTAAAAACAAGATATTGGGCCTATGAAGAAGAGCCCTTGCAATATCTATTTTACGTCGTTGTCCTCCTGATAAATGACCATATTTTTGCCTCAGTATTGTAGGTGAGATGTCTAACATCTGATATAACCTTTCAATCCAATCTTTATCGATATTATGATATAACTTTGAACGAATCTTAAGATTATCAAAAACGCTCAACTGAGAGTCTAAAATACTATCTTGAAAAACAATACCAATCTTTGTTCCTAACAAACGTTTGATTTCTCCTTCATCTGGTTTTAGTAAGCCTACCAACATTCTAATAGTTGTTGATTTACCAGCACCATTTGTACCAATAAATGCTACGAGCTGACCTTCATTTATTTCTAGACTTATCCCATCAACAGCTCGTTTATTACCATAGTATTTCACTAAATTTTCAATCTTCATTAGCATAATGATCTCCTCCTATTTTAACTATAGCAATTTTTAGAATCTTTTGTTCAAAAATCATATGAAATACCCTCAAGCATCTATATGTGGTTGAAATACGTACATCAAATTCATTCTAATAAAAAGAGTGTTACAACTAAAGTTGTAACACTCTTTTTATTTTTCTATACCTTCATCTACTGTAACTACAACATAACGATTCGGGTCATTTCCTTCAGAGAAGCTCGTAACGCCATCAATTGTCGCAATTGTTTTATGGACAATTTTTCGTTCACTATTACTCATTGAATCCATATGATAATCTTGACCAGTATCTAAGACACGATTTGCAATTTTATGAGTAAATTCAATCAAGACCTCTGTCCTCTGTTCCATATAATCATGAACATTAAGCGATATTGAAAAATGTCTTGAAAAATGATCGTGTAAAAAATTTTGAGCTAAAAGTTGTAATGACTTTAGGACTTTGCCATGATACCCAATGACTCGACCAGGATCTGGAGTTTCAATTTGAAGATTGATGTGTCGTCGGTTGTTTGTAGGATCAATACTTGCTTCAATATCCATCTCATAAATAATTGATTGGACATATTCAGTTACAGCAGAAACTGCATCTGTAATTAATTTACTTGAATCAACTTCAGAAACCGATTTATCATCTTCATTTTGATCCTCATCCATTTTAGATAACTTTGATGGTTGTTGAACATCCTTATCAGAAATCAATAATTCTTCTGACTCTCCTTGATGAGCTTTTTCAGGATCCTCATCTAGACTAAGTTTAGAATCTTCTATATGTTTCTTGAAATTTTCTAATAGTTCCTCTTCCACTTCATCAATCTCAATAGGTGTCACGTGATTACTTTCAGCACGCTCAAGAATCGACTCAATATCAACTTGTGCAGGTTTTCTTCCAAAGCCTAAAAATCCCTTCTTTTCACGTGAAATAACTTTTATATGAGCTTTCAAACGTGAAATATTAAGCTCTCTTAAACCATTTTCAATAGCTTCTTCTACAGTTTTTCCAGTAAATAATACCATATCAAACTCCTTATTTTCGCTTATTTGCTTTTTTCTTAGCTCGTCTTATTTTTGCTTCACGCTCTTTTTCAAGTCTCTCAGCATTTAATCGCTCTTCAATAATTTTAAAAGGATTATTAAATACTAAAATCTGTAAAACTTGAAAAGCATTTGAAACAGACCAATACAAAACAATACCACTTGCTAAACCAAAACTAAAAAAGAAGATAAAAGCAGGCATAACATAAGTCATTATAGCCATTGTCATATTCGACTCCTTTGCGGCTTTATTAGTCAACCATGATGAGAAAAAGGTAAATAAGGCAGCTAATATCGGTAAAATAAAATAGGGATCAGGTTTTGCAAGTTCAACCCACAGGAAAGTTCCTTCTTTTAAAAACGGAACCCTAACCAGAGCTTGGTACAATGCAATCATTACAGGCATTTGAAGTAACAGAGGTAGCAAACTCATATAGGGATTGACACCATGCTTTTTATAGAGTTTCTGGCTTTCTTCTGCTAACTTTGTACGTGTCTCAATATCTTTTCCAGGATATTTAACTTGTAAAGCCTTTAATTCCGGCTGAATATCTTGCATTTTTTGACTAGATTTAATTTGAAAATTAAATAAAGGTAGTAAAACCAATCGAATTAAAAATGTGAACAGAATAATCCCTATACCAATTGAACTCTCAAAAGAAAGAAATTTAATTGCATTAGCAAAAAAATAGACAATCTTGTCCCAACCACTAGTTGGTTGACCTATAATTTTTTGTGTGCTACATGCCGATAAGAGTACTAGGACTAACCCTCCTAAACTCAACATTTTAATTTTTTTCTTCACTCTCTATCCCATCCTTATACAATTTACCTAATTTGAGAACGTGCTTTAAATTTTTCTTAATGTCATGATAATCTAAATCCTCAACACCCTTACGAGCAATCACTACAAAATCATTCCTCGTCAAATTATCTTGAAACTCCATCAAAACATGACGAATTTTCCTTTTTATTGAATTTCTAACAACCGCATTGCCTAGTTTTTTTCCAACAGATAGACCCACTCGAAAATGGGCTTGCTCTTTTTCTAAACTATAGATGACAAACTTACGATTGGCAACATTGCTACCACTATTAAAAATCACTCGAAAATCTTTTTCACTTTTAACACGATAGGCTTTTTTCAACATTCAACTCCAAATCTTCATATTACTTTTATTATAACATAAAATAAAAAATTCTACACGAAATCCCCATAAACAAAAGAATAGACCAGCAACATCTCACTGAATCTTACTAGTCTATCTCTTTATTGTTTTAGGTGAACCTTTGCCTGTTCTATCTGCCACTTCACCTGTTCAAATCCTGTTCCACCCAGTGAATGACGTCTAGCAATTGTCTGGTATGAGCTTAAAATCGTATAAACATCACTATCAATACTTGAGTTAATTTCTTGGTATCTTGATAAGGGAACATCTTGCAAGTAATAACCTTTTTGCGTACACTCTAAGACCAATTTACCAACAACTTCATGAGCTTCTCTAAAGGTTAATCCTTTGCTAGTAAGATAGTCTGCTAATTCTGTTGCATTTGAAAAATCGTTGTTAGTTGACTCCTCCATAATATCAGCGTTAATAGTCATTGTCTCTAGCATACCTGCCATGATATCAATTGATACCGTAATAGTATCCACTGTATCAAACATTCCTTCCTTATCTTCTTGTAAATCCTTATTATAAGCTAAAGGAAGCGACTTCATTGTTGTCAATAAACTGACAAGATTGCCATAAACACGTCCTGACTTCCCACGAATTAATTCTGCCATATCAGGGTTTTTCTTTTGTGGCATGATAGATGAGCCTGTTGAAAATGTATCTGATAAGGTCACAAACTTAAACTCATGTGAACACCATAAAATAATTTCCTCACAAAAACGTGATAAATGCATCATTAAGATACTCGCATTCGATAAAAATTCTAAGATAAAATCACGGTCTGACACAGCATCCAATGAATTTGTATAAGGCCCACTAAAACCTAATAGCTCGGCTGTTTGGTTACGGTCAATTGGAAAAGTTGTTCCTGCCAAGGCAGCTGCCCCAAGTGGAGAAATATCCGTATGCAAAATATTAAAAGCAAAACGCTCTGTATCTCTTGTTAACATACTGTAATAAGCCATCAAATGATGTGAAAATAAGATAGGTTGTGCATGTTGTAAATGCGTATAACCAGGCATAATAACCGTATCATTCTTTTCAGCCAAATCCACTAAAACAGCCCTAAGATTTGCGAGTTTTTCAATAATGTCTTGAAGTTTTTCTTTGAGATAGAGGTGCATATCTGTCGCTACTTGGTCATTTCTTGACCTTGCTTTATGTAATTTACCAGCAACTTCACCAATCTCATCACGCAAAAGAATTTCGATATTCATATGGATATCTTCATTTGAAACATCAAATTCAAGCTGTCCATTTTCATATTTTGTAAGTAAGGTTTCTAAACCTTCACGAATAATCTCTGCATCAGCTTCGCCAATAATTCCTGTTGTTCCAAGCATTTTAACATGGGCTAATGAACCAATAATGTCATGCTTTGCTAATTTTTGGTCAAAGCTAATGCTAGCACCAAACTCCTCTACCCATTGTTCAAGGCTAGACTTAAACCGTCCGCCCCAAAGCTTCTTATTCTTAGACATAATTATCCTTTCTTAAAAGGTTGATTAATTTCAGCGTTAACTTTTGTTGGAAGACCCCATAATTTGATAAATCCAACTGCAGCATCTTGGTCAAATGTATCGGCACTTGTATAAGTTGCAAGGTTTTCATCATATAATGAATTATCAGATTTACGAGCAACAACCTTGGCTACACCCTTAAAGAGTTTAACTTTAGCTGTCCCATTGACCGTTTTTTGTGTTTCTTTAATATAAGAAATCAAAGCTTTTGTTGCTGGGTTAAACCAAAGGGCATTATAAATCATATTCGACAATTCATTTTCAATGATTAGTTTAAAGTGTGATACTTCACGTACCAAGGTTAAATCTTCAATTTCTTTATGAGCTGCAAGAAGTGTCACCGCACCTGGACATTCATAAATTTCACGTGATTTAATTCCAACCAAACGGTTTTCGACATGGTCAATACGACCTACACCATGTGAACCAGCTTTTTTATTTAAGGTTTGAATAATATCAACAAGTGACATTTCTTCGCCATCTAAAGCAACTGGAACACCTTTTGCAAAAGTAATTTCAACATAATCTGGTGTATCTGGAGCTTCCTCAACAGATGATGTGATACCAAAAGCTTCTTCTGGTGCCTCATTCCATGGGTTTTCAAGAACACCACATTCATTTGCACGTCCCCATAGGTTTTGGTCCACAGAATAAGGATTGTCTAAATCAGCTGGTACTGGTACATCATTTTCTTTTGCAAATTTGATTTCCTCCTCACGAGACCATTTCCACTCACGGACAGGGGCAACGACTTTTAAATTTGGATCGAGAGCTGCAATCGCTACTTCAAACCTTACTTGATCATTTCCTTTACCAGTACACCCATGGGCAATGGATGTTGCACCAGTTTGGTGGGCAATTTCAACTAATTTTTTTGAAATGATTGGGCGGCTAAGTGCGGATACCAATGGGTACTTTTGCTCATAAAAAGCATGTGCTTGAAGGGCTGGTAAAACATATTCTGTCACAAATTCATCTTTGACATCTAAAACATGTGATTCAACCGCACCAACTGTTAAAGCCTTGTCGTGGATAAATTTTAAATCTTTTCCTTCACCAACATCCATACACACCGCTACAACATCATAATCTTTTTTAAGCCAAGCAATGGCGACTGATGTGTCTAATCCACCGGAATAAGCTAAAATAATTTTTTCTTTCATGATACACCTTTAAATTCTATTTATTTTTATTAATTATATGTATAATTATACAGTTTTAAAATCTATTGTCAAGAGATTTTTGTATTTTTAGTTATTTTTGATAAAATTTTTTATATTTATTCAGAAATAAAAGACTTTCATCTTCACCACACAAAAAGCCATAAAGTAAATTTACTTTATGGCCTCATAGTCTAAAGTTTAGCTAACATGTTATTAATATGTTCAATTGATTTTTCACGTCCTAAAAGATAAATCGTATTTGGTAAATCTGGTCCATGCATTTCGCCTGAAACAGCAATGCGAATTGGCATAAATAGATTTTTTCCTTTAACACCTGTTTCTTTTTGAACAGCCTTGATTTGTGGAAAAATATTTTCTGTAACAAACTCTTCTTCAGTTAGAGCTTCTAATTTTGCTTTAAATGTGGATAAAACAAGTGGAACTGTTTCACCCTTCATCACTTCTTTTTCTTCTTCCGTCAATGTTGGAAATTCTGCAAAGAAGAGGTCTGTTAGAGGGACAATTTCATCTACTGAACGCAGTTGAGGTTGATAGAGTTCAACCATCTTTTCAGACTTATCAGTCAAACGACCAGCTGCTTCCAAATAAGGTTTTGCCATATCAAAAATCAAACTTAAATCTGCATTTTTAATATAATCATTACTCATCCAATCCAATTTCTTTTGATCAAATGCTGCCGGAGACTTGCTAAGACGTTTCTCGTCAAATAAGTCAATCAATTCTTGACGAGAAAAAATTTCATCCTCACCACCAGGATTCCATCCTAGTAAAGCAATAAAGTTAAATACTGCTTCAGGCAAATAACCTTTTTGACGATAATCTTCAATAAATTGAAGTGTATTTGTATCACGTTTTGATAGTTTTTTACCTGTTTCAGAATTAATAATCAAGGTCATATGACCAAATTCTGGAGCCTTCCAACCCAATGCCTCATAAACCATTAATTGTTTCGGTGTATTTGCAATGTGATCATCTCCACGAATAACATGAGAAATCTCCATCAAATGGTCATCAACAACTACGGCAAAGTTATATGTTGGGTAACCATCTTTTTTCTGGATAACCCAATCTCCACCAATATTAGCACCCTCAAATTCAATTTTACCCTTGACCATATCATCCCAAGTGTAAATGCCTGATTCATTCACGACTAAACGTACGGTAGGCACAATACCTGCTGCCTCACGCTCAGCAATATAGGCTGCTTTTTCATCTTCAGACATGCCTAAAAATTCATTAATATAACGTGGTGTTTCACCAGCAGCTTCTTGACGCTCACGCTCTGCAGCAAGTTCGTCTTCTGTTACATATGATTTATAAGCCAAGCCTTTTTCAAGTAGCTCAGTAATATATTGTTGGTAAATCTCTAAACGCTCAGACTGACGATAATTAGCATGTGTTTCTGGACTTTCATCCCAATCCATCCCCAACCATTTAAGATTTTCTAATTGGGAACGTTCTCCGTCCTCAACATGACGTTTACGGTCAGTATCCTCAATACGGATAATAAAATCACCACCATGATGACGAGCATAAAGGTAGTTAAATAATGCTGTACGAGCATTCCCGATATGTAATAGCCCTGTTGGACTTGGTGCATAACGCACACGAATCTTATTTGTCAAAATGATTCTCCTGTTTCATTTATTCAATCATTACAATTATAGCATAAATCAAGGAAAAACAGTAGATGATAATCTCTATTTTCCTCTCTATCCTAAGATGAAAAATCAGTGAAAAACAAGGTCACGGTTTCCTATCCCTAACCTTGTTTCAATGTATCTTATCTTAAAGCAAGTATCTATTTATCACCCTTGAGTTTTAATCGCAATATGTGGTTGTAAAACTTGAGCAAAGGTTTCAATATTCAAGCTTTGAACATAAATTTCACCTGTTCCTCTAAAGGTATTGACAATACCCTCACCTGTCCCAAATGACTGCATAAAACCATTTTCTAAATGAATATCATAGTCAAGTTCTTGACTCCAAGCCACAACATGCGCATTATCAATGGTCAATTCTTCATTGTTTAAAGTCAATTTTTTAATAGAACCAAAGCTATTAATCAAAAGTGTCCCTTGACCTTCTGTTGTCATGACGTAAAATCCACCTTGACCACCAAAGAGAGCACGACCAACACTCTGTAATTCCATATGATATTGGGCTGAGCCATCTAATGCTAGAAAAGCACCGTCATTTAAGCGGTATTGTTTCATCCCCAAGTCAAGAGCAACTACTTGACCTGGCATTGATGGAGCAAGAGCTAATTTACCATCATTTAATTTTGCTACCGCATGAGTCATAAACATGCTCTCACCAGAAGTTAGAGAGCGACCTATAGCACCCATTAATTTGCCTAAGCCTGACCCACGACCATTTAAACTCGTTTCTAAAGTTACACTCGGTGTATGGTAAACCATACTACCACGTTGAATATAAACAGATTCTCCCGCTTCAAGGTCAACTTCCACAAGTGGAAATTGCATATTACTATCAATTGTATATTTCATTCGATTGTCTGACATTTTCATCTACCTCTTATGTATTATTGATTTAATACAATTTTATTTCACAAACGCTATTTTGTCAATATTTTTTATTTAAAATAATAAGGTAAATTGTAAAATGAAGTTAGCCACCTTAAGGGCATTAAAAAACATCATGACATGTTAGACTTGTAGTTGCTAAAATACAAAATCGAAAGGATTCATGATGCAAGATAATTATACCTCAAAAGGAAAGCATTTAACAGAGCTAGAACGTTGGCATAATAAAGAAAAACTCAGTAACCGAGAAATCGCTTATCGTCTAGGTAGAGCGCCTCAAACGATTCACAACGAGATACAAAGAGGAGCCGTTCAACTTAAGTATAAGATAAAGTATTCAGCGAAAATTGCCCAAGACAGATACAAGACCTTAAGGACAAACTCCAAACGTTCCACAAAGTTGACCGCTCAATTGGATGAACAAATCTCTAAAGCTGTGAAAAATAAAATCTCTCTTGAAGTCATTCACCAAGAAATCAAGTCTGAGATGTGTTTACGTACGCTCTATAATTGGATAGCTATGGATATTCTTTCTGTCGCCTACCATGACCTGCTCTACCCTCAGTATCGAAAACCTAAAAAACAGCGTATGACACAACCTAAACACATATTAGGTCTCTCTATAGAGCAACGTCCTCAAAGCATTAATATATGTTCAGAATATGGACATTGGGAGATTGATACAGTGCTTCTGACCAAAGAGAAAGGTGAGTGCCTCTTGACTCTGACAGAGCGAAAGACACGTTTAGAAATTATTCGCTTATTCCTGATAAGACTACGTAATCTGTCAATCAGGCACTGAGCGAAATTGATTTTTCTGCATAATCTGTAACGTCAGACAATGGTAAGGAGTTCACTAAACTCTCAGAAGTGCTAAATTGTCCTATATACTACTGTCATGCCTATGCCAGCCATGAAAGAGGAACAAATGAAAATCATAACCGTATGATACGCAGACACCTCCCTAAAGTTAAAAAGAAAACCACGAAACAATTCGTGGCTTATATTGAGAACTGGATGAACAATTAGCCTAGAAAAATGTTCAATTTCAAGTCACCAAATCAGATGTTAAACAAATTTATCTAGTGGCTAACTTGCAATTGCAAGTTTCGTTTAAAATAATAATTTTTTACTCAGCTAATTCTACCTTTTAATAGATAATAAAAAACTGGAGATTTATACTCCAGTTTCTACTTATAGTTATTTATCTCACTTCACAAAAATTTACGACACATTTTGAACTCTAAACATAAATAGACTAGATAGAATTATTTTATCTCAGTCATACGCCCTGTATCGACATCATAAACCGCTCCAGAAATTATCACATCATCAGGTATTAATGGAGAATTTCGCAAAATCAACATATCTTCACGGACACTCTCTTCAACGTCTGAAAAAGGTAAAAAATCAGTATCTGAAACATCTACCCCTAGTTCATCTTTAAGCTGTTCTTGAAATTCTTGATTGGTAAAGGTCTGAGCTCCACAGTCAGTATGGTGCAATACCACAATTTCACGTGTTCCCAATTGTTGTTCAGAAATCACTAGAGAACGTAGCATGTCTTCGGTCACACGCCCACCAGCATTTCTCAAGATATGGGCATCTCCCAATGCAAGCCCTAAGGCTTGAGCGACGTGAAGACGCGAGTCCATACAAGTTACAATTGCTACCTTTGTCTTTGGTCTAATTGGTAGATGAGATGTTCCATGCAAATCAGCATAGGCTTGATTGGTTTTTAAAAAACTTTCAAAATAAGACATAACTTCCTCCGTCATTTGTTAGCTACCCAAATTTTTATCTATCTTATCATTTTTTATTCTATTTGTCATAAAATTAGCTTTTCAGTTCTTATAATAATTCTAAACTTAAGTTCTTACATCATATGTTATTTATAATGATTTTCAGAAAGGCAAATTTCTTATATATTTTCTGAAAAAATCTTAATTTTACTTTTTACTTCTTCTACAATAGTAAAAATCCAGAATTATCTGAAAATAAAAACTCTTTGATCTAGCGGAATTTGCACTTTTCTTCCTATATGGTATTTTAACGGGCTAAGTCTAATAGCCATAACAAAATGTTAATTTGAAAATCTTCTCATTTTATTAATAAATAACCCCTTAGAAAACCTCAAAAAAGGTTCATTACTCTATTCATAGTATTTTTTAACATATTATATCTCACTTAAAGACCTTATTTAAGACTTCTCCTACTGTACTAACACCAATGACGGTGATTGTCTTTGGCAATTCAATGCCTTGTAAGGAATTCTTTGGGGCATAGATTTTAGTAAAACCTAATTTACTTGCTTCATTGATTCGCTGCTCAATACGAGTGATTCGTCTTATTTCACCCGTTAAACCAATTTCTCCAATAAAACATTCCTGAGGGTTGGTTGGTTTTTCTTTGTAACTTGATGCGATAGCAACTGCAACTGCTAAGTCAATTGCAGGTTCATCCAGCTTGACACCTCCCGCTGATTTAAGGTAGGCATCTTGATTTTGTAATAATAAACCACACCGTTTTTCAAGAACTGCCATGATGAGACTGACACGGTTAAAATCCAATCCTGTTGTTGTTCGCTTAGCATTTCCAAATACGGTCGGTGTGACAAGCGATTGGACTTCTGCTAATATTGGTCTTGTCCCTTCCATTGTAACGACAATAGCAGAACCCGTAGCACCATCCAAACGCTCTTCCAAGAAGACCTCACTTGGATTCAAAACTTGGACTAAACCACCTGACTGCATCTCAAAAATGCCAATTTCATTGGTTGAGCCAAAACGATTTTTAACAGCCCTCAATATTCTAAACGTATGGTGTCTCTCACCTTCAAAATAGAGAACAGTATCCACCATATGCTCAAGCATTCTTGGACCTGCTAAAGTACCTTCTTTGGTGACATGTCCAACAATAAAGGTCGCAATATTGTTTGTTTTTGCAAGTTGCATCAACTCAGCAGTCACTTCCCTAACCTGACTGACTGACCCTTGGACACTTGATATTTCAGGACTCATAATGGTTTGAATCGAATCAATGATCAGAAAATCAGGTTCAAGCTTTTCAATCTCAGAACGAATTGATTGCATATTGGTCTCAGCATAGAGATAAAATTCACTGTCAATATCACCTAAACGCTGACTTCTGAGTTTGATTTGTTCAGCAGATTCTTCTCCTGAAACATATAAGACTGTTCCTTTATTTGCGAGTTGTGTTGATACTTGTAGAAGTAGGGTTGATTTCCCAATGCCAGGGTCACCCCCAATTAAGATTAAACTCCCAGGAACAACTCCCCCACCTAAGACACGATTAAATTCATCCATGTCTGTCTTAGTCCGAAAGAAAGTAACCGAATCAACTTGATTAAGTTTGACTGGTTTTGTCTTTTCACCAGTCAAAGAAACACGTTCATTTTTTATTTTTTTAACTTCAACTTCTTCAATAAAGGATGACCATGCCGAGCAGTTAGGACAACGTCCTAAATATTTAGGAGATTGATAGGCACATTCTTGACAAACAAACAATGCTTTCTTTTTTGCCATTTTAATTTCCCGTACTTCCAAATCCACCTGTTCGAAGACCAATAGCTTGGTCGCCATCAGCAATTAAAAATGGTGCAAAAACAGCTTGAACAATACGCTCTCCTGCCTCTACTTTAACTGTCTTATCTGTAATATTCATCATTTGGGCAAAAATATGACCTTCATTAGCAGTATTACCATAATAATCCCCATCAATCACACCTACAGAATTTATAAGAACAAGACCTTTTTTTCTTGGGTTTGAAGACCTATCATAAAGATATAAGACTTCTGTTTCTTGCATATAAGCTTTAACACCAGTTGGGACTAGAACGATTTCTCCTGGACCAATTTCAATAGTCTCAGCCGCCTTTAAATCATAACCTGCTGCATGGGCTGTTTCACGTTTTGGTAAGAAGGTGTCATCATTATAGTTTGACACCAATTCGAAACCTCTGATTTTTGCCATGGATTTCTCCTTTGTTTTTTCTTCTATTATAAATTATTCGAAAGTTAAAATCAAAGATACAAAAAGTGTAAGCGTTCTATTTTGTGATATAATGATTACGAAAAACATATTATCTAAATAAGCAAGACAGATAGGCAAGCCTTATGATATAATAGATGCCATATCCATCTTGATAGAAAGAGGAAACGATATTGACAAAGGAAAAAGTTGCCATCTTAGGTCCAGGTTCATGGGGAACTGCACTTGCACAAGTTCTTAATGATAACGGTCATGATGTTTGTTTATGGGGAAATATTCCTGAACAAATCATGGAAATTAGTCAAGAACACACCAATAAACATTATTTCAAAGATATTGTTTTAGATGAAAAAATTAAAGCTTCGCTCGACCTTGAAGCTACACTAAAAGATGTTGATGCTATTTTATTTGTTGTTCCAACAAAAGTAACACGTCTCGTTGCCAAACAAGTTGCCAAGCTTCTTGACCATAAAGTGGTCGTCATGCATGCTTCAAAAGGTCTTGAGCCAGGTACTCACGAACGACTCTCTACCATCTTGGAAGAAGAAATACCAGAAAACTTGCGTAGTGAAATCGTCGTCGTATCAGGACCTAGCCATGCTGAGGAAACAATTGTTCGAGATATTACCCTAATTACAGCAGCATCAAAAGACCTTGAAGCTGCAAAATATGTTCAAAAACTATTTAGTAATAGCTATTTCCGTCTCTACACTAATACTGATGTGATTGGTGTAGAAACTGCAGGCGCCCTTAAAAATATTATCGCTGTTGGGGCTGGTGCCCTACACGGCTTAGGTTATGGCGACAATGCTAAGGCTGCCATCATTACTCGTGGTCTTGCAGAAATTACACGATTAGGAGTTAAATTAGGGGCTGATCCTCTCACTTACAGCGGTTTATCTGGTGTTGGTGACCTTATCGTTACAGGAACGTCCATTCACTCAAGAAACTGGAGAGCTGGTAATGCTCTTGGTAAAGGTGAAAAACTAGAAGACATTGAGAAAAACATGGGCATGATTATCGAAGGGATTTCAACCACAAAGGTGGCCTACGAAATTTCTCAAGAATTAGGTGTCTATATGCCAATCACTACTGCTATTTATAAGAGTATTTATGAAAATGCTGATATTAAAGAAAGTATTTTATCAATTATGTCAAATGAATTTCGTTCAGAAAATGAATGGTCAAATTAAGGAGTTAAGTTTATATCATGAAAAAAGTTAGAAAAGCTATTATCCCAGCTGCTGGTTTAGGAACACGTTTTTTACCAGCAACCAAAGCCCTTGCCAAAGAAATGTTGCCAATTGTTGACAAACCAACAATTCAATTCATTGTCGAAGAAGCTTTAAAATCAGGTATCGAAGATATTTTAGTGGTTACTGGTAAATCAAAACGTTCTATCGAAGACCATTTTGATTCAAATTTTGAATTAGAATATAACCTTAGAGAAAAAGGGAAAAAGGACCTTTTGAAACTTGTTGACGAAACGACAGGTATCCGCCTTCACTTCATCCGCCAAAGTCATCCACGTGGTCTAGGAGATGCTGTCCTTCAAGCTAAAGCATTTGTTGGAAATGAACCTTTCGTTGTTATGCTTGGTGATGATTTGATGGATATCACAAACCCTAAGGCAGTGCCATTAACAAAACAATTAATGAATGATTATAAGAAAACACATGCTTCAACAATTGCTGTTATGCCAGTTCCTCATGAAGAAGTTTCTGCTTACGGTGTCATTGCACCACAAGGCGAAGGAATTAATGGACTCTACAGCGTTGATAGCTTTGTCGAAAAACCAGCTCCAGAAGATGCACCAAGTGATTTGGCTATTATTGGTCGCTATCTTCTTACCCCTGAGATTTTTGATATTTTAGAACATCAAGAACCAGGTGCTGGAAATGAAATCCAATTAACAGATGCCATTGATACTTTAAATAAAACACAACGTGTTTTTGCTCGTGAATTCAAAGGAAACCGTTATGATGTTGGAGATAAATTCGGTTTCATGAAAACATCTATTGATTATGCATTACAACATCCTCAAGTAAAAGATGATTTAAAACAATACATCATTGACTTAGGAAAATCTCTAGAAAGCAAATCTAAATAAAAAGAAACTGAAAACTGTACTGCCACCAAAAGTTGGACAATTAATTTTATAAGGATTTAGTTCTGTATCGTACAGGACTAAGTCCTTTTAGTTTTATTTTGATACGTTTAGTGTTGTCATAAAAAATATAATCTGTAATTACTGGTTCCAGCTTTTCAAGTGACTTAAAAGACTTTTCATAACCATAAAATATCTCAGACTTGAGAAGACCAAAAAATAATTCATCAAGACTATTCCCCTTACATGGCATAGACGGACGAATTCCTTTGGATACTAAAAAATTATGATAAGAATGGTGCTGATATTGCCACCCTTGGTCACTGTGAAGAATGCCCCTTTTGTAAAAGGCACCGGACTAGCAGCTAATCCCGTATCCTTCATTTCTTTAACTTTTTTAAGACAGCTACCTCTGCTCTTAAGCGTTGATTTTCAGCTTAGAGATATTCTAGCTCTGTCATCTCTTCAGGTTTCTTTTTAGACTAGCGTCCCATACTTGGTCTCCCTCTCGGTTTCTCAAGTATAATATATTCATTTTTTATGTTTTGCTATCCAATCTGATAATAAGCTAGGAGTGAGCAGAACATAATTAAATGATATAGTGCTCTGAGAGTGATTTTAAATAAGAACTTTGTTAATAATTTCCTATTTTAATTCAGGGGATTAATACTTATTTTTACCTTTTCTAGCAGCCTCAATGTCATGTCTATTCATAAGTCGTATCAGGTATTTAAAATTAGATAACTGCACACTGTACTTTTGATTAATATCAGGCCAGGAAACGCCATTTTGCATTAACTGAACTATTTTTAGTTTATCTTCATAACTTAATTTCATATAAAAAAACACCCCAATCATCAGAGTTTTCTGTCTAACTTTTGGGGTATAGTTCAAACGTCAGTTTCTTTTTATTACAAAATCTTCTTATCTTAGTAAAAATATCCCGATTAAACCAAGAGCTAACAACAAGTAGGCTGAAGCTCCCATAAGTTTAATTTTTTGAGTCGGAAAACTAGCCATTTTATTAGGTAAAAATAAAGCACATAAAACGCCACCTAACAGTCCACCTAAATGTCCTGCTAAACTAATTCCCGGAGTAAAGAGATTAAACACCAAGTTAAAAATCACCAAAGCTTGATAAGATTGCCCTAACTGCCTTAAAAACCCATTTTGAGAGAAACGTCCAATACAGATAACGGCAGCAAATAAACCAAAAATTGAAGTTGATGCTCCAGCTGCTAAGACTGTGGGTGTAAAAACCATAGTGATAATATTCCCCATAATCCCTGATAACAAGTAAAGAAAAAGAAATTGTCTACTTCCCCAAATTCTTTCTCCCAATTGCCCTAAAAAGTAGATAGATAAGGTATTTAAAAAGAAATGTTCCCAACCAATATGAATGAAGATTGGACTAATTAAACGCCAAATTTGACTAGGCTGGTATCTCACTAATTCGCCATACATCCCTCCAAAGGTAAAAACTGCCTGACTAGAGCTCCCGTTTGGTAAATAAAACAATTGCATGGCTATAAAAACAACACTTGTTAGAATAACAATAACTGTTGTTGCAGGATATTGTTTCATATTATCATCTAATATTTTTTTCATCTGTAATAACCAATTCCTTTACTGCTACATCATGACTAGACTGGTAAAAATTCCCCAATTGAAAAGAATAGATACTACTCAATGTTGCACCTTTAAAATCAGATAAGTAGCGATCATAAAAACCACCTCCATAGCCAATTCTAAAACCAGCTTCATTGAACAGTAAGCCAGGAACATGAATCATATCTAAATCATTTTTAAGAATATACGACTTAGAATTAGATTCTAAGAGGCCAAATTTTGTCCTTATCAAATGTTTCGGGTCATATTCTGTAAATTCCATTTTACCATAAGAAAAAGTTTTAGGGATATAAATACTTTTCTTATCTTTAAGGGCTTGTTGAATGAATAAATTAGTTGCAAATTCATGAGGAAATGCTAAATAGGTTGCAATCCTTTGGCTATTTTGATAGGTTTCTGTCTTAATTATGGCTTGTAATAATTGCTCATCTCTTTGCTTTTTTAAAGCTATTGGATGTGTTTTTAATTTTTGCAAGATTAACTGCCTAAGATATTTCTTATCCATACCCATTACCTCTTATGCTGTTTTAAATCTTAAAAAATGACTAATCTTTTCAACAGCAAATGGAATCGCTGCTTCATTAGGGCTCATTTTAGGATGATGTAGGGCGTAAGGTGTATCTATACCAAGCCAAAACATAACACCTGGTACCTTATTTAAAAGGTAACCAAAATCTTCTCCTGTCATAGCTGGTAAACAGTCAATTAAATTAACACCGTCCTCATCAGTGAAGAAAGCCATCAACTCTTGAGCTAACTCAGGATTATTTTCAACAGGAAGATAGCCTCCTTGTTTCAAGATGACTTCTACTTCTAGGCCAAAAGATGCTGCTACACCATTAGCCATTTCACGAACACGATTTTGAATAAGTAGACTCATATCCTGTGTCAAAGTTCTTATTGTACCATGTAATTTTGCAGATTCTGCAATAACATTATTGGTAACACCAGCATGCATCGAACCAAAGGTAACAACCCCACCTTGAATCGGGTCAACATTCCTACTCACAATGGTTTGCACTTGAGTTATAAAATAAGATGCTGCAACAAGGGCATCATTAGCTTGGTGCGGAAAGGCAGCATGACCACCTTTTCCTGTAAATGTGATCAGAACTTCACAAGTTCCTGCAAATAAAGTTCCCCTATTTGTAGCTATATCGCCCACCTTAAGATCTGGACGAACATGCAAGCCGTAAAATTCATCTGGTAACCAATCACCAAATGCACCATCTTCATACATGAGCATTCCACCTGCTTCATTTTCTTCAGCAGGTTGAAAAACAAAGAGAATATTATCTTTTGGTTGACTTTTCACCATTTCAGACAACAAACCAAGGGCAACTGTCATATGCACATCATGTCCACAGGCATGCATACGTCCTTCATGCTGACTTACAAAATCCAAACCAGTAGCTTCCACAATAGGTAAGCCATCAATATCTGTTCGCCACCCAACAGTCTTGCTAGACTGATAACCTTCTAAAAAGATAAGGATACCTGTTTGCCAAGTTTTTCGTGAAACAAAGCTTTTACCATCCGTTATTTCATTAATCCGCTCAAGTAAATAAGCTTGAGTCTTAAATTCTTTCAATCCAATTTCTGGAATTTGGTGTAGGTCACGTCTAATTTTAATTAAGTCCATCTTCTTCTCCAATCACAAATAAAAGAGCGGTGATAGTCAGGTTTAACTCATCAGGCCACTCTCTTTTTTTCAATACCTTAAATTGTACGTAGTGCTTCTTCTAAGGCTGTTTTTTGTTGTGTTTTTTCATCAATTTCTTTGATAATACGAGCTGGTACTCCTGCTACAACAACATTTTCTGGAACATCTTGAGTTACAATTGCACCAGCTGCAACAACTGAACCTGAACCAATTTGAACACCTTCGATAACAACAGCATTAGCACCCACTAAAACATTGTCACCAACACGAACTGGCTCTGCACTTGCTGGCTCAATAACACCTGCTAAGACTGCACCTGCACCAATGTGGCTGTTTTTACCAACTATCGCACGACCACCTAAAATAGCACCCATATCAATCATCGTCCCTTGACCAATTTCAGCACCGATATTAATAATAGCACCCATCATGACAACAGCATTATCTTCAATCGTTACTTGATCACGAATAACAGCACCTGGCTCAATACGAGCGTTAATATAGCGTTTGTCAAGAAGTGGAACAGCTGAATTGCGGCCATCTTGCTCAACAATATAATCTTTGTTCTCTGTTAAATTAGTCAGTAAAGGCGCAATATCTTGCCAATCACCAAATAAAACATTACCTAATTTTACAACAGATTCTGGAACTTTACCTACTAAATCCCCTTCAAAAGTAACTTTAACTGTTGTTTTCTTCTTAGCATTACTGATAAATGCAATTATTTTTTGTGCTGTCATAGTTATCTCCAATCTAAATGATTAGTTATTATTATATCAGAATTTTCAGTTTTTTCTAGTGAATAATACCCTTAACTCAAAAATATTATTATCATGTATAAATTATAATACAAGGAACCCAAAAATTATTTTAAAACTTATAACTAAAAACCAGTCCTAAAATGAACTCTTGACTCATTTTGGACTGGTTTTATCTATTTTTTATCAACAATTTTAAAATTAATATTATTTTCTTGTAAGTCTACTTTAAGATACTTATCTGAACTTAAATTGAGAATATTAGAGAGAGCCGCATTAGTAGCCTCAATAATTTTTGTTTTCTTTTTCTTTAAAACATAATCCGATGTTTTATAAACCGTCTCTTTTGTTTTTTCTGAGAAAAATTTTTGAGCTTCCTTACCTGATGTTGCTGCATCAACAATTTTATCCACAGCACCATTAGATGTCTTTTGAATAGTAGGGTCACCATCTTGTTGAGAATCAACTTCAATTGTTAGGGACTTACTAAAAGTGACAACACCATGATTGATTGTGATATCATCTTTAGAAATATTGTTCAAATCAACTTTAAATTCTGTTTTAACTGGAATATCAACAACCAAATCACGACCAACAAAAAATTTAACAAGCGGTTTTGACCAAGATGGCCAGTCCTTTAAATGATCATTCTCAAAAGTTTGATGGCGCGTTGTTTTTATTTCTGCATCAGCAACTACTAGTTTTGTCTGTTTTGAAAAGCGTTTTATAACAAACTCATACTCAGCATTACTTGTCCCAGCAAACATATTTTTTATACTATTACGAAAAGCAAATAAGCCACCAGCTAATAATAATACAATAATTAAAATAGTTGCAATTTTATTGGCAAGAATTTTACCTAAAGTTTTCATAAATATCCTTTGTTGTTACAAACGTGCATTTAGTTCTGCAGATAAGTCTTCAAATCCTGGTTTTCCAAGAAGAGCAAACATATTTCTCTTGTAAGCTTCTACACCTGGTTGGTCAAATGGATTTACCGCATTAAGGTAACCTGAAAGAGCGATTGCAAGTTCAAAGAAGTAAATCATATAACCTAGCGTAAATTCATTTTGTTCTGATAATATTAGGAACATATTCGGAACTCCACCGTCTGTATGCGCTAATAAAACACCATCTATTGCTTTTTTATTAACAAAATCAACATCTTTACCTTGAAGGTAGCCAAGTCCATCTAAATCTTCTGCTAATTCAGGGATGAAAACATTATGACGTGGTTTTTCCACACGGATAACAGTTTCAAAGATGTTGCGGTACCCTTCTTGAATAAATTGTCCAAGAGAGTGAAGGTCTGTTGAGAAGTTAGCTGATGTTGGGTAAATGCCTTTTTGGTCCTTACCTTCTGATTCTCCAGCCAATTGTTTCCACCATTCTCCAAAATATTGAAGTGATGGCTCATAGTTAGCCAAGATTTCAGTAATGTAGCCTTTACGATAGAGAACATTACGAACTGCTGCATATTGATAGGCTTCATTCTCAGCAATTTTATCTGACGAATATGCTTTTCTTGCTTCATTTGCACCCAACATTAACTGTTCAATATCCGCTCCCGATGCCGCAATTGGTAAAAGACCTACTGCTGTTAAAACTGAGAAACGACCACCGACATTGTCTGGGACCACAAAAGTTTCCCAATTATTAGCGTCAGCTTCAACCTTAACGGCACCACGTTCTTTGTCAGTTGTTGCATAAATACGTTTGTTTGCTTCATCTTGACCGTATTTTTTAACTAATAATTCTTTGAACACACGAAAGGCGATTGCAGGCTCAGTTGTTGTTCCAGATTTAGAAATAACATTCACTGAAAACTCTTTATCTTGAACATAATCCACTAAATCTGCTAAATAAGTTGATGAAATTGAATTTCCTGCATAAACAATTTGTGGCGCCTTGCGTTGTTCCGATGATTGAAGATTAACAAATGAATGACTTAAGAAATCAATAGCAGCACGTGCACCAAGATAAGAACCACCAATACCAATAACAACTAAAACTTCACTGTCAGACTGAATTTTTTTAGCTGCTGCCTGAATCCGAGAAAATTCTTCCTTATCGTAGTTTTCTGGTAAATCCAACCAACCTAAAAAATCTGAGCCTGGACCAGTACCTTGACGTAAATATTCATCAGCCTGTGTCACTTGCGGTTGCATGAAATCGATTTCATGTTGTGAGACAAATTGTCCTAAAACATTTGAATAATTAAATGTTAAATGTGTCATACTAAATACTTCCTTTTTATTCTATACCTATCTATATTACTCTTTTATAGAGAGATTTTCAATACATGATACTAAATTGAAATGATATGATTTACCTAAATAAAAAAAGAGCACACGCTCACCATCGCTTAGGGCTGCTGGATTCCTCCCCTGACCCGCTTCACGCGTAACCGTTGCTCCATTTACCATTATACCATAAACTAAGGAAGATGCAAGTCTATTTATTTTGTCGTCTGGCTTTAAAAAATTCCTTCATAATACTAGCACACTGTTCTTCTAATACACCTGAAAACACTTCAACTCGATGGTTTAGCCTCTCATCTTGTAAAACATTATATAAACTACCTCCTGCACCAAATTTTTGGTTAGAAGCACCATATACCACCGCTGGAATTCTTGCCAAACCAATGGCACCACTACACATAACACAAGGCTCAATCGTAACAAATAGTGTTGACTCAAGTAAACGCCAGTTTCCAACCACCTTATTAGCCTGATTAATCGCCATAATCTCAGCGTGCATAATAGCTTGATTGAGTTCCTCACGAGCATTATGTCCTCTTCCTATTATTTCCCCATCTTTGACGATAACACAACCAATAGGAATCTCTTCTTTACCTAATGAAATCTCAGCTTCTTTTAGCGCTTCTTTCATAAAGAACTCTTGTTCTTCTTTTGTAAGAGTTTGGTTCATAACTGTCCTAAATCCCACGACTTATGTGGCTGAGCTAAATCAACACTGGCTTGACCAGAATAGACATCCGCTTGTTGACGAAGAACCTCTAAATGATTTTCTGGGGCAATACCTTCTCCTGGAAATTGTGGTAAATGAGTAAGTACTAACTTTTTAACACCTGCTTCTCTTGCAATCTGCCCTGCTTCTTTTGAGGTCAAATGTGCCACATGATTTTCCATACCTTCATATAGATAGACATCAGCCAAAAATAAGTCTGCTCCTTCTACAAAAGGCAATAATTCTTTGAAATAACCTGTATCTCCTGTAAAAACCAAAATTTGCCCTGTACTAACTTCTTTAATCCTCATTGCATAACAGATAACAGGATGAACTGTCTCAATAAAAGTAATTTCAAACGGACCAATTTTTTCTGTACCATCCACATTATATGCAATACCTTCTGATACCCCTTGCAAACTTAACTTTGAAAATTCACTTGTATCACGGTTATGTCCATAGATAGGAAGTATACGTGGTGTCCACTTATCTTTTGGGTAAAGCTGACGGTAATGTCTTAGCACACCTAAGTCAGCAACATGATCAGGATGATAATGACTAATAATAACGGCATCCAATCCTAATGGACTAACTTCTTTTTCCAACTCATTTAAAGATCTACTTCCAGCATCAATGAGCAATTCAAAACCATCTTCACCAGTTAGTAAATACGATGTTGTTCCTTCATCTTGATAAGGATAACCTCCCCAACAACCTAGCGTTGTTAACTTCATATACTACCTCCATACTTTTCTTCACTTTTCTTATCATTATACCAAAATTAAATTAATGATGTGAGGTGGCGATAAGAATGGCAAAACTAAAAACTCACCTGCTATTATTCAAGTGAGTTTACAACAATTTTAATTTAGACGACTATGACTGAACCGAGAAAACAGATAAGTTGTCAAAACTGCCTTTATTGTATCCAAGGGAATAAAGGTCACATTAGAAAGAAGAGCTGCTGATAATGGCATTTTAGTATAAAAAGATAGCCAGATAGCCCCAATTAAATCTACAAAAATCACACCAACCAACCAGACTATCATGTAGTTTGTAAACGAAGATTTAGATGAGACTAATCTTTGACATAGGAATAAGACTAGTGGGACAAAAAACCATGCAATCACATAGCCTGCAGTAGGACCAACTAAAACAGGAATTAAAGTCTTTGTACCTGAAAAAACAGGAAAAATAAGTCCTAGAATGAAAAATAAACCCATGGCTAGAGTTCCAAACCTTGCCCCTAAAAATAAAGCAATAATCATGACCCCCATATTTTGTAAAACAATAGGCACTGGGATAAAACCTAGAGGTATTGCTGGAATAAATCCCAACACAATCAATAATGTTGTCAATAAAGCTGTATAAGATAAATTTTTTGTTGAGAACATTTTCACTCCTTTTTAAAATATATAGAATCGTGGTTCTGACACTTCGGGTTAAAAGCATGATGGCAATATGGACAAAATCCCCTCTTATACTGTAAACAGCTCAATAAAGAGCAACAACACCCACACTTGATAGGGAAATTATTTGAAAGCCCTGTTGATTGGAAGCGATGATTACTTAAAGTATCATGACATTTAAAACATGCATAATAAGAGTTCCATTCATCACATAATAAAGCAACACTATCATTTTCTCCATGATAGTGAAGACATCTTCCAAAATCATCCAACCCTTGTCCATAAATCACCACTTGTTACCTCTGATACTATTATGACCTTTTACACAGATAATTGTCAACCTATTTTTAAAAAATGGTTTACATTTTTTAAAAATAAAATAATGAGAAGCCTCATTATTTTATCATTTTTGTTCAATAATACTACCTGTCATTGTTTGTCTCACTAGTATATCAGCTTTGTCCTCTGTCCATTTATAGTAATCATAATATTGAGCTCTACGACTCTTAGAAGTCTTTCGAATAAATTCTGAGGAACGTCCTCTTTCAGTAGTATCCCGAATCAACCGTCTAGATAATTCCGTCTCATCATCTGTATAAAAACAAATTAAAAGATCAAATACAGATTTTTCGATAAAACCTACAGACATTCCCTCGACAATCAAAATTGGCTTATTAGCTTCTAGCCTTTTACTTGGACTGTAAAAAGTATCTATTGTCATTATATCTAATCCAGACTTCAAAGATAGAATATCCCTCCTCAAACTCTCGCATTCATGTGCAATAGCCATACAAGCAGTTACTTTCTGTTTATCATTGTTCTTTGGGTACACACTAGAGCGTTTTTCTCCAGAAATAATGTAAGGATCTGTCTCTAAAAGATTAACCCGTTCAGCACCTAAAGTTTGAACAAGAGCTTTGGCAAATGTTGTCTTGCCAGATGCACCATGACCATAAATTCCAATAGTAAACGTTTTTTTATCTTCTATACGAGATAGAAGATTCCTAATTAACTCCTTTGTATCCATAACTACTATCCTCTCAATTAGAAATTTCGATTAGATGTCTTATAGCCATAACGTTCAACAAAGTCTTCCCTAAATTCAAGTAGATTATCATCCATAATAGCCTGACGAACCTTCTTCATCAAATTCACAAGGAAGTACAAATTATGATAGCTTGTCAAGCGTAAGCCAAAGGTCTCATCAGCCTTGTGTAAATGCCTGATATAAGCTCTTGTATAGTTTTTGCAAGTGTAACAATCACAATTAGAGTCCAGTGGACTAAAGTCCTCTGCATATTTTGCATTCTTAACCACTAGACGCCCCTCACTTGTCATACATGTTCCATTTCGTGCAATACGGGTTGGTAAAACACAGTCAAACATATCTACACCACGAATCACACCATCAATCAAACTGTCTGGTGCACCCACTCCCATCAAATAACGTGGTTTATTTTCAGGAAGCAATGGTGTCGTAAAATCTAAAACAGCATTCATCTCCTCATGAGTCTCACCAACTGCTAATCCACCTATAGAATAACCTGAAAAGTCCATTCCAACCAGGTCTCTAGCCGATTGGCGTCTAAGGTCTTCAAAACCAGCTCCTTGAACAATTCCAAATAAACCTTGGTCATTAGGTCGACGATGAGCTTTCAAACCACGCTCTGCCCAGCGACTAGTTCTCTCAATCGAATGTTTTACATAGTCATAAGGTTGGTAAAATTGCGGACATTCATCAAAACTCATCATAATATCAGAACCAAGATTGTTTTGGATAGAGATAGCCTTTTCAGGAGATAGAAACATCTTTGACCCATTTAGATGATTTTTAAAAGTCACTCCTTCTTCTGTGATATTTCTAGTATCAGCTAACGAATACACTTGAAATCCCCCACTATCTGTTAAAATAGGCTGATCCCAATTCATAAACTTGTGTAATCCACCAGCTTTTGCCACCAAATCATCTCCTGGACGTAACCATAAGTGATAGGTATTGGCTAGGATGATACCTGAGCCCATTTCTTTAAGTTCTTCTGGAGACTGCGTTTTTACTGTTGCTTGAGTTCCTACGGGCATAAACATTGGTGTCGGAAATGTCCCATGTGGGGTGATAATTTCCCCAAGTCTAGCACCAGTATGCTTTTCCTTTTTAATAAGGCGGTATTTAATTGGATAATCTGTCATTTTTCTCTCCTTTGCCCTACGAAAAACAGTCGTAGGCATTTTTGCCTATAATATTTTATCAAAAAATAGGGCTTTTGTCCTTATTTTCAAGCCATATTCTCTAATGACCTAACTGCGTTTTTAACAGCATTCTGTAATTCAACAATCTGTTGTTTAAACTCATCACTCAATTGACATTCTATTTTTCAAGATATATTTTCTCCTTTTTCTTCAGTTGAGAAGACTTTATAACTTCTGTCTAATTTGGTACAGCCGATTCATATAAAAAAAAGGATTTAGCTCTGCATAATGCAGAGCTAAATCCTTTTTATTTGTTTTAATTCGCTTATTATTTCAGTAAAAAACACAATCTGAAATCATACATTCAAGTTCATCAAATGATTGTAAAGTCTTTTCAAAGCTGTAAAACAATTCAGATTTCAATACAAACTCTATAACAACTGTAGGGAAGACAGTTCAATATTCAAACCTTTTTTTGTTGCTGTTGACGTCTTAATTGATTCTGTTTAAGCTGACATGACGGACATACTCCATAAGCCATGAGCTGAATCTGTGTAATTTTAAATTTTGTTTGGCGATAAGCTTCATGCTCTATCTCAAAAATATTAACATCTTCGAAATCTGTAATATTACCACATGACTCACAAACAATATTGACATGCTGATGACCTAAAAAATCATAGTAAGTCGTATTATCATTTGTAATCTTTAACTCTGTTACAAAACCTTCATCTACAAGGACCTTCATATTGTTGTAAACTGTCGCCAAACTCATATTAGGATACTTTGGCAATAAATCCTTATAGATTTTCTCAGCACTAGGATGGTCATGAGTTTCAATAATATACGAAATGATTGCTTTTCTCGTTTCTGTAATACGTATGTGTTTACTTCTCAGGTGCTCAAGAACTCTTTCATAAGCATCTGCAGGATGGTGATGGGTATGATGATGTTCCATAAGCTTCTCCTTGTCTAAGTTATGCTTTTCCATTATACCATACTTTCAACCATTGTAGCGTGTATTTTACTTTAATTCAGATTTGATAAACTATTGTAATATTCGATTTTTAAACATTTATCCATCACTATTTTTGAGCAACCTGCACCTTTTAAAATTGCATAAGCTTCTTGACTTTCAAGACCTAATTGTGCCCAATACACTTCAGCATCAATTTGTACAAATTCTCTTGCCACATCAGCAAGATACTCACTACGTCTAAACACACAAACAATATCTATAGGAACTTTTAAGTCAAGTAATGATGCTAAAACTGGTTCTCCTAAAATTTGCTGCCCTACCTGCCTTGGATTAATAGAAAAAATTTTGTAACCTGCATCTTGCATAACCTTAGAAACTTGATAAGAGGCTGTCTCTTCTCTATCAGATAATCCGACAACTGCAATATGCCGTGCTACTTTTATCCACTTAACAATCTCTTCTTGACTAGGGTGTTTGTAAACTTCAAACATAACAAAATCCTCCTTAGTAATTATAGTATAACATGTTCTGCAAATTGGAAATTCAAGTTAGCCATTAGTAAAAATTCTCTAGTAGATTTATAATCCAGTAATTTCTTTAGATAATTGTTTATCTAATTTTCAATAAATGCAACTTGTTTCCGACTTGTATTTTTGTTTTCCTTAGGTAACCATAGTAGATATGATTTGGGTCAAAAACCTCAGATAAACACCTAAACTCAGTTCCATTGTCTACTGTAATAGAGTTAATTTGATAGTCCTTTAGAATGAGTTTTAATGCTTTGTTAACCGAATCCGCCGACTTATCAGGAATGAGGCGAATGATTTGATAACGACTTGCTCTATCAGTTAAAGTCAATAAACACTCATTTTTAGCTCGTGTTTGAATGACCGTATCAATCTTAAAATCTCCCATATTCTGACGATCATTGATGCTTTTAGGACGTTCTTCAATAGACTTTCCAGCAGGCTTAAAATACGGACTGACCTGCTTCTTATGCTTAACTTTTCCTCTGCGAAGGTAAAGCATGTCAGATTTTGTTAGTCCTAAATGCCCCTGATTAATCCAGTAATAAATCGTTGAAACAGATACAGCAATCCCTTTTGATTTGACCATCATTTCAGGTGAATACTTCTGTTTGATGTAGTGAAGAATCTTTTCCTTTAGTTCTTTGGTCAGTGAAACTTGCTTAACAGAATGTTTACGATTGGTTTCATAAACGTTCTGTGCGAAATGAGCTGAATAAACGAGTTCAAACTTCCCTTTACGAACTTGTTGTCTCACTTGACCACGCTTTATCTCATTATTAATCGTTTGAGGAGCTTTAGCTAACCTTCTAGCCATTTCACGGTTGGAGTGATCTTCACGAATCCAAGGTTCAATCATTCTGCGTTCAACTAATGTTGATTGTTTCCCTTTTGGTGTATAATGGTCTTGCATCTCAGAGTCTTTCTAATTATTATTTTGTTAATTATAATCATATCTCTCTGAGATGTTTTTTAATACCATCAAGTGGCTAACTTCATTTTACAACTTTCAAGTATAACATGTTCACTAAAATCATTCTAAATTTCAATACAACTCTCCTCTATACAGATAAAAAAGTCAAAGTTATAAACCTTGACTTTTTTATCGCTCTAAATGTCCTTAATAAAATCTAGCACTTATGATTATTGCTCATCTTTACGACGTTTTGTCGCAAATAATCCACCAATTAGTGCCATTACACCTAGAACAGATAAAGCTGATGGCGATCTTTCTCCTGTATTTGGAAGGACTTGTTCAGAAGTTGAACTCATCATCCCATTTGAAGCTGCTGTTTTATCAGAAGTGATTTTTCTGTCTTCAACATGATGTTTACCATTATCACCATCTTTAGACGTTTTATTTTCGTCATTTTTAGGTGTCTTATTAGTATTATCATCATGCTTAGGATTATTGTCTTTATCTCCATCATATTTAGGAGTTTTCGTATTACTATCATCTTTTGATGGTTTCTTAGGCTCCTCTTTAGCTTTCATCTTATATGTCACAACTACTGTTGAATCTTCATCTGTTGCTGTTACTGTCTTAGATGAAACTTTGGCTTGATCTGGAGCATCGTAACCTTTAGCACTCAAGTCTGGTGAAACAACTTCTGGTAAAGTTGAATCTGACGATGTCCAATCACCATATGTAATAGCTCCAGTTACTAAGTTAACTTTTGCATCACGTTTAAAGTTAACTGTTTGAACAATTTCTTTTGATACAACATTACCATTTGAGTCAACATACTTAATTGTACGTGTCACATCTTTTGTTGTCACTAAATCTTTGACTGAATCAGGCCATTTTGGTCCGTTTGGATTATTTGGATCTACTGGTTCACCTGGTTTTGGTGTTGTTCCTGGTGGAATTGTTCCATCTGCTTCCTTGAATTTAACTTCAAATGTTTGTGAAACTGATTTATCATTATCATATTTCGCATCTTTAGGGAAGTTATCAGATACTAATTCATAACCTTTAGAAATATAGTCTTGAATCTTAGAAGCTGTTGAATAATCAATGACTTCACCTGACTTACCACTTACACTATCACTTGATAGAACTTCTCCACTCTCTGTTACATACTTAATAGTAGCCGTTTGTCCATCTTTTTCATATGTAATATCTGTTCCTTTTGTTGGGTCTGTTGGAACACTTGGTGGGTTATATCCTTTACTTGGATCTTTTGGATCTACTGGTGTTAATGGTCCATCTGGTCCTACTGGTGTCAATCCTGGAATATATGGAATTGGATCTGTTGGTACACCTGGTTTTGTTGGATCATTTGGATCATTTGGATATGGGATTGGATCTACCGGTGTATATCCTTCAGGTACCTTAGGTGTATAAGTTCCAATCGGTGAATATTTAACTTCAACTGTTGAATTTTCATCTGTTGCTGTTACTGTCTTAGATGAAACCTCTTTAGTATCTGCTAAGTAACCAGTAATAACTGGGGAAGTTTTTGATTCTAAAGTGTTATTTTTTGATGTCCATTCACCGTATGTAATAACTCCAGTTACTAAGTTAACTGTTGCATCACGTTCAAAGTTAGCCGTTTGTGTCACTGTATCTGATGCTTGACTATTATCTTTAGCATAAACATACTTAATAGTACGTGTCACATCTTTTGTTGTTACTAAATCTTTGACTGAATCAGGCCATTTTGGTCCGTTTGGATTACTTGGATCTACTGGCTCTCCTGGTTTTGGAGTCACTCCTGGTGTTACTGGTGCTGTTGCTTCTTTAAATACTACTGTAAATGTTTGTGTTACTGATGTATCGTTATCATATTTTGCATCTGATGGGAAATTATCTTTTACTAATACATATCCTTTAGCAACCATCTCTTTAATCTTATCTGCTGTTGAATAATCAATTTTTTCTGATGATTTTCCACTAACTTCTTTTGTATCCAACACTTTTCCATCTTCTGTAACATAATTAATTACTGCTTTTTGTTCATCTTTTACATATGTAATATCTGTACCTTTTGTTGGATCTGTTGGAACACTTGGTGGGTTATATCCTTTACTTGGATCTTTTGGATCTACTGGTGTTAATGGTCCATCTGGTCCTACTGGTGTCAATCCTGGAATATATGGAATTGGATCTGTTGGTACACCTGGTTTTGTTGGATCATTTGGATCATTTGGATATGGGATTGGATCTACCGGTGTATATCCTTCAGGTACCTTAGGTGTATAAGTTCCAATCGGTGAATATTTAACTTCAACTGTTGAATTTTCATCTGTTGCTGTTACTGTCTTAGATGAAACCTCTTTAGTATCTGCTAAGTAACCAGTAATAACTGGGGAAGTTTTTGATTCTAAAGTGTTATTTTTTGATGTCCATTCACCGTATGTAATAACTCCAGTTACTAAGTTAACTGTTGCATCACGTTCAAAGTTAGCCGTTTGTGTCACTGTATCTGATGCTTGACTATTATCTTTAGCATAAACATACTTAATAGTACGTGTCACATCTTTTGTTGTTACTAAATCTTTGACTGAATCAGGCCATTTTGGTCCGTTTGGATTATTTGGATCTACTGGTTTTCCTGGCTCAATATTTTCTCCTGGTATAATATTTTCTACAGATTGTTCATATTTAACTTTAACTTCTTCATTGCTATCTGATGCTTTGACTGTTTTAGCTTCTACTTTTGCCTTATCTGGGGCATCGTAACCTTTAGCACTCAAGTCTGGTGAAACAACTTCTGTATATTTGTCATTTGTTGTTGTCCAAGCTGCAGATGCATCTTTTGTATCAACAGTACCATCACCATTTGTATCATAACCTAAGATTTCACCTGTTACTTTACTTAAGATTGGCGTACGAGTGAATGTTACAGTTTGTTTATCAGCTGTTGAAACTTCTTTGCCTGTTGTTGCATCAACATAAGTGATTGTACGTGTAATAGACTTAGTTAATTCAGTCTTCTTAGCAGCATCACTTGCATTATCTGGCCAAACTGGATTCTTAGGATCTACTGGTTTTGTTCCTTCTTTTAATGTTACAACAATTTCTTGAGTTGTTGAATTGTTATCATCAAAAGTAGTCTTAGTATCAAATCCATTAGTTACTAATTCATAACCTTTAGCAACATATGCCTTAATTTTAGCATCATTATCTGCGTATGTAATTGTTTCACCTGGTTTACCATCAGGTAAAGCTTGGGTTTCTAATGTAGCATTAGTTGTTTCATTTTTATAAATAACATTAGCTTTTTGTTTAGCTATATAGACATATGTTATTGTCTGTTCTTCAGTTGATACTGTACCATTTTCTGATTTAGATCCAGGTTTTATAGGTGTTTTTGTATCTAATACATAAGTAATATCACCTTTTTTTATTTCTAATTTTCTTGAAGGTGTTGTATCATATTTTGTACCAACTTGTTTATTAGACAATACTGTTACATCTTCGTCAATTTTGTTCCCTTTGTCATCTTCATACTTAACAATAACGTTTGAACCATACAGAGGATTATATCTATAAACAACCTTTGTTATTTCTTTTGTTAATGTTCCGTTAACATTAGACGGAAGTTTTTCTTCATTTAGTGTATAAACCAATCCATCTTTATCTGTTAAAGTTTTCGGAACATTACCTGTGTAGTCTTTTAAGTCATATGTTCTGCCAACAATATTATTATATGTTCTGCTTGTCCCATCATATATTGTTGTTGTATCACTCTTCAGAGTTTTTCCGTCTGAGTCTTTAACATATTCAATAACTACTTTACCATATTCTGCTTTTTTATAGACAGCAACTACATTAAGTGTCGTATCTTTTGCTAAACTTCCTTTATCGTCATTTGATTTAAATTCTTTAGAATTTTCTTCAAATGTTTTATTTGCTTCTGAAAATTTCTCAAATGTATAATAGTTTCCATCTTTCCCTAAAATGCTAAATGGTATCTTCGATTTTGTATCTTTTACAATATCTCCACTTGCAGATTTTGTTTCATTAACGTTAGTTTCCACACGGTTATTACCTTCAGCAGCTATGTTAGACTTATCAATATCATTTACACTATCAGTTGGTTTAATAACTTCATATGTATCTGTCAAATAGTTCCCGCTTGGGACAATTGAAACACCTGGTATCAGAACTTTACCATTTTCATCAACAAACCTCAACGCTACTTTACCATAATCAGATACTACTATTGTTTTAGATTCAGGTTGTTTCTCTTTATTCCAATAGTTAGCAGATTTTACATTTGTTTCTAAAATGTTTCCTGTTGAGTCTTTTGTTGTTAGAAGAATTGCTTGGTCTTCAAGATTAACGCTACTATCTTTAGCTTTGTTACTACCTTCACCATAACCAATTCTATTACCGTTATTTACATACTTCAACGAATCAGGTTGTAGTTGTCTTTCTACTCCAAATTGTGAAAAATCGCCATACAGCTTGTAAATACTCGATTTATTCATATTTCCTGAAACAAGTTTTAATACAAGTTCATCATCATTAACAGATTCTACTTTTAATTTAACACTCGATAATTTGTCAAAATAACTATCTTTCCATAGTAAAACTTTATTTTCGTTAATTTCTACGTCATCTTTTGAAAATTCAACTGGAGTTCCAGATAAGGTTACTTCTTTATGCTCTCCAAGGTCAACCCATTTAGTCATATCATTATCTTTTAATTTTAAGATAAATGTATACCCTTGATCATAAGAAAAATCTTTTGTGTTGATTTGGAAACTTTGTGTACGACTTTTAACAGTCCCATTATCATAAATTAATTCGCCTGAATCATTTAGATAATATACACCTCCCACAGAAGTAGTAGTTTGGCCTGTTTCTGGATCTTTATATCCAGTAAATTTTGGAATAGTAAATGGTGTCGTTGCAACAGTTTTATCGTTGAACTTAATCATTCGACTAGATTCGATGTCTTCGCTTACTTTTGGTAAATTAAAACCTGAAGTAGCATTTGGCACTAATCTTTCAAATTCAATGTTTGCTTTTGTCTCAGCAGCTTTTGTGAAAACATACTCATAGTAATTTTCTGTACCAATAGCATGAATATTAGCCGCTTCTTTTTCAGACAATTTAGTATTTGAATCTTTTTGTGCATAAAACGGATCTTTATCCATTGAAGATGTTAGTTGTGCTTTACCTTTCTTAACCAATTTTGCAGTAGCAAGTACTGTTCCATCAGTATCAACAATATCCTTTGGAGCATCGCTATCTGGGTTTAAGTTAGTAAATGTGATTTTTAAAGTATCACCTTCTTTAATTTGACCATTTATAACCTTAACTTTATAACTATAGTTATTTGTAGCAGTTATACTAGCACTAGCATAAAACTTATCATCAATTTTTGTCATTCCTTCATAAGGATTGCTTGATGGTGCTTCTGTATTCGTTTCTAAAACGTAGCTAATTTCATTATAACCATTTTTTTTCAATAAAACGTATGCAGCCTCAATTTGATTTGAAACTAGTGTTATATGTTCACTTAACGATACACTTGTTTCATCAGTGTTAGAAAGGCTAACCTCAGCAGCTTTACTAACATCAACTAATTTTGATGAAACTTCCTTTAACTCAGATTTTGCTTCATCAGTGAGGGGTGTTGTTTGATCTGCTTCTGTACCACTTGAAACAACATTGTCAACAAAAGATGACATCACATTAGATTCTGTTACTAATTGTTCTAATACTTCTTTTTTTGTATTAATAGTATCATCTTCTTTAGTTTTAGAAGAATCTGATACTTCACTAGGTTTATCTGAATTTTCTTCTGTTGTTTTTGAATCAACAGATTTAGACTGACTAGTTAAATCTGTATCGTCATTTACCAATGAAGTACTAACACTAGAATTATCAGCATCATCATTTGATTGCACATCACTAGAATCAGATAATTCCGTTACTTTTGATGCTTCTTGTTCTTTAAGACTAGACTCTAATCTTGTTGCGCTATCATCTGAAGAAACTGAAAGTAATGAGGAAGCTACTGACATATTTGAGTTTTCATCCGCATTTACATTACCCGATTGCATTACAGAAAAAGCAGTAGCTATTAATACTGACGCTACTCCAACATTATATTTTCTAATAGAAAATCTTTGTTTTTCTATTCTTGATTTCATATTTCCACCTTTTTTATTTTTGATAAATCTCAATATATTTAATCATCTAATCTATTTTATCATTTTTTTTATAAATTACAAGTATAATATATTCATTTACTGAAAAAATACACCTAAATTAAAGTTTTAAAGTTCTGGCAAATCGCAAGTTCAAGTTAGCCATTTAGTAAAAATTCTCTAGTAGATTTATAATCCAGTACTTTCTTTGGATAATTATTTATCCAATTTTCAATAAATGCAATGAAATTTGCAAAATGAAGTTGGCCATATTACCTTAGTCCAGAATCATATATTCCATTATACGTTAATAAATATTGATTTTATTCATAAATGTAAATTATAAAATAAAGTTAGCCGACTTAAGTGTGAAAATGCAACACTTTTCTGTACAATTGTTTTTCTTAAGCAATCACTTGTCTGACCATCGGTGTTTGATAGTTGAGACTTGCTTGAATACAGTGGTGGTTCCATCAGTATGCATAGTCTCTGTTCTTAAGAATTGGTTCTTCAATCGAATGAAAGATTTCTTGGTTAATAAACTCCAGTTTAAAAGAACGGTAGGTACTCTCAGCCACAGCATTATCATGAGGACAGTCTGATTGGCTAGTTTAAACTTAAAATTCGGAGTAGTCTATACAATATTTGTAAAAAGTCATACTTTATATATTTCATCTAAAATTTTATTTACCTTACTTTGCTTCATACCATGTCTTTCCATCACTTTCATCTGCTAAGAGTGGAACTGAAAGTGATACGGCATTTTCCATTGTCTCTTTTACTAAAACTTTAATTTGATCTAATTCGGAAATTGGGACTTGTAAGACAATTTCGTCATGCACTTGCAAGAGCATTTTTGTTTGATAGCCTTTTTCAATTAATAATCTGTCTAGATTAATCATTGCGATTTTTAAAATATCTGCTGCGCTTCCTTGAATAGGAGAATTGATTGCCGTACGTTCTGCAAAGTTTCTAAGGTTAAAATTACGTGAATTAATTTCTGGTAATTCTCTTCGTCTATGAAACATTGTCTCGACATATCCTTTATCTCTTGCCTCACGCACAACTGTATCCATATAGTTTTTTATCCCTGGATAGCGTTCAAAATAAGTTTCGATATATTCCTTAGCTTGTTTTCTTGTAATCCCAAGGTTATTTGATAGCCCAAAATCTGAAATCCCATAAACAATACCAAAGTTTACAGCCTTTGCATTACGTCTGTCATTAGCTGTGACATCCTCTGGCTTTTCAATGCCAAACACGCGCATAGCAGTTGACGTATGAATATCAGCCCCATGTTCAAATGCCGCAATCAAATGCTCATCTCCTGAGATATGAGCCAAGACACGTAACTCAATTTGAGAATAGTCAGAACTCAACAAAACAGCTTCTTCTTGGTCTGGAACAAAAGCTTTACGAATCAGACGACCCTGTTCAAGACGAATAGGAATATTTTGAAGGTTTGGGTCTGAACTGGACAGACGTCCTGTCTGTGTTAAATCTTGAATATATCGTGTATGAATTTTACCATCTGCTTGAATATAATCTTGAAGACCAATCAAATAAGTCGATTGCAACTTAGCAAGTTGACGGTATTCCAAAATTTTACTTACTACTGGTGAGATTGGAGCAAGACGTTCTAACACATCGACTGCTGTCGAATAACCTGTTTTCGTTTTTTTAGTCATCTCGACTGGTAGTTTAAGGTTCTCAAATAAGATATCTCCCAGTTGTTTTGGTGAGTTAATGTTAAACTCTGTTCCCACCATCTCATAGATTTCACTTGTTAGTCGGTCAATGACTAGTTGGTTTTCTATCGCCATATCAGAAAGTGTTGATTTTTTAACGTGAATACCTTCAATTTCCATCTTAGCTAAAACATCAGCTAAAGGTAGCTCAATATCAAATAATAATTCTGACTGATTTTTTTCATCAAGCTGTTTTAAGATAGGTTCTTCCGACTCCAACAAAACTTGGAGTTTTTTTGCCAAATGTCCAAGTAAGACATCTTCTTCTGGAATAGCTCGTTTTGCCCCTTTACCATAGATAGCTTCGTCAGTCTCTAATGGCAAACTCGTATAGAGTCTTGCAATTGTTGAGAGGTCATTACCCTCAACCGTTGATAGGACGTATTTCGCTAATCGACTATCAAATGCTACCTTAGGAATCAAAAAACCTTTGTGACTTAGTAAAACTTTTGTTCGCTTATAATCATAAGTTTTTATCCCTTTTGATACGGCTTCTTTAAAGAGATCTTCTGTTAGCAAATCCGTATTTGTCGAAGCATAGATAGCTGTCTTATCTCCCCAAGCAAAGCCAATAATATCTTCTGTGTGGTAATTCTCTCCCAAAATTTCAAAATAGAAAAACTGACCCTCTCTAAACATCTGAGGTTTCAATGTCTCAACTGTAATAAATGGCGTTTCAAATGTTTCCTGAACACTATCTCCTTCTAGAGCTTGTTTGAACTGTTTGAAATCCATTTCATCATAAAATGCTACTAGCTTATTAACATCTGGACTTTGATATAGAATATCATCTAATCCGATTGCAATTGGGGAATTTGTGTTAATAGTTGATAGTTCCTTTGAGAGAAAGGCTTGCTCTTTATCATTTATAAGGTTTTCTTTCATCTTAGAAGCTTTAAAAGCATCAATATTTTCATAAATACCTTCTAGACTGCCGTATTCTAAGAGGAGTTTTAAACCTGTTTTTTCTCCAATTTTTGTAACTCCTGGGATGTTATCTGATTTATCCCCCATTAGTGCTTTAAGGTCGATAAACTGTTGGGGAGTAATACCCATTTTTTCCATAAGATAATCTGGAGTAAAACGTTCAAATTCGGCAACACCTTTTTTTGAAATTTCAACTACGGTATTAGCATCGGTAAGCTGGATTAAATCCTTGTCCCCACTTACTATGGTTACCTCAAAGTCTCCTGCATTTTCAGCTAACTTATCTAAGGTTCCAATAATATCATCAGCTTCGTAATCTTTCAAATCATAGTAAGAAATACCCAGATAGGTTAACATTTCTCTAATATATGGAAATTGTTCTCTAAATTCATCAGGTGTCTTAGCACGACCCGCCTTATAATCAGCATACATCTCTGTTCTAAAGGTTGTCTTACCTGCATCAAAAGCTACTAATATATGGGTTGGTTGAACACGCTCAAGTAGATGATTTAACATCAAATGAAAACCATAAATCGCATTTGTATGGAGTCCTGAATTATTTTTAAAGCGGTCAAGTTGGTTGTATAAAGCAAAAAATGCTCTAAAGGCTACAGAAGAGCCATCAATTAGAAGTAATTTATTTTTCTTTGTCATATGCTAATTATAACATAGCTCATAGCTGATAGTGATTTAAGAGGTCATAGATTTTATCAAATAAAAAGAAAACCTTACAGTTTTCTAATCTTTATATCAATAGACCATAAACCCATGCTAATAAGGCTAATCCAACTATGGTCAGATGCCATTTCCAATAAATAGCAACTAGCCCTAATCCTTCTCTTATCCAAGCATTTGGTAGGTAATAGAGTGCTGTCTTTGACCCAATACTATGTCCTTGCAATCCTAACTTTCTCAAGTAAACACCCGCTCTCAACGCATGAAAAGAGTTGGTCACTACTAAACAATACGGGGTCTTGTGACCGAGATCTTCTAGGATAGTTTTTGAAAACAAGAGGTTTTCATAAGTTGTTTTTGACTGATTTTCTACTATAATATCCTCTTTTAAAACACCTTTTAGCATCAGATAACTAGCCATTGCTTCTGCTTCGGCGCGTGAGCTATCGGGTGCTAACCCTCCTGATACAAGTAACTTAGGTCTTTTCCCATATTTTAGATAAAGTTGATAGCCTTCATCCAAGCGCTGTGCTAAAAGCGGTGTCACCTCACCTCTTATCAAACCTGATCCTAGAATAATCAGACAATCTGGTTCTCTTTCTAATCTAAACAGGTGACACACAACACTATACACCATATAAGAAACATATAGTCCTGTGATATATAATAGAAGAAAGTTTGGAAAAATTAAAATGTGTCTTGGTATAACTATATCTTTAAAATAGAAGATAATAAAGAGATAGAGTGATAATAAAAGTCCAAAACCAATGGTAAAAAGCGTTGCAAAGCGATAACCTTCAAAAAATAAAAGTTTCCGACCACTAAGAATTAAATAAAGCGTCGATGATAAGACACTAAGCAAAGAAATAATCGGAAAAATCCATAACACAAGAGTACGCAACCAACTCCCTTGAACATAGGGTCCACTGGGTGTTAGAGCATTTCCATAGATAAGACTTAACACTAAAAATAAAGTTAAGGTTAAAAGATAAGCATTTACCAAACGTCTTGGTTCTTGGTAAAACGATATAAAAAATAGCACCGCTGGTACTAACCATATAAGATGCAAAAGTAACCCTCCCTCAATAATACAATATCTAATCAGTATAACACATCTCATCTCAAAATGAGAAATACCTTATAAGTTTCTATTTTCTGGATAAGATTGACTTTACAGTTACTTAAATCTTGAGAGTACAAAAACTGTTTCTGGTGATGCAAAAACAGATGTCGAGTTTTACAGTTACTTAAATCTTGAGAGTACAAAAACGTAGACAGTACGTCATTCGTACAATATTCTGTTTTACAGTTACTTAAATCTTGAGAGTACAAAAACCAACTCGTGTTTTGATTGCTTCAACACCTAGTTTTACAGTTACTTAAATCTTGAGAGTACAAAAACGAGATAAATCTGATATTTGCATCGATAATCGTTTTACAGTTACTTAAATCTTGAGAGTACAAAAACCATCTAATATCCACTCACTATCTCACCAGTGTTTTACAGTTACTTAAATCTTGAGAGTACAAAAACGTTGTAAATTTTAAGGATATATCTGATAGAGTTTTACAGTTACTTAAATCTTGAGAGTACAAAAACAAAATAGAAAATGTTATGCCCTTATATTTAGTTTTACAGTTACTTAAATCTTGAGAGTACAAAAACCATCTTGGAAAGTCCAAGCACTTGCGTCAAGTTTTACAGTTACTTAAATCTTGAGAGTACAAAAACTTTTCTTTAATTATATAAACATTGTAAAATGTTTTACAGTTACTTAAATCTTGAGAGTACAAAAACGTGTTAGCAAAAACCTTATATAATTTTGAAGTTTTACAGTTACTTAAATCTTGAGAGTACAAAAACCGATACCTTTGTTAATCTCTCAAAGGTTTTTGTTTTACAGTTACTTAAATCTTGAGAGTACAAAAACAAACAGACGCAAACGTAAAACGTATAGATAGTTTTACAGTTACTTAAATCTTGAGAGTACAAAAACACACTACGGTTAAAGATAATGAGCTAACCTGTTTTACAGTTACTTAAATCTTGAGAGTACAAAAACATTAACAACCTCATATCGTCTTCAGTTGCAGTTTTACAGTTACTTAAATCTTGAGAGTACAAAAACGATGTCATAGGGGCATTGCCTAAATCACTTGTTTTACAGTTACTTAAATCTTGAGAGTACAAAAACCTCAAATCGTCATTTTTGATTTTTATACTCTAGGAAAATTATATCATCTCTAGAGTATCTGTCAATCATCCTCTAAATACGAGCTCTCCATATTTGATATTATGTCTAAATTAAATGCTCCAACTGAAAACTGATACAAGTCATTTATGATTTTTAAGGTTACTAAATCTCGTGAAGAAAATTGATAACAGTCAATTTTTTCGGTCAATAAATAAGCAGATATTCGCCGCAAACTTTCTTTAAAATCATCAAATCCCAGATAATCATTACTAGGGTAATTTTGCATGTACCTCTCATATAAAAAGTCCAATTCAAAAAAACTTCCCATCTCCGTACCTAGAATATTAATCTGTTCAGCAGATGTTTCATTAACTAAAAGATAACCATCTTGGGACGGAAAAAGTATGACAAATAAATTTGGCAAACTCTTAGTTAACATCTCAAGTCGCTTACTAAATCTTAAAAATTCGTCCAATCCTAGATAATCATCTAAATTTCTAAAAAGCAATAAGATTTTCTGATCACGACAAAGCAAGATAGCTTCTAACATTTGTAGAAACAAATGACATTTTGTCTCATTTGGTAGAAATGGAAAAGAAACCATTTCTTTATCAAGATAGAATGAAGGATAGAGTTGCTTACTGATAATAGTCTCAGCTGTCAAATCATGGCAGTCTAATCCGTAACTTGATATCCCATACTCTTGCCGTAACACCTGATTGAGTTTACCAACAAGCTGCTCCAATTGCTCATTCATCTTTTCTAAATCTGACATGATACTCAACTGACTAAACGATGTTTTGGCGTAATCATAGGCTAATGTGCCTTTCTTATACTCCATCTGGTCTAAAAAATCCTGCATAGATGAGATAGAAACCACATCATAATGAGTCCTGTTTACAAGTTCTCCATCAATCAAAACTTCTGGTTCAGCTTGATGAAATAAGGTTAAATCTGATTGATTATATTTCTTCCCACCAAAATACCATAACACTATTTGCCAAATGTCATATTTGAGTTGATAATCTGAGCCAATGATTTGTGTAAATTGCCCAAAATTCAAGTTAAAGTTATCTTTATAGGGATGTGTTATTTTAAGTTTCATATCACCACCAACTTGTGATTACTAATCACTTCTTCTTGCTTTGTTTTCCCACCTACAAGTAAAAACATCTCTGAGAATTGTTTTTCAGTCACTGCTAATAATCGGACATTGCCAAATGGTAAGTCACTTTTTTGTAATCTCTTATAAAATTTATTTGCAAAGCTTCGATTTGGGCATGTTCTGACATAGACTGAAAATTGTAGCATCTCAAATCCATTAGCAATCAATTCCTTTCGAAATTGTCTATAAATTCTTTTTTCCTGATTGGTTTCCATTGGCAAATCAAAAAAACACACTAACCTCAATGCTGCATACCTCATATTTTCTCCCATTCTACTGATGATACCACTGGACAATGTAATTGAGAACTATCTCTTTTTTCCATATAAGTTATGATACCTTTGACATATTTATCCATAGCTGATGTAACTGTACACATCTCTTTACCGTACCTAATCTTTACATTTAACAAATCTATCAGAGCCAATCGATAACTATATTTAAGATAGTCCTTATCTCTTAAATGGAGATAGACCCATAAATCTATGATTGGTCGAAAAGGCTCCATAAAATCATCTGCTAAATTAAAATGGTTGTATTCATTTTTGTGAAAAACTCCTAACAATGCATTTAGACCGTATCCCGCTATCAATCTTGTCATCTGAGCTCTAAATATGGTATAGCCATAATTCAAACCAGCATTTACCACATCTGTTTCTTCTTGTGTGACTCGGGAAAAATCCTTGCCAAATAAGGCATTGAAGTAAACCTTGGCAGCATGTCCCTCGCGGTTGGTTTTATCTCCTGGTATGACAGATTCCTTATAGTCAGATAGTAAACTAATCGCTTTAAAGTCTTGCTCTAAATAACTCAAAACATCCTGTTGGTTATTGATTTTGTGGTAAACAATCATTTGCCACAGCCTATCTTTTTCTTCTTGTGTCCAAGAGAGTTGCTGTTGTAATTTTTTATAAGCCCTAAAGTACTGATTTTCTCCATGATAGATACCTGTAGGTAAATAATTTTTATCACAGACCAGTAGGACAATATTATATTTACTAAATGCCGACAACAACCTCAAGGTAACAACTGTACTACCACCTTCTGCTACCACCATAGAAATATCACTTAAAGGAATGATATAATCTTGTCCCAATTTTTTCACTACAAGATTGTCCAATTTTAAAAACATCTTTTCACTATCTTTGATATGAATAATACGCCACGTCATATAACCACCTCCTTTATTATAAAAAACACGAAAAATCCCCCTTCGTTGAAGGGGGATTTGATTTCGGCATGAAGCCTTATCTTTGTAGCTTCTGCAAGATTTAAGTAACTGTGTAAGGCGTCCCTTACACTATTATTATAAACTAATATATCATCTAATTCAAGACTTTTTCGACCTATTTTTAAAACTTAGGATAGGATGATCTCCTTCTTTTTTTATGTAAAACTTATTCTCTAGTACATCCGTACGAACCTTATAGATGGAGAGATTCGGTTTAGCTAAACCTTTAATACATTGACCACCTCTACTAACTGTGCCTAGTACTGGAATCAATAACGCCTCTCCCTCAAACTTAGCTCTTTCATATGGTTTTAACTCAACGTAATTTTTAGAAGTGTTATTTCTAGACCAAAATCTATACAATCCTTCTACCTTAGATTCTGTATCTTTAATCACTACTAAATCATTTTTATAAAGAGTAAACTTGAACTCAGAATGTTTAGACACACCTTCTAATTGTTTTATCTCATCGTACTTTTCTTGACTAATTCCATAACTACCAGTTCCCTTTTCGTAAGAAAGGTCTGCATATTTCAAACCCATAAGTTCATACTTGCCTGTTGTGGGATTAAAGTAAACATCAGTTCGCCATGGTTTTAAAGATTGGAGAACAACCTTATTTTTTGCGTCTTTAGGTGTTATATCAATGGCATTGCCTAGTTTTGAATCATAATATTTAAAAACTTTAATAAATGGACCATTACCTTTTTTACTATATTTACGAAGATATTCGCCTTGCTCATCAGCATAAAGTTTAAACGGACTGACATCTACCGATTTTTCACCTTCTACAATCTTATCAGGGTATTGGTCTAAGACAGTCTCTACCACTTCCTTGAAGGTTCTCTCATCATGATGATACATTAAAAACTTGGTCTTGTCTTTATCATAAACCTTTTTAAAATCTTTATACCCTTCTACTGTATAAATATCTGATGTTTTTCCAATAACATATATTTCAGGTTTTTTATCTTTACCAACTTGGGCACTTCTTGTCCCATATATGGTTGCATCAGAGACTTTACGATTTACCTTACTATCGACTTGATAAGAAAAGAGAACCTCATTTTCAAAACCTTCTTGCTTAAGCGTATTAACAAATCCATCGTAAACCGTTTGATAGACAAGGTCTTGATAGGTTTTATTATCCACATCTAAAATCTCACCCGTCTCAGGATCATAAAAGACAGCATCTTCCCCTTCTTCGACGATATGCCCTAGTTTATCCCATATTTTTAGTTGAGTTGATGCGGCAATGATAAGAGCGTCAATGGCATGATGATGATAAGTTTCTCTGGTTTTTGCCAAATCCCATTTACGACGTAACATAGCAGTAAACAGACCTCGTACAACAGATACTGTAGTATCTTTATCATCAAAGAAAGATTGAAAGGCATTCAAAACAACACGTGAAGCATACCTTGTATCAACAAGATTTCTTGCAATAAACTGACGTTTTACTTCAATTTTATTGATATCTTCTTGACAAAGTAAGTATTCCGCCTTTTTTTTACCTAATGTTTTTCTATTAGCAGCAACATAATCTTTGAATTCCGTCCATGACCATGCTTGTTTCATCGTAGGAATAGATTGGAAGGGGGTTTTTTGTCCTTTTTCCTGATTAGCCGTACTATAAACCAAAACCTTGTTACTAAGACTATCATCAAAAGATAACGATAAAGGTAAGATGTGGTCAATCTCAAAGAGATTAGGATTATAAACCAAATCATGAGCAGTAATCACTCTACCAGTGTATAAACAACGCTCTCCTTGCTGATACCATAAACGTATCTTTGTTTCTAAACTCCTATTTTGCTTAAAGACATCATTTGGTAAATCAGCTCTTCCCAATGCATTGGCTACTTTTTTGAGTGCCTCACTCTTTTGTTTGGCATTTTCTTTCTGAGCGGTTTCTTTTTGTTTTTTTACATCATCTTCATTAGACTCTCTTGCCATTTCAATAACAATTTTATCAATATGATGTGTCTTTTCATATTTTTTTAAAATATGATTTAAAATCTTAATTGATTGTCTGACTGATTTAACTACAACAGGGTTATAGATTTCATCAACAACATCATCCTCAGAAATATATTTAGTCTTGACAGAACGACTTTGATTAGCTTTTTTCTTGTTTGCAAAATAAGAGTCACTTAAAATGGTCATCTGCTCTTTTGATGTTTGGTAGAGCTCAGGTATAAGCTCTTCCATTAATTTGACTGAAAAATTATGCCAACCCTTACCAAAAATAAGAGATAATTTTTTTCTTGCATTAACAAAATCATCAACTTCTTCTTCAGAAAAACGATTTCCAAACTTATCTTTCATCGCTTGTCTAATAGCTGGCGTCTCAGTATTTATTGTTAAAATATGAGCAACATTATCCAGTTCTTTTCGTGTTAACATATCGATATCGACTATATTTAAGGTGCTCTTCATTTTACGGTAAGGCTCAAATGTATGGATATCTGGTGCATCTTTTGCATCTTGACGATAGCCCTTTATATCATCAAGGTTGCCTCCAGTTAACTTTATAATCTCTTTTAATAATTTCTTTGGTCCAAATGTTTTCGAATTTTTTGCTACATTAACTAACATTTCTTTTTGCTCACAGGTTAATTTTCCTGTCTCTGTAGGAACCGTTAGATTATTTAAATCATTTAAAAAATTAAATTCTTGAGCAGTGTACGAGGATTTGGAAGCACGATACTCCTCTGGATAATAACTACACTTCCCAATTAAAACTTCAAATATGTTTTTTAGGGTACGACCATCTGTTCTATAAATTCCATAGTCTGTACGAGATAATTCATTTCCTGGTCCGATATAATACGCTCTTTTTCGAGATATTAAACTAAGAATCGCATTAATAAAATCATCTGTAACTTTAGAATTTGTTAATTTTTGTTGCTCTAAAATTTTGATGGCTTCATTTTTATAGTCAGAAGTTGAGAAAACATTAATAATTCGAACTGTTTCACCTTGCTCATTTGTAATCGTAAAATCACCCCTTAGCTGACCATATCTTTCTAATCGTTCGAATTGTATCTGACCTGGAGTCTTACCTTCTAGCAAAGATTGATTTAGTTGAATAGCCTTACTATAATCACTACCGCTACCTGCTCCATCATCTTCTGCATCATCAAGATAACTAATTCCTCTTCGTTTCACAATTGTTCTTAAAGCAATCAATAGTTCTTCGTTACTTAAAGCTTGAGATAATCCCTTCACACGAAGTTGGTAAGGATTATCATTAATAGATACTGTTGTACCTTCTTCTAATAATTGGTATTGGTAAAAGAGATTATAGATATCACTGACACGACGTTGTCTTCTTCTCAACAATCTTCTTGACTGCCTAAAGCCACGACGCTCCTTATTATTATCAGCGTTAGCTGCTGGAAAAAGTCTAGAACTAGCATGTAATATCTTTCCTGTCTCTTTTTCAATAATTCCAACACCTACAGATGCTATCCCAATATCCAGTCCTACGATAATACTTTTATCCATCACCATTCTCCTTATAGCCTTGTATAATTTTATTTTATCATAACTTAAAAAATTTAATATGTTTTTCTAATAAATTACCCATAATTTCTGATAGGCTTAGTCAAAGTAGGCTTTTAAATCTTCTTTTTCTTCAAGAGTCAGTTCTCGATATTCACCTACAGCTAACTCTCCTAAACTAAAGGGTCCAAAATGGGTTCGTTTTAAGTAGGTGACTTTGACGCCATAAGCCAAAAACATTTTTTTGATTTGATGAAATTTCCCTTCTGATATTATGATTTGAGCTTTAGAAAAAGATTCGTCACTAGCTATTACGTTTAGCTGTGCAGGCTTACAGACCGTCCCATCTAAAAATGCTACACCCTTAGAGAAAAAGACTGAGGCATCTGACCCTAACCTGCCATTAACTTCAACATAATATTCCTTGGTGACATGATGTTTGGGATGAAGCATCCTAAATCCTATAGGACCATTAGTTGTCAAAAAAACTAGACCTTCAGTGTCTCTATCCAACCTTCCGACAGGATAAAGAGCATCGTCTCTATCTTTTTGAGAAAGACAATCAATGACTGTCTTATGTTGGTCGTCTTTCCTTGCTGTGACAACGCCTGAGGGTTTATTTAATAGCCAATATTTCCCACCAAAATGACAGAGTTCCTTACCTGAAACCATGATTTTTTGCAGAGAGCTATCAACTATTTTACCTGCATCTGTAACCACTATACCATCAACTGTGACTTGTTTTCGACGCAGTAACATATTAACTTGTCCACGGCTCCCACAAGCATGTTTTTCCATTAACTTATCTAATCGCATAACTTTATTTTACCATGAATGAACAAGAAAAAACCTAGGGTCTATTCATGCTACCCTAGGTTTTTTTCTAATTAAGCTGTTTAGCTGTTTTTTGAACTGGTCTTAGCCACTTATAAATGATATAGGTAATTATCGGAATACTCATGCCATCACATAACACCATAAACAAAATATTAGCACGAACATAACTAATCAAATGAACATGTAATAACACCATGACAACACCTAAACTATTTAATGTTGTGACAATCATTCTTAGTCTGTTTTGATAGATACCTAACGGCTTTATTAGCAAGGATTTTGCCAAGCTATAAATAATACTATATCCTGCAAAAACCATTAAAACTGAAACTGCTAACATTGCGACAATAAGATTGACACCGCTTGATAAATTCATATTCTGATGAAAAAAGGATGTCACAAGGGCAATTGATGTTAGTAGTAACTGATTGATGTATGCTATACGGGTATTTATAAACTGTGATAGCCAGCTAGGTTTGACCGAAATATATAGAGTAAGTAACATCCATACATAGGCGAATATCCCTAAACTAAAGGTCATAGCATGAGGCATTTTTTCGCTTGGCAGTCCTACTAAAAATGTTAAAACTAATGGTATTGGTAAAATCAAGGCTAAAGTAAGCTCAACTAATCCTGAAAGATAAGGGGAAAGTTTTTTTATCATGATATCTCCTATATTATTTTTCTAAAATACTCTATTTATTGTACCAAAAATGATAACAACTTACATTATATTTACCATCCAAATTCCTCATAAAAAATCTGGTGTCTAGGAATACCTTGTTTAGTCATTTCATCAATCCAGTAATGCCCCATAGCCGTAGGCCCACTAATCAAAACAAGAAGCTTGCTTGTATCCTTAGGTAACTGACTGAGTACCATTACCTTATCAAATCGTCCAACTTGTCTATATGAAGTGAAGTTCTGACGGTTATTCCATTCACGAAAACGCTCTTCATAAATTAAAGCTGCTTGGGTGCTAGCACTGTGAAAAACAGTTGTTGCAATCTTGGGATTACTCTCAACAATAGATAGTATTGGTGTTACCCCGATACCACCAGTTACAATTATTAATTTTTCAGGGGCCTGCTCATCGATAATCGTCTGATACATCCCGTACCCACCATCGACATAGATTACTTCAGAAGTGGAAACTGTTTGTAATTGTCTTGTGAAATCTCCATCTCCTCTAATAGCCAATATTATCTCTTTAGATTGAGTAGGATTATTTACAATTGAAAAGGGATGAGGCTCCTCCATTCCCCTAACCTTTGGAAAGGAGATAAACACAAAATCTCCAGCCCTTAATTTATTTTGCAATTTTCTAGGAAGCTCTATGACTAATTCATGAATGTTAGGTGCAATGGAGTGATTTGATAGAAAGGTACTTTTATAGCCGACAGCGTTGGGGCGATACTTTGTCCAAAAATAAAAACCAAAAACTGAAAAACTCATGAGATAAAAAGTGAACATAAAAGCCGTATTTGCTTTTACATATGGGATTAACTGAACATGGATAAATACTAGCAAAGTAGCTACAATGTTAAGTCTATGTAGCAATACTGAAACCTCATGTTTGAAAATCTTTTCTAGTATTGACTTTATCTTGGCTAAAAGAGAAAAACGTGAAGTTAACCACCCTGCCATAAAAACCATCGAATACAAGGCAATCGTTAAAAAGAGAAAAAAGGTCACATTCCCAGTCATTTGAATAAAACCATCAGATGGACTTAGACTTTTATGCACAAATGAGAATAGAATTGCTACTAAACTTAAAACACCATGTATCATATAAGCCATGGGAAGTCCTATCCAACGGTCTAACCACTTTGGCTTAGTTCCTATATAGATTGCTAGTAGCATCCAAGTATAAGCATAAATGCCTAATGCATATGCAAAACGACTACTTGTATAAATACTAGGTAACCCAATCATAAAGGTTGAAAGCAATGGAAAGGGAAGCAAAAATACTGCAGCCATCCAGGCTAAACCAAGACTATACCGATGATTTGTTCTTTTCATAAAATTCTCCATTTTGATAATAATAATGATAATTTTGTTTGATATAAAGGCCACTCAAACGATGTGTGCTGATTAATGATGTTACCTCTGACTCAGGACAAGCCAATAAGGCAGTAGCCCAAACATCTACTATTGAGATATCCTCACCTACAACTGTGACTTGCTCTATCCTGCTTTGATTTTGTTTGATATGCTGACCACGTTTTGCAAAACCAGATGTTGCTACTGCACCTTTTGTTAAGCGATAATGAGCAAGTAGTTGCTTCAAGTCATATGGATTTTCAATCCCTATATCCCACACAAAAGAACTCCCAAAACGAGTATCAAACTGCATATCACCACCACCATTTAAACAGACTCCTTCAATGAAAGGATGTTCAAATAAAGGAAGTAATAATTCTTTAAATAACTTTCCTATCGCCCATCCTTTCACAAAACCTGTAGGATTAAAACCACAATCAAAATACGGATTGAAATACCCACCACTTTCTTTTTGTGCTGCAATTGTACGAGTATAAACTTCCTGAAACTCTCGATCTAGTATGACAGATAAATTTCCGGCTCGAAATTGGCTTACCAAGGACTCCTTTCGAAACACTGAAAATTTTTCTTCAATTTGGTCTAACCTAACCTTTAATTTCTGGACTAGTTGAACAATGATTTTCTCTGCCTGTTCTGTGTCACTTACCGCCAAACTTATGGTATATGGAAGCGTCATGGCTTCTACTGTTTTACTTATGATTTTCATTAACTTTCTGCCTGGTTTAGTGCATCTTGTAAAGAACCTGTAAATCCTCTATATGCCTCTGTTGCTCCTGATATTTGATTAACATTTGCAGATTGATTCTCTATAGCTTTGGCAGTATAGGTCGGTAATGAGCTGCTGTTAATTTGTTCTGAACGACTATTTTCATTGGGATATTCCAAGATATCAATTGCAGTCATTTTACCAGCGGAAACTGTCATTTGTACTTGATAATCTCCCCTATCTGTTGAAACAACCGCTCCAGTATAAGTGCCATCTTTTAAAGTCTGAGAACTTTCTTGTGTAGATTCTTTTGTTGTATCACTTGATGAATGGGAGGTGCTATTTTTAACATTGTTCGCTGACTTTAATGAACTGACCTCCTTTTGTTGAAAAAAGATAAGATAGCCACTTAAGATAGCTGCCACACTCGCACAAATAGCAATAAATGATTCAATTAGTCTTTTCATTTTAATATCTCCAACTAGTGATTTTTAGATTACTCTTTTATAGCAATTATCGCTTAAATGAATCTTAAAACAAGACCCCTTTATTTATTATGACAAAAAGATAAAATCAAGGAAAATTAAGTTTTTTGAAAGGTTGATGCGTTTTAATGATAAGAACATCTGATAAGTACTATTAGATAGGAGAAATAGTAAGGAAACTAAACAATGACTCAATTTTCATCATCAACCCATAAAAGAATCGAACGTTATGGCATTAAAAAATCTTCGAAATGGAAATCAGCAGGGTCTGTTCTCATTGGAGCACTTGCTTTATCAACGACATTACTAACTGGAACAAACTTTGTATCAGCTGATGAAACAACTGATAGCTCAGATACAACGACCGTAACAGCTGAAACTAGCACTAACAGTACTGACCAAAACACATCAGATACAAGTAATTCCAGTACTTCTGATACATCTACAACAACATCATCTACAGGTGAATCTGATTCAACTAATGAAGGCACAACAATCAGTTTTGATGGAACATCTGCCACAAGTTCTTCAGCAGATGGTGTAACTATAAACAATTCAGTTATCACGATTACAAAATCAGGAACATACACTTTAACAGGGAATGGAACAAGCCATACAATTACTGTTGATGCCAGTGTAGCTGATGCCGTCACCCTAAATTTAGATAATCTTAATCTTACTGATTCCAATATCTTATCAGAATCAACAGGTGACTTAACACTCAATGTCATTTCAGATAGTAGCATTGCATCAAGTTCTAATAATAGCGTTGAGGCGGCAGGAAACTTAAATATTAACAGTACAACAGGTGCTAGTTTAGACATATCAAGTACTAGTAAACACGCTATCAAAGCTGATAATCTTGATGTGTCAACTATTGATTTGACACTTTCTTCTACTAGTAAAGATGGAATAAATGCAACTTCAAACGTAAGTGTTAACCAGTCAACTCTTACTATAAATGCAGGTGATGATGGCATTCAGGTAGAAGATGATACTGATGTCAATAGTGGTGATTTGACAATCAATAACTCAACACTCACTATAACAGCAGCCGATAAAGGAATTACTGCTAGTGATGAACTTAATATATCTGGTAATTCAGCAGTAACTATTACTGCTAGTGATGAGGGATTAGAAGGACGATACGTCAATCTTACAGGTGGAACAATCGCCATTACAGCAGGTGATGATGGGATTAATGCAACAGAATGGACCACAAAAGAAAGTGCTGATACTAGTCATTTAATCAATTCTACATCTGATCTTGAACATGAGGTAGCCATTGTCGTAGATGGTGCTTCTGTTACAATTGTAGCTGATGGAGATGGGATTGATAGTAATGGAAATGTCGCTATCAATTCAGGATACCTCTATGTTACTCAAACAAGCGTTGATAATGCTGCTATTGATTATGATGGCACAGGAACCATCAAAGGTGGAACAGTATGGGCTATCGGGAATCAAGGTATGGCTCAAGCCTTTACCACAGGATCAAGCCAATCCTATATCATTGCCAATATCAGTGGAAGTGCTGGAGATACCATTACCGTAACTGATGAATCAGGCAATGTTATTGCCACTACTACTGCAACTACTGCATTTGGTAACATCGTGTTTAGTACAGAAGAACTCGAATCCAATAAAACTTATACTATTACAACATCTAGCGGTACATCTACAACTGCAACTGCTACAACCGAAACAAGTACAACAGGCTTTAATCCTGGTCAAATGGGTAGTTTTGGTGGCCAAATGGGGACTCCTCCCAATATGACAACTAACAATCAAAACAACACAGACTTCACCAATCGCCCAACACCACCAGAATTTTCACAAAATACAACTACCAATAACACTACGACAAATACAACAAGTGATACCGACTCAACATCAAACAACTCTAACTCTACTACTAAAACTGACAACAGAAAAAAAGATAGTTCAACTAACAACTCTAACTCTGCTAGTAAAACTGATGACAGTAAAAAAGATAGTTCAAGCAATAACTCTAACTCTACTAGTAAAACTGATAACAGTAAAAAAGATGGTTCAAGCAACAACTCTAATTCTACTAGTAAGACTGATAACAGTAAGAATACTGCCTCAAGTAAAAGTCGTACACTACCAGAAACAGGTACTGAAAAATCTATTGGATTAATGGCAGCAGGTGGCTCAATCCTTGCTCTATCTTTAGCACTTAAAATGGCAAAACAAAGATTTAATAAAAAATAAATAAAAAACTTATTATTCCTATTATAGTAATAGAGATAATAAGTTTTTATTTTTTCAATTCTTAAAAGAGTCCTGCAACAATAACTGCTAAAATAGCACCTACAATAGGCCCAAGTACTGGAATCCAAGCATAAGACCAATCAGAATCTCCCTTATTTTTTAATGGAAGAAAATGGTGAACAAGTCGTGGACCTAGGTCACGTGCTGGATTAATGGCATATCCTGTTGTTCCACCAAGTGATAAACCAATTCCAACAACCAGTGTACCTACACATAATGTTCCTAGACCTGCGGGCATATCGTATAAACCAAACGATATAATAGCTAATACTAAAACAAAAGTACCTAACATTTCACTAATAAAATTAGAAGTAGTGTCTCTCAATGCTGGACCAGTTGCAAATGTCCCCAAAATATCTGATGGATTTTCTGTTGCTTCATAATGTGGTTTATACATAAGATAAACCAAGTAGGTACCTAACATTGCCCCTGCAAACTGAGCAACTATATAAGGGATAATACTTGCGAACCCTAAATCACCCTTAATAGCCATCGCAATCGTTACAGCAGGATTAAGATGAGCTGGACCTAGTTTCCCAGAAATAAATGCCGCAATTGCGACAGCAATCCCCCAACCAGATGTAATAACAATCCAACCTGCATTATTATTTTTTGTTTTTGACAAAACAACCCCTGCAACAACACCATTTCCCAGTAGTAACAAGATAGCTGTTCCTAAAAATTCGCCTAAAACCTCACGAAACATAATATCCTCCTATTTTAAATCTGATAAATCATTCTTAGCTAGGGTTTCACGTAACTCTTCTTCTGCAGTTGCTTTTTCAGCATCTGACCAAGAATAATATGAAGTCATTTCTCTAATTACCGGAGCAACCATATCATCTAGACTATCACGCATAAAGAGCATGTGATTGGTACGTCTCAAGAAGAAATCAGAGGGACGTAAAGCTAACTCGTAACGCATCGCATAGTATAATGACAAGGTTTCAGCTAAGCTCAATCCCTCAGCAGCCTTAACTTCTCTAGCTAAAGCAAACACTTGTGGTGCGTTTGAACCATATAAATTGGCAAGATATGTTGCTTCTTCTAGTGTTAGACCAGATAATACACCCAGTTGGGCATATGCTTCAATCTCAGCATCAACATTGGCTGGATTAATTTCACCACCTGAAACAGGATATGTTTTTGAGTTAATCAATTTGAAATGACGGTCAAACTCTTCTTCAAGAATACTAATAATTTGTTGCATAGCACCCTCAGCCATCTTACGATAGTCCGTTATTTTACCTCCTGCTAAGGTCAACAAACCATTATCATCTCGTTCAAAACTACTACCACGTGATACTGCAGAAGGGTCTAGGACTTTTTCAGATGTGCTTGATTCAAGGTGAGTCACAGCTTGTTCAACATCCTCACGTGATTTTTCTTCATTGAGGTATTCTTTAACAGTATCAACAAGGTTTTCAAAGCTCTCATCACTAATCTTACCACTATTGCCACCATTATAATCAGAAGCACTATTACCAGATAATAATGGACGAAGTCCAGCCCAACTACTTTCAATATCATCAATAGTAAGATGTGCTTCTGGGAAACGATTGTTAACAATACCTAAAAGGTAATCAACATCTTCTTGTGTGACTTGTGGATTAGCCAAATCTCCTTTATAATCAGTATCTGTCGTTCCAAAATAAGTTTTATTTTCACGTGGGAGAACAAAAATCATGCGACCATCGCCTAAACCTGTATCAAAGTAAACTGGTTGAGAAACTTTAAGACGACTTGAATCAACAACTAAATGAACTCCTTTAGTTGGACGAAGATGTGAGATTTTCTTGCCTGTATTTGAAAAATTACGGATAATGTCACTCCAAGGACCTGTCGTATTGATTACCAGACGTGCACGAATCTCAATAACTTGATCCGTTAATAAATCACGCGCCACAACCCCCACAATCTTACCATTTTCAAATAAGAAATCCTCTGCCTTGACATGACTAGCAATGAGAGCACCATCACGATTAGCACGTTTAATATTTTCAATAACCAAGCGTGCATCATTGTTTCTAAAATCGAGATAAACACCACCACCAACTAAACCTTCTTTTTTCAAGTCTGGTTCACGTTGTAACACTTCCTCAGTTGATAGCACCTTATTTGCAGCATCAGTATTACTTACACCTGCTAATAAATCATACAAGTCCATTGCGACTTTTAAACGAAAGAGACTAAATGTCGCTCCTGGTTCATCATATACTGGAAGTAACATCGGATCTGGTTTTGGAATATGTGGGGCAATACGTTGGACAACAGCTCTTTCAGAAACAGTATCAGATACTACCTCAACATCAAACTGTTTTAAATAGCGTAAACCACCATGAACCAATTTCGTTGAACGGCTACTTGTCCCTTCAGCAAAGTCTTGCATCTCAATAAGACCTGTCTCCAAACCACTGGCTGCTGCTTGCAGAGCAACCCCCGCACCTGTAATTCCTCCACCTATAATGAGAAGGTCAAGTGTTCTTTCTTGCATTTTTTGCAAGGCTAACTGACGCGTTTTTTTTGAAAATTCCATGATATTCTCCTATTCTTCATCACTTGATGTAAACAATTGCGTTGCTTTAACAGCTTTTTTCCAACCTTTATAAAGTTGTTCTTTACGTGATTCATTCATTTGTGCTTGGAAAAGTTGACCTGTTTTATTTAATGTCTTTAGTTCTTCCAAATCTTTCCAATAACCTACTGATAATCCAGCTAAGAAAGCAGCACCTAATGCTGTTGTTTCTAGATTTTGTGCGCGTGCAATATCAATTCCTAAAATATCAGCTTGGAATTGCATCAAGAGATTATTCATAGCTGCACCACCATCAACCTTAAGTGATTGCACATCAATTGCTGCATCTAGTTGCATCAAGTCGATGATATCACGAACTTGATAAGCGATTGATTGGAGAGTTGCCTTAATAAAGTCTTCCTTACTTGTACCACGTGTCAATCCAAATACAGCACCTCTTGCATTAGAATCCCAATAAGGAGCACCTAATCCTGTAAATGCAGGCACAACATATACCTCATCCATACTTGTTGACTTAGACGCTAACCCTTCTGATTCTGGAGAAGTTTCAATCATGCGTAAACCATCACGTAACCATTGAATTGCACTTCCTGCCACAAATATTGACCCTTCAAGTGCATAGTAAACTTTACCATTGATACCATAGCCAATCGTTGTTAGAAGGTTATTTTGAGATAAGCGAACTTCCTCACCAGTATTCATAATAATGAATGAACCTGTACCATAGGTATTTTTAACCATTCCTGGCTCAAAAGCTAGTTGACCAAATAATGCTGCCTGTTGATCTCCTGCCATACCAGATATTGGTACTTCTCCACCATAAAAATGAAAAGGAGCAGTATGACCATAAATTTCTGAATTGGATTTCACTTCTGGTAACATTGCTTTTGGAATATTGAGCAATTCTAAGATTTCATCATCCCACTCAAGAGTATTTATGTTATAAAGCATTGTTCTAGCAGCATTAGAATAGTCAGTCACATGGGCTTGACCGTCAGTTAATTTCCAAACTAACCATGTATCAATTGTACCGAATAACAATTCACCCTTTTCAGCACGTTCTTGAGCTCCAGGGATATGGTCTAAAATCCAGCGAACCTTAGTCGCAGAGAAATAAGCATCAACCACTAGACCTGTTTTTTCATGAAAGAATTTTTCATAGCCATCAGCCTTTAATTTTTCAGCTAACGGAGCTGTTTGACGAGATTGCCATACAATAGCATGGTAGATTGGAAGACCTGTTTCCTTATCCCAAACAACTGTTGTTTCACGTTGGTTTGTAATCCCTATTGCTTCAATCTGGCTTGGTTTAATACCACTTTCAATGAAAGAACCTGCAATAACAGATTGAACAGAGTTCCAAATTTGATTGGCATCATGCTCTACCCAACCAGCTTGTGGGAAGATTTGTGGAAATTCTTTTTGCGAACTACTAACCTTCTCGCCTTTTTTATTAAAGATAATCGCACGAGATGAAGTAGTCCCTTGGTCAATAGCCATTATGTATTTTTCAGCCATATAACTCTCCTTTTTTGTAAGCGTTTTTATTTCATACTGTTATTATACCCAAATAAAAAAATAAAAACCTATCATGTTTTTTTAAAAGCTAAAAAAACATGATAAGTTTTTATTGATTTATCAAATCTAGATACTTATTTCATATTATTAAACTATAAAATTATCGCATAGCATCTAGAGTTGCATTAATTTTTTTTGTTTCCAATAAATTTATAGTACTAATCACTGATTGATATTGGATATTACCTTTAATCGTTTCAAGTGTCTGATTCATAGTTTGTTGATTGTACATTACATCACTTCTATGTTTCTCTTCTGCTAATAAATTTGCTGCTTCTTTGAAATTCTCTGCGCGAAACTCATTTAAATAGCTGTACATTAAATATAAGTCATTAATTCTTATTTTACTTTTTTAAATTCTTTACCATTGAATATATTAGAGCTATCTGAAACTATTTTTAACGTATCACCTTTCAACTCATACTTTAGTGTAGCTCCCTTGTCAGTTATTGTTTTTTCTTTTTGATTAATTGCAATATCATCTGTAAAGGAACTAGATGTCAAACCTAAGGCACTACCCTTAATTGACATTGTTCCTTTATCGCCTTTGATAGTTAATGTTACTTTAGCATCTGTTATGATAGATAGATTCCCCTCATAAACATATTTTCCGTTAGTAGATGAACAAGCCGTTAAGACAACAACTGATACTGCTAAAACTAGCATAAACATAATTTTTTTGATGTTTTTCATAAAATTCTCCATATAAATATAATTTTTTAGTCGCAACTTGCAATTGCAAGTTAGCCACTAGATAAATTCGCTTAACATCTGATTGGGCGACTTGAAATTGAACATTTTTCTAGGATAATTGTTCATCCAGTTCTCAATATAAGCCACGAATTGTTTCGTGGTTTTATTTATTCTTATTAGTTTTTTTTTGCCAAACCCATTATAACTATTAATGTGCATAAAAAGAATGCATTTAGTAGTCCTTTTGTAGTACTATTAATAAAAGGTTGACCAAAAACATAATAGTTATATGCAGATAACCCCAATCCAAGTACAGTTATTACTGTAGAAATACAGAGCATAATCAGTAATATTTTCTTTGTTTCATATTTATTCATGCTATTTTCTCCTTTAATTTATATACTTTTTGTATTACAATATACTATCTAATAAATCCACTCAACTCCTCTTGAAGTTTAAAAACTGAAACTGTTAAACCTATAATTTCCTTAAATTCCGTTAAATTTGAAATGGAGACATCATCTTTTCATATTTGATACTAAGGTCTTATGATTTTTATAGATTTTATAACAATATCTAACACAGCAGATATTTCTTCATTATATTTGTAAACCCTTTCAATATAATTTGATTATAACTTCAAATAAATGTTCTGTCAATATTGTCAATTAAATTGTACAATAAAATACCTTTCTTTTTATTTTGTGAGCGTTTCACTTTGTGATGCTATTATATCGAATTTTAAAAATAAAAATCTATCATGATTTTTTAAAGTTAAAAAATCATGATAGAAATGGAAGACTTAAATCTAAAAGCCTTTAAAAATTATAAATAATTTCATCCATACTTATAAAAAAAGGAATTTATAAGTATGGATGAAATTAAAAGTATACTCTCCTTAACTGTTATTTCTGCTATAATTTCAGCTATTATATCAATCTATGTTTCTAAACAAAGTAACGATTCTAGTTTAGACGGAAGTTCAAAATGGCGTGAAAAACTCTTTGATGTCGCTTCAAAGCACGAATTAACAATAGATGATGTTCAAAGGGTTAGAGCTTCACTAAGAATGCTACCACATAATGACGAACAAAAATTATATAGCTTCAATTGATTTACTAATATTATGATTAAACAAATTGATGAATTTCTAAACAACAAAGATATCTATTTTATAAATCAAGATAATTCAAAAAATTGTACCGCTAAAATTCTAGAAAAAAAAGAAACTAAAATTGTTCATCTATTTACTAATTTTTTATTGAAGTACCATTTTGAATTTAGAAAAGAACTTGGTCCCAAAGCATTGTTAAAGGAAAATAAAAACAAACGCCCAAATAATCTTGTTAAAGAAGTATTTACAGAATATTTAAGAATATTAAAATTATTATAAATAATAGGAGATAAACTATATGGAAAATAAAGAGAATAAATTGATACCATGGATAATATTCATTATATACTTTTTTTCCTCAGATTTATTTAAATCAAATCCTCCCCATCTTTTTTTAAAATTATTAATTATTTGTCTCTTTACAATCATTGGAATTATATTTTCATGTTATCTTTCTCTTAATCAAACTGAAACAAGTAATCTTATTAACGAAAATGATCCTAGTATAACATTTAAATAAATACGAACCGCTAGTTCTACTAGCACAATTAAAGAAATTCTAGACGAATTAAATAAAAATAAAGATTGTAAAAACTTATGTGAACTATTATCTAATTTAAATAATGAAATAACAAAACTTAATAATGTCATTGAAAAAATTGAACAGAAGTAATATCTTTTTAAATTATATTTTCACTTTCATCAAAAAGCACAGTATAATCCTCATACTGTGCTTTTCTCTCTTCATTCCACAAATAAAGCAATCCTATCAAAGGTTTTACCATTACGGATAGTTAATCTCTTATAGTAATCCTGCTTTATCAACTTTTTATGGTACTCTGTTTTTCAAAATTCCTTCTCATCAACCTTTCCCATAAAGATTACACAGTCTGAAAAAGAGACTAACTAATTGTATAAAGTCATATTTTCTATACTTCCCTTAACTTTAGGTAATTCCATAGGGTCAATCAGAAAAAATCTTTTCTGGCTAAATTATCAAACTACCAACTTGATAAATCCTTACAAAGCTTTTGGTAGCTTTCTCTATCTAATGGAAAATAGCAAATCCTAAAATCATAAGTCTTCAAAACATCATCAATGAGCTTTTGACAACTATCATATGGTTTATCCATACTAAAAAATATATTCCCACTATTTAAGTAAGATACAATTTCAAACCCAACTTCAAACAATTTTTCTTTTAATTCTGCCATTTACACTTTATTCTTTCCACCAACGTTGATACCTCGTAGCAATAAAATATATCTCATTATTCCCTACCCCTTCAACAATTTCACGATTTCCTCAATATCTTTCATGCTTAAATCTCGATTCAGATAATAGGTTGCTTGTCCCTTGTAATCAACTTTTGTTTGATTACTAATGATATAATCATAAGTTTTCTCATTATTATAATGCTCCAACTGATAAAACTGGTTATTTTCTAGATAATGCTTTAGCAATTGAATCACCAAATCACTTTTTAATTCACCATCTGCAATGTCCACACCAATAGTAATATAGTCTTGCTTTCTCTGCGCTATAAAAAGTAATATCTGTAAAATCCCCCAAAGCATTTTAGTTCTAAAATCTTCCAAGACTTTATCATCTCCAATTAAAGAAACTATTTTTTGACTAATATTTAATATATCATCTGTTAATAGATAGGCATATGGACTATTCCTTATAAGACTTGATTCATCTGACGATAGGACAACACCCTTATAAAAATAAGCACGTCCAAACCACTGACTAAGATGGTAGGTTACTTCTTCAGATAAATCATCTACAAAACCACCCCACTGTCTGATTAACTGTATTGCATCTGTCAAATAGGCAACAACAGGACCTCCAAAACCTAACAAATAAGCCATTGTATGTTTTGGTAAAACAAAGCGTGTAGCTAAAAAAACAAACAAACACATCGCTTCGCCATCTTCAAATTCCACCGCATATTGAGAAAAATAACGTAAAGCAAACTGATGCAAACGTTGGTAAAAAATGTTATTCAAATAAGCTTGCATAGATTTCTCCAAATCAACAAAGTCTTTTTCCTTAGTTCCTAAACGATTTAAACTAATAAAAATCCATAAAAGCCATTTTTCTAACTGATGCTCATTCAAGGGTACCTGACAAAGTCCCTCAAGCATATGAATCTCTGTTTGATAATTCATAGACCTAATCTGTTTTTCAAAATAGGTTTTATCCCAGCTTTCCCAAAATAATTCAAAATAAAAATGTCGAATTAAAATCTCTGAACCACGTAAACGCCCATTTGTAATAGTTATTTGAAAATCCTTCAATAGCTGATTGAGCTGTGCTAAATGGCGATTCAGCGTCGCCTCACTAACTAATAAATCTCTTGACAAAGATTGAATCGTAAAACGTTGATTTTTAAAGAGATATACTAAAATTTGGTATTTAATCCCACCTTCTAAACATGAAAATCGAATACTCTTCCAATAACGATTGTCTCCTTGATTCAAGTAAAGACTATCCCTATCTACTTCAATTCTGATAGCAAATTCTTTAGACTTAAAAAAATCATTTAAACTATCTGTATATTTCAAGACCGTTGATTTTGACAAATGCGTACGCTCCATGACGTTCTTAAGTGATATGGGTTTAGCTGTACGACTTAATAATGAAAATATTGAAAATTTCCCTTGTTCAGCCTTTTCCATAAATTCCTTAATCTGCATCTTGTCTCCTCTCACGACTCATCTCCTGGCATGCCTTTTGTAGTTCAGCCACAACATTAACATGATGTACAGGATAATAAAAATCTTGTTGAATAACGTCATCAATTGACATTTTAGAACGTAATATCAAAGACATAACATTTAAAAGTTCTAAACAATTATAATCTGATAAACATTGCAAACCTAAAAATTCACCTGTTTCTTGATGCGTAATAATCTTAAGACAAATAAAATGGTTCAAAGACCTTCCAAATTCTTTATTTTCATATAAATACGTCCTATAAGCGTGATTAGAAAAAATCATCTCTTCTTCTGTTAAACCAATACGCCCACGATATAAGCCAAAATGACAATGACCAATAATCTTATAAGAAGGTAACAAGGGTCTTATAACTCCTAAAATATAACTTGCAGCGACCTCCGAAGACCTAATTGCATGATTAACCAAGGGCATATAGCGCTTATCATGTGATGACATAAAAGGCAATTGAACTGCATCTCCAACAGCATATACATTAGGAACACTTGTTCTCATAAATTCATCAACCTCTAATGTCCCATCAACTAAACACGTTAAATCATCACAATATAAATGCGTTTCAGGTCTAAAATTGACGGCTAATAAAACAGCATCTGACTGCCACTGAGATTGATTACTTTCTATTAGCAGCGGGAAATGGTCTCCGTTATCCTCAATTTTCCTAACTCGTGTAGATAATCTAAGCTCTATTCCCAAATCTCTCATCCTGTTTTTAAGATCAATAGTCATTTCAGGGTCAACGTTTTTAAAATCTAAACTAGAACCTGACTCTACCAAAATAACTTTTTTTCCTAGATTTACCAAAGTTTCACTCGCTTCAATCCCAATCGGACCACCACCAATAATTGTGATTGTCTGTGCATTTTTTAAAACAGATTGCGCTTCTAAACTCTCCTCATACCCTTTAGTTACCACCACACGGCTGCTATCTATTCCTTCTATAACATGAGATTTAGCAGAACAACCTGTAGCAAATACCAAATTATCGTAAATGATCTGCTCAACCCTATCTCCAACAACATATTTAATTGATTGATTCAAGTAATCCACACCAACAACCTGACATCCCAAACGACAATCAATTCCTTGTTCACTAAGAAGATTACTACGGATAAAACGGGCATCTGATAATGTTGAAATTTCTTTTCTAAAGAACCAATTTAATCCATTGGGAATGTAAGGTACTAACTCTTGTTTATCAAACAAAACAACCTCACCTTCTACATCCCACCGTTTCAACATCAAGGCACATGACACCCCCGAAAATGATGCTCCAATAATAACAGTTCTCATAATAACCTCCTTAGCTATAGATAACGTTTTCATTATACTACCTTTTTAAGCTTTAAACTAGAAATAGCTTTTAGAAATTGCTTTCAAGTGCTACAATATAACATATAGAATTGAGGTAAGCTTATGACACAATTATTTAATAAAATCAAAGAAGTAACTGAATTAGACGGTATTGCAGGTTATGAACATTCTGTTCGTGACTATTTAAGAACACAAATCACACCACTTGTTGACCGTGTTGAAACCGATGGTTTAGGTGGAATCTTTGGAATTAAAGAAAACGAAGATACCGATGCACCACGTATCATGGTAGCTGCCCACATGGACGAAGTAGGCTTTATGGTCACAGACATTAAAGAAGACGGTACTTTCCGTGTTGTTGGTATTGGTGGCTGGAACCCCCTTGTAGTAAGCTCACAACGTTTTACTCTCTATACACGTGACAATAAAGCTATTCCAGTCATTTCAGGCTCTGTTCCCCCTCATTTTTTACGTGGAGCAAATGGCAATCCAAGCCTACCTAAAGTTGAAGATATTGTTTTTGATGGTGGCTTTGCAAATAAAGCTGAAGCTCAAAGTTTTGGAATCGCCCCTGGTGATATTATTGTACCTTCATCAGAAGCTATTTTGACAGCTAATCAAAAAAATGTCATCTCAAAAGCTTGGGATAACCGTTATGGTGTTCTTATGGTGACTGAATTGCTCAAGCACTTAAACGGTCAAATACTCCCAAATACTCTAATTGCAGGTGCTAATGTTCAAGAAGAAGTTGGTTTACGTGGCGCCCACGTGTCAACCACAAAATTTGACCCAGAAATTTTCCTAGCTGTTGACTGCTCTCCTGCAGGAGACGTCTACGGTAACCAAGGTCATATCGGAGAAGGAACCCTTATTCGCTTTTATGACCCAGGACATATCATGCTCAAAGACATGCGTGACTTCCTTTTAACAACTGCTGAAGAAACTGGCATTAAATACCAATACTATGCTGCAAAAGGTGGAACTGATGCAGGGGCTGCCCATCTCAAAAATGGCGGTGTGCCATCAACAACCATCGGAGTGTGTGCAAGATACATTCACTCACATCAAACACTTTATGCTATGGATGACTTTATACAAGCTCAAAACTTCCTTCGTGCCCTAGTTAAAAGACTAGACCGCTCAACTGTCAACACCATCAAAGGATACTAACATGAAAATTGGAATTATCGGAGTTGGAAAGATGGCAACCGCTATTATCCATGGACTCAAAAAAAGCCAGTATAAACTTGTTATATCTGGCTCATCACAGGCTCGCTCAAAAGAAATTGCAGAGCAACTTTCAGTAGCTTATGCAAATAACCACCAAGAACTCATTGACCAAGTCGACCTTGTCATAGTAGGGATTAAACCTCAACTCTTTGAAACCGTTCTTTCCCCTTTAACCTTTACAAAGCCTATCATATCAATTGCAGCTGGTATTACCCTCACTAAACTAGCATCATTCACTAATACACAACTTCCACTAATCCGCATTATGCCAAACATTAATGCCCAAATCCTAAAAAGTACAACAGCATTATGTTATAACAAAGCAGTTTCTGAACAATTACAAGTAGAATGTCAAAAGATTGTAGAGAGTTTTGGAGACTGTCATATCATCGCTGAAAAAGATTTTGACACCTTCACTGCTCTTGCTGGTTCAAGTCCTGCTTATATCTATCTCTTTATTGAAGCACTAGCTAAAGCTGGCCTTAAGCATGGAATTCCTAAAAATAAGGCACTAGATATTGTGGCTCAAACCGTCCTTGCCAGTAGCCAAAATCTCCTAGAAGGTAATGAAACACCACACGACCTGATTGATAAAATTTCAAGTCCCGGAGGCACTACAGTTGCTGGTCTATTAGACCTTGAAAAAAATGGATTAACACCAAGCATCATCTCTGCTATTGATACTACTATCAACCGAGCACAAGAATTATCAAAAGAATAAAGTAAAGTCCTTAGAAAATCATCTAAGGATTTTTTACATCCAAAATAAGCTTTACCAATAATAAAACCTAACTTAGCAATTCTGTTAAAAAGATGGGACGATTTAACTAGCGTATAAAAAAAAGCCTTAGAAAATAAATTCTAAGAACCTTAACCTTATGACCTCATTTAAGAATACTTATAATGGAAATAAAAGCAATGAAATTATTAATAATATGTAGAGAAACGTTAAATTCCATACGCTGATATTTATAATACAAATAGGATAAAACCCCACCCATACAAAAATATATCATGAAACTACCAATATTTGTCGGAGAATGAACTAGAGCAAATGCTAATGTTCCAATAAAAAAGCCAATTCTTTGATGTCCTTTAAATAGTTTCTTAGGAATAAGATAACGAAACATGATTTCTTCTTCAATCGGTGCAGAAATCACAATCGATAAAAACATAAGAATTAATGGAAGTCTTTTTAGCAGCTCAATAATGAGCTGTTGATTTGTAGATGTCGTCTCTCCTTCTAAACTAAGAATATAAGAACCTATAATATTCAATGTCATTATCACTATATAGGATAAAAAAAGGATGCGTAACGGTCTTCTTTTTAAAAAGTCTCTCCAGTGAAATAAACCTTGATAGTTGGCATATAAAAGGAAAAGAAAAAGAACAAGTAAGGCAAAAAAAAGAAGTCCATAACCTAGCTCCTCAGAAAGACTTCCATAGGTAGCAAAAACAGCTGCTATAGTTAATGGAAGTTGATTTAGAATAAAAAAACCGATAAGTAAGAGTAACGTTAAAATTTTTTCATAGATTATTTTCATCGTTATACATATAGCCTTTCTAATAAAAATTTTATAAGTTCATTATACCCTAATTCTATTTTTTAAACTACGTTAAAAATAGAAAAATCATTTCCCAAAAAGACTGATAAAATATTATTCTCATAATAAGAAAGGTTAACGATATTAACACCAGTCTTATCATATCTAAAATAGATAACACACTAGCCTCTATGAAAAAAATAGTTCTTGCAATAGGACGACAAAATAACTATAACTCTAAACTCATCTATGAATATAAACATTATTATCCAGACAAAATTAAAAGGATTTAGTCCTGTTTAATACAGGACTAAATCCTTACTGTAAAATATAATAGCCACCTTATAAGTCAGGAAAAAACTAATCTTTTTTATTTCAAACGTTCAACGTCACGCGCAATGACTAATTCTTCATCTGTACTGATAACAATAGCTTTAACTTTAGCTGCATCAGTAGAAATAATACCACGGTAACCAAAAACATTCTTTTCAGGATCAACATCAACACCAAACCATGTAAGACCATTTAAAACTGCTTCACGTACTTCTGGCGAGTTTTCTCCAATACCTGCAGTAAAGACAATTGCATCAACACCATTTAAAACTGCCACATATTGACCAATATATTTTTTAAGACGGTCTACAAACATATTGAAAGCTAATGTTGCATTATGGTCACCTTCAAACATTTTAGATTCAATATCACGCATATCACTAGAAAATCCAGAAATACCAATTAAACCTGATTCTTTATTAAATGATTCACGAATTTTATCAGCATCACGTAATTCAGGAATTTGATCCATTAAAAATGGAATAATCGCTGGATCTAGATCCCCTGAACGTGTCCCCATCATAACACCACCAAGTGGAGTTAGTCCCATTGAAGTATCAACTGATTTCCCACCGTCAACAGCAGTAATCGATACGCCATTTCCTACATGACATGTTACTAATTTCAAGTCTTCTAAAGGTTTTCCTAAAACTTTTGCTGCCTCTTGGGCTACATATTGATGACTTGTTCCATGTGCTCCATATTTACGGACTTGGTAATCTGTATAATAACGGTTGGCAATTGGATAACGATAAGCTACTTCAGGCATACTAGTATGGAATGCTGTATCAAAAACAGCAACACTAATAATATTTGGTAACAATTCTTTAAAAGCACGAATTCCAAGAATGGCACCTGGATTATGAAGTGGTGCTAATAATGACAAATCATCAATTTGTTGAAGCACTTCATCCGTGATAACTGTCGACTCCTTAAAGATCTCACCACCAGCTACAACACGATGACCTACACCTGTAATCTCATCATATGATGAAATGATATTTAATCGAATCAAATCATCTAACAAAATTTTAACAGCTTTAGTATGGTCTTCAATATCTAATGTTTCAGACTCTTCTTGACCACTAAATTTAACTGTTGAGATAGAATCTTTTAAACCAATACGTTCAATAAGACCTTTTGCAATAACCTCTTCTTCTGGCATTGTGTATAATTGCCATTTTAAACTTGAACTTCCTGCATTAATTGAAATTGTTTTTGTCATAATTCACCTCTATAAAACGTTTTCATAAACTTGTGTTTTAATTTTATCACAAAAAACTAAAAAAACCTATTATCTGAACTCCATTTTGTGAAATTTTCAATAAAATGGTTCATAACATTTTTGTCTTGCATGTCAGAAATTGGATAAACAAAGGTTTCTGGTACAACATTACCTTGTTTTTGTAAAACAAAAATTGACTTCACTATTGTCTTGTTTCCAAAAAGATTATCTGGTAAAGTAATCACAGCAATCACATCAGCATAATCTTTTAACCATTGTTTTAATAGTGGGCTTTGTTCACTTGTTAATAAGTCCATTGGTGCAAGTAATATAGCAATTCCATCTTTTTTGAGGTATTTCAAAGACTGTTCAATTAAAAGATGATGAGCATAGGTATGGCCATCACTATTTGCTACTTGATAGCGACTAGCGATTTCATCATTAGGATAAAAGCCAACTGGTAAATCTGCTATAATCACGTCGCTCTCTTTTAAAATATGAGGGCGTACTGCATCTTCTTGTAAGAAATGAATATCTGTTCCAATAATCTCTGCAATGCTTGCAGCCAAATCAATCAACAAGTCATCAATCTCAATTCCCATGTAATTAATCGTTTTTTGACTATTATTACAGATCGTTTCTGCAAGATTACCTGTACCACTTCCAATCTCAATAATATCCAATTCCTTAGATTGTACCAATTGATCCATTAAAAATAGAATCAAAAAGCCAATAACATCTGGTGTAAACTGATGATTTGCTTGTAAAGGTTCTAATTGAGAAGCTTTAATGAAAATAAACTGAAATGCTCTTCTCCACTCTTCCCTACTTAACTCCAATTGACGTAGCACTTCATTATTCTTAGAAACCCTATCAGAAGCACCTGCTGCCCCTAAATAAAAGGAGTTTTGTTCAATCAATGCATCATATATTGTTGTTTTAATTTCATTTTCAATCAATTGAACATTTTCTAAGATTAAATCGTAGGCTTTCTCTATTTTTTCAAAATTCATATCTTCCTCCTACCCTATCATATCAAAAACAAGGACTAAAGAAAAGGAGCATCCTACTCCTGAACTTTAACCTTTTCATTTTCATGTGTAGCTATTTGTGTTTCTTCTTTTTTATGATCTACATCTAAATTAAAATGGTAGTAAAAATTATCTCCTGAAAGTGAGATAATATTCACCAGCAATTGATTTGCTATTACTTGATATTTGGCAGTACCACAATTAAATTCAATCTCCCCAGAACCACTAGAAACTTGTCTTTCAACCAAGGTAGCCATAATATAGGATTGATTTGCCAATTGATGTTTTTGATGAATCCGATGAGTTGAAACTACACGAAATAAATATAGCTGTAAGATTAGAGTAAACAAAGCCGCCATCAGTAAAGCATATAGTAAAATTCCTGCCCTAATCGGTCTTTTTAAATTCATAAATAAAAACCCTTTCCATACCCGACATAAAATGCAACTTAATCTCAACTCTCTGACCTTCTACCTCAATACGACTAGATGAAACATTATATAAGAGAGGTTGATAACCACGACCAATAGCATCTGTCTTTCTAAAATCATCCCCCTTAGACTTTCCCAATGATAACAATTTGCCATCACGTTTGATATAAAGATGATTATTCTCCACTCTGACCAGTTGACTATCTTCAAGTTCTGACCATAATTGATGCGAAAATAACAACCAACTCTGCTCATCTCTAACAGATAGATTTGTGACTTCAGACATCACTGATTTTGTCAAGACATTATAAACTAATATTGAACCAGTTATCACTAATAAAGCTACTAAACTCTCTAATAATGTGAACCCTGGTAATTTATTTTTGATAAACATTCAAAAGCTCCTTACCACTCTGATAAACAATAATAGCCTTATCACTCTCTTTTATTGAAATAGAGACTCCATTTAACTCCTGCTTTTTTTGATGAGTCTGAATTGTCATCCTAGCAAGGACCAATGCTTCTTCTTGCTGAAATTCTCTTATGAGAATTCTTCTATTATGATTTATCTCCCCAACAATCATACTAACAATAATAACTAAGATACTCATTGCCATAAGACTCTCTAACAAAATATACGCTTTAATCTGTTTTTTTCTTAAAATTTCCATTTCCCAAATATAATTGATAATATACCGTCTTGTCTCTTAACTTAAAATAAATCTTACCTAAACTTGAATTTCCTCCAAGGGTATTAAAATAGATAATTTGGGGAGTAACTCTAATACCCTTTGGGATTCTTAACTGAGAATCTTTATTTCTAATGACATCCTCATCAATTGTTAAAGCAATTTCTTTTTTAGAAATGACACTAAGATGCTGAGTATCTCTATAAAAATTTTCAAATTGTATTAAGAATAAATTCTCTTGAATATCACGATAAAGTGTTGAGACCCCTCCACTTAGAGCAGCTAACATAAAACAAGTAATTCCTAAAGTCAATAAAGATTCTATTAAAGTAAAAGCTTTAATTTGGAACTTGTCGAGTTTCTTGAGTATGTTTTTCATAGTAATCATTATAAGACTTTTGTTGCTTTTCACTAATCATATTTTTTGACACTAGCTTCCCTAAAGTAGCTTCGGAATTTTCATTTAAGCTGTATAACTCTGCCTGACTATCTACTACTTTTACAATTGCAGCATTCCCTGTTTCGTTAACTCTCTCTCTGCTTACTTAAATTTGGTACAAATAACAGCATCAAAACACTAATAATAAGAAGTACGACTAACATTTCCAAAAGTGTGAACGCTTGCATTGGTTTTTTTAATATTTTTCTCATTTTTTTCCTTTCTAGAACGTTGATAAGTTCTGATACATTGGCAGTAACATCGCAGCATAAATCATTACCACCACTAGGGCAACTATTATAAAGACAATTGGTTGAATCAATTGACTTAGCCTGGTTAAAGTTTTAAAAAATTCCTCCCATATTTCCTCAGCATAAAGAGATAGCTCAACTCCCAACTTTGACTTCATTTCACCATATTCAATCATTAGACTCAGTTCTTTTAACAAAAATGGATAATGTAAAACTTGCTCATGAAAACTAACTCCCTTAACTAAGGATAAATTCATATCAGCTCCAACCTCTTGAAATAATCGAGATTTTTGCTCCTTCATCAAATTCAATATTTGGGATACTTCTAATCCTTGCCCTAAAAGATTCCCCCATTCCCTTGCAAAAAAAGCCGTGAAATATAACCTTACAACTTTATGGATAAATGGTAGTTTCATCAGTAAACATGTATATGACAAAGCTGGAAGTCTCTTTGATAAGACATATAACCCCAATATAACGAAAATAATAACTAATATGCCTATCAAAAAATAAAATGGAAACTGTGAAACGAAAGTACTAGCTAAATTACTTTCTCCGATCTGTGGCAAAAGATAGTTCTTTAAACCTAGCATAATTAGAATAAGAAAACCTATTAAAATCACAGGATAAGTTAACACTTCAATTAATTTCTTATGAATCTTCAAAAGGTTTGAAAGATAATCTTCAATCTTACTCAAACTATTTTGTGTATTACCTGAAAGTTCTGCTAGGCTAAGCTGTGTAACTATGGTATCTGAAAAACCTAAACGTCCTAACATTTTAGAAAAATCATCTCCACTTTTTAAACTTCGATACATTTCATTGGTATAATAATCATTAAGTAACTGACTTTTCTTTAAAAAAGTAACCATTTCTGATAAAGTGAACCCACTAGATAAGAGATTGCTGAATAATTGTATTATTTTACGCTGTTTGGATAGCCTTAATTTTTTCAACTTTCCCTTGTTCTTTTGTGATAACCCCTTCTTTAACCAGTCTACTAATCTTTTCATTCCAGGCATCTGGTATATATTTATCTAATTTTTCCGTCCTATAATCAATTAAGGCACCTCCATTTAACAACCTTTGGTAAGCAACAAATGTCAGACCATTTCTTAGCTCTTCTAGGCTCACACCAAGCTCTAATAATCTATCATAGACACCTGAGATACTCTTGGCATGTATTGTCGAAAAAACCATAGCTCCCGTCAAACTTGCTCTTATGACAGCTCTCGCTGTCTCAGAATCACGAATTTCACCTATAATTAAAATATCTGGCCGATGTCTAAGTGATAATTTAATAAGATTATCATATGTCATACCAATACTCTCATTCAATTGTAACTGTAACATACTATCATCCTTTATCTCTACAGGATCCTCGATACTAATAATCTGCTTGTCATAAAACACAGCCCTAATTAGTTCATACATTAAAGTTGTCTTACCACTTCCAACAGGACCCGAAAACAGATAAAGACCTCTACCTCCAAGTGCTGATTTTAAATTATCAATTCCGTCATACCAATATGTCAAACGATTCTGTTTAGTATATAAGATTCGAATAACAAGACTCTCCTTATTTCTGTAATCTCCAACAGTCGATAAACGTAATGAAACCACTTGCTTATTCTCGAATTCATAATCACAAGATTCCAATTGGGTACGTCTTTTCTCACCTACATTCATACCCGATACAAACTTAAAATGGCTAATAAGACTAAGCATAATATCATCTCCATATTGCGCTATATACCTCCTATCGTCTCCTATTCTCATAAATATTTCGTATCCATTATCTCTAGGCATCACATAAATATCCTGAGCTTTTTCTTTTAATCCTTGGCTAATCAATTCTTTAGCTAATTCTTGTATCATACTACCTCCATATCTTATTATTCGAAACAATTAAAAAAACCTTACTCCTTAGTAAAGTTTTTTTATTTTAATTGACATCTTCTCTGTGGTTGATCCTTAGTATTACTTTGCTCAAAAAAATCTAGACCTTCTCCCGATGACAAAGGTTCCCCGTCCTTTAATAATAATATCGAATGAAACTCTTGTAAATATTCATCACATTCCTCGCACCATTTCTTTTCATCAGTATCCCAAAATGTTGCTAGTAGATTTTTTCTACTAAGATAAAATGGATAGTATTCTTTTAACTTATCCCATTCTTTTTTATAATAGGTTAGTGCATCTTCTTTATTATCAAATTCCTTTGTCTCTACTATATCTTCTTCCCAATTTTCTAAAAACCACCAAGGTTCACAGTCACTTTTTGTTTTTAATATCTTATACATTGTCGGTACTTCCTTTATAGACAACTATTATATAAAAATTCTCAAAATTCTCAAATTTTTTTGCTTGAAAAATAAAAAAACCTGTTCTTTGATAGCAGAACAGGTTTAGTTAACACTTACTAATTTTAAGTGTTTATTGTTAGTTTTTATTCAGTTGTTTGAATTTCTTCTACAACTTCTGTATCATTATTATCTTCAAAAACTTCTACTTCATTTAATGCTAATGGTTCAATATTACGATATCTTGCCATACCAGTACCAGCAGGAATAATCTTACCAATAATAACATTTTCTTTTAGACCTAATAAATGATCTTTCTTACCACGAATGGCAGCATCAGTTAAAACACGTGTTGTTTCTTGGAATGATGCTGCAGATAAGAAGGAATTTGTCTCAAGAGATGCTTTTGTAATCCCCATAAGAACTGGGCGACTTGTAGCAGGAACCCCACCTGAGATAACAATATCTTTATTGGCATCTGTAAAGTCTGAAATATCCATTAATGTTCCTGGAAGAAGATCGGTATCTCCTGGGTCCATGATACGTACTTTACGAAGCATTTGACGAACCATAACCTCAATATGCTTGTCACCAATCTCTACCCCTTGACTACGGTATACTTTTTGCACTTCTGCAAGAAGATATGTCTCAACTGATAAAGTGTCACGAACTTCGAGTAAACGTTTTGGTTGAATTGAACCTTCTGTAAGTGCGTCTCCACGATGAACAGTATCACCCACTTCAACTTTCATACGTGCTGTAAACGGTACAATATATTCACCCATTCCCGTATTTCCTTGAACAAATACTTTCTTAGTTCGTGTTGAAGCATCTTCCTCAATCTCGATAACTTGACCTTTTACTTCTGTAATAACAGCTTCACCTTTAGGATTACGTGCTTCAAAAATTTCTTGGATACGAGGGAGACCTTGTGTGATATCGGTATTTGATGCAACCCCTCCCGTATGGAAAGTACGCATTGTAAGCTGAGTACCTGGTTCTCCAATTGATTGGGCAGCAATTGTACCAACAGCTTCACCAACTTCAACAGCATCTCCTGTTGCTAAGTTAAGTCCATAACAATGACGACACACTCCATGACGAGTATTACATGTAAAGACTGAACGAATGGTAACTTCATCAACACCTGCTTTTACTATAGCAGCAGCCATATCTTCTGTTATTAAAGTATCTGGACCAACCATAACTTCACCAGTTTCAGGATGTTTAACTGATTTTTTCGTATAACGACCAACCAATCGCTCTTCTAGAGTTTCTGTAACTTCTTTACCATCTGTAATAGATGTGATTGTTAAACCTCGATCTGTTCCACAATCATCCTCACGAATAATAACGTCTTGAGCCACATCAACAAGTCGACGTGTCAAATAACCTGAGTCGGCTGTCTTCAAGGCTGTATCAGTCATACCTTTACGAGCTCCATGGGTTGAGAAGAACATTTCCAATACTGATAATCCTTCACGGAAGTTGGAGAGGATAGGAAGTTCCATAATACGTCCATTAGGTGCAGCCATCAATCCACGCATACCAGCAAGCTGTGAGAAGTTGGAAATATTACCACGAGCCCCAGAATCCATCATCATAACGATTGGATTTTTAGCATCTTGTGTTTCAACAAGTCGTTTTTCAAGAGCTTCCTTAGCTTCACGCCATGTTGTTGTAACCGCAACATAACGATCATCATCTGTCATTAATCCGCGACGGAAAGCTTTATTAATTTCCTCTACTTTGTGGTGAGCTTCATCAATAATGTCATGTTTATTATCAATAACAGGGATATCTGCAATCCCTACCGTCAATCCAGCAAGAGTTGAATGATAATATCCTAAATCTTTCAATCTATCTAGGAAAGCAGATGTTTCTGTTGTGCGGAAACGTTTAAAAGTTTCAGCTATAATATTTCCTAGGTTTTTTTTCTTGAATGGGGGATTTAACGTTAATGATGAGATAACTTCTTTAATATCTTGACCTGGTTGTAAGAAATATTTATCAGGTGTTTTATTTGTTAAATTATCATTATTTGGCTCCTGTAAATATGGTAATTCAGCAGGCATAATATCGTTAAATAAAATTTTACCGACAGTTGTTACCATAATTTTATGCTTTTGTTCTTCTGTCCAAGGTTTTTGTGGCATGCTATCTACAGCAATACCAACTCTTGTATGAAGATGCACATATCCATTACGGTAAGCCATAACAGCTTCATCTTTATCTTTGAAAATCATTCCCTCACCTTCACGACCTTCGTCTTCCATAGTGAGGTAATAGTTACCCAATACCATATCCTGTGATGGTGTTACGACAGGTTTACCATCTTTAGGATTAAGAATGTGTTCAGCAGCTAGCATCAAAAGTCTTGCTTCTGCCTGAGCTTCTTCAGATAATGGCACATGGATGGCCATTTGGTCTCCGTCAAAGTCCGCATTATAGGCTTCACAAACTAATGGATGAAGTCTAAGAGCTTTACCGTCAATTAAGACCGGCTCAAAAGCTTGAATACCCAATCTGTGAAGTGTAGGTGCGCGGTTAAGAAGAACAGGATGTTCTTTAATAACTTCTTCAAGAATATCCCAAATACGGTCATCACCACGCTCAATCATACGTTTGGCTGCTTTAACATTGCCTGCATATTCTTTTGCTACAATTTCACGCATCACAAAAGGTTTGAACAACTCAATAGCCATTTCACGTGGTACCCCACATTGATACATTTTTAATGTAGGACCAACGGCAATAACGGAACGTCCTGAGAAGTCAACACGTTTTCCAAGTAAGTTTTGACGGAAACGTCCTTGTTTACCTTTTAGCATGTGGCTCAATGATTTTAATGGACGGCTACCTGGCCCAGTAATTGGACGACCACGACGACCATTATCAATCAAAGCATCAACAGCTTCTTGTAACATACGTTTTTCATTTTGAACGATGATACCAGGAGCATTTAATTCTAATAAGCGAGCCAAACGGTTATTACGGTTAATAATACGACGATACAAGTCATTCAAGTCAGATGCTGCAAAACGACCACCATCCAATTGGACCATCGGACGTAAATCAGGTGGAATAACTGGAAGGATGTTTAGAATCATCCATTCTGGTTTATTACCAGATTTGTAGAAAGCATCAAGAACATCTAAACGACGAACTGCCTTAACACGTTTTTGACCTGTCGCTGATTTCAATTCTTCTTTAAGTGCTGCAATTTCACTCTCAAGATCTACGCGTTTTAATAAATCTTGGATAGCTTCAGCTCCCATTTTTGCAACAAAAGAACCACTTCCGTACTCTTGTAATTTTTCACGATATTCACGTTCTGTTAAAAGAGACTTAGGCTCTAATGGTGTGTCTTTTGGATCTATCACTACATAAGCAGCAAAATAAATAACTTCTTCAAGTGAACGAGGACTCATATCCAAAGTCAAACCCATACGACTTGGGATACCTTTGAAGTACCAAATATGAGACACAGGAGCTTTCAACTCAATATGTCCCATACGTTCACGACGAACTTTGGCACGTGTTACTTCAACACCACAACGGTCACAAACGATCCCTTTATAACGAATACGTTTGTATTTCCCACACGCACATTCCCAGTCTTTTGTTGGACCAAAGATAACCTCATCAAATAGTCCTTCACGTTCTGGTTTCAATGTACGATAATTAATTGTTTCAGGTTTTTTAACTTCCCCATAAGACCATGAACGGACTTTATTAGGTGAAGCTAAAGTGATTTGCATACTTTTAAAACGATTTACATCAACCACTATATTTACCTTTCTTAGATTCTTATCATAGGTTACTAAACACTGTTAGTAAGTCAATTATTTCTCTTCTTTATCTTGTTCTTGAAGTTCAGATAATTCCAATGCTTGTTTTTCACGTGCTTTTTCAAGGTCATCAACATGCATAACATCGTCATCTTCCCCTTCATCAAGGTCACGAAGTTCTACTTCATTATCGTCCTCATCAAGGACACGCATATCTAAACCAAGGGATTGTAATTCTTTAACAAGCACTCGGAATGACTCAGGTACACCTGGTTTTGGAATTGGTTTTCCTTTTGTAATAGCTTCATAAGTTTTCAAACGTCCTGTAACATCATCTGATTTATAAGTTAAAATCTCTTGAAGAACATTTGAAGCACCATAGGCTTCAAGAGCCCAAACCTCCATCTCACCAAAACGTTGTCCTCCAAACTGAGCTTTTCCTCCCAAAGGTTGTTGGGTAACAAGTGAGTATGGTCCTACTGAACGGGCATGAAGTTTATCGTCAACCATGTGGTGAAGTTTAATCATGTACATGACCCCAACTGACACACGGTTATCAAACGGCTCACCAGTTCTACCATCGTAAAGTACTGTCTTAGCATCGCTATCCATACCTGCTTCACGTACAGTATCCCATAAGTCTTCAGAGCTAGCTCCATCAAAGACTGGTGTAGCAACATGAATACCTAAATTACGTGCTGCCATACCTAAATGCAACTCCATAACTTGTCCGATATTCATACGAGACGGTACCCCAAGTGGATTCAACATAATATCAACTGGTGTTCCATCTGGAAGATATGGCATATCTTCGACTGGTACAATACGAGAAACAACCCCTTTGTTACCATGACGTCCCGCCATTTTATCCCCAACTTTAATCTTACGTTTTTGAGCAATATAAACACGAACAAGCATGTTAACACCAGATTGTAATTCATCTCCGTTAGCTCTCGTAAAGATTTTAACATCACGAACAATACCATCACCACCATGTGGTACTCGTAATGAGGTGTCACGAACTTCACGTGATTTATCCCCAAAGATAGCATGTAGTAGACGTTCTTCAGCTGATAAGTCTTTTTCACCCTTAGGTGTAACTTTACCAACAAGGATGTCTCCTTCTTTAACTTCTGCACCAATACGAATAATACCTAATTCATCTAAGTCTTTGAGCGCTTCCTCACCTACGTTTGGAATTTCACGTGTAATTTCTTCAGGGCCTAACTTTGTATCACGTGTTTCAGATTCAAATTCTTCTAAATGAACAGAAGTATAAACATCTTCTTTAACAAGACGTTCACTCATAATAACCGCATCTTCAAAGTTGTATCCTTCCCATGTCATATAGGCAACGATTGGGTTTTGACCAAGCGCCATTTCTCCATTTTCCATAGAAGGACCATCAGCAATAAAGTCTCCTTTTTCAACAATATCACCTAACTTAACGAGCGTGCGTTGGTTATAAGCTGTCCCTGAATTTGAACGACGGAATTTTGTAATTTGATAAACATCAAGAGAACCATCTTCTCTACGAACTTCAACCTTCTCAGCATCAGAGTAAACAACTCGACCATCATGTTTAGCAATAACTGCCGCTCCTGAATCGTGGGCTGCTTGATATTCCATGCCAGTACCAACATAAGGTGCTTTTGGATCAATCAATGGTACAGCTTGACGTTGCATGTTTGCCCCCATAAGTGCACGGTTTGAGTCGTCATTTTCTAAGAAAGGAATACAAGCTGTTGCAACAGCAACTACTTGTTTTGGTGAAACATCAACGAAGTCAACAATACTTGAAGGGAATTCTTGGTTATTACCACGATGACGTCCCATAACAATTTCATCTACGAAAGTACCATCTTCATTGATTCTTGAATTAGCCTGTGCTACCGTATATTCATCTTCTTCATCTGCTGTCAACCAAACAATTTCATTAGTAACAGCACCTGTCTTACGGTCTACTTTACGATATGGTGTTTGCACGAAACCATACTTGTTAAGATGTCCATAAGATGATAAGTTATTAATCAAACCAATGTTTGGTCCCTCAGGTGTTTCAATTGGACACATACGACCATAGTGCGTATAATGAACGTCACGAACTTCATAGCCTGCACGGTCACGGGTCAATCCACCAGGTCCTAAGGCTGACAAACGGCGTTTATGTGATAACTCTGATAACGGGTTATGTTGGTCCATGAATTGTGATAACTGAGAAGAACCAAAGAATTCTTTAACTGCAGCTGTAACGGGTCTAATGTTGATAATTTGTTGTGGTGTTAAAGATTCACCATCTTGTCCACTCATACGTTCACGAACATTACGTTCCATACGAGAAAGACCGATTCTAAATTGATTTGCCAACAACTCACCAACTGCACGAATACGACGGTTTCCTAAATGGTCAATATCATCAACCTTACCAATACCTTCCGATAAGTTTAAGAAGTAAGACATTTCAGCTAAAATATCAGCAGGTGTCAAAGCTCTAGCCTTATCGTCTGGATTTGCATTTCCTACAATCGTTACAATACGGTCAGGATCAGTTGGAGCAACAACTTTAAATTTTTGAAGAACAACAGGATCAGTTAATACTGCATAATCATTTGGTGTATAAACAAATTTGTTCAAATCACCATCTAATTGCTCAGAGATTGAATCAATCACATCTCTTGTCATGAGCGTCCCAGCTTCAACAAGAATTTCTCCAGTTTCACCATCAACCAAGTTTTCAGCAATTGTTTGACCTAATAAACGAGTTTTAATATTCAATTTCTTATTAACTTTATATCGTCCTACGGTAGCTAAGTCATAGCGACGGGCATCAAAGAAACGTGCAATTAACAATGTACGTGAACTTTCAGCTGTTTTTGGCTCTCCTGGACGTAGACGTTCATAAATTTCCTTCAATGCTTCATCTGTACGTGAATCATTAGGATTTTTATGAATATCTTTTTCAATTGTATTACGAACTAATTCACTCTCACCAAAAATATCAACAATCTCATCATCTCCAGAGAATCCTAATGCACGAACTAGAGTTGTAAAAGGAATTTTACGGGTACGGTCAATACGTGTATAGGCAATATCTTTAGCATCAGTTTCAAGCTCTAACCAAGCCCCACGATTAGGGATAACTGTTGAACCATAGCCGATTTTCCCATTTTTATCTACTTTATCATTAAAATAAACACCTGGAGAACGAACCAACTGACTAACAATGATACGCTCACCACCATTGATGATAAAAGTACCCATTTCAGTCATAATTGGGAAATCACCGAAGAATACTTCTTGTGTCTTGATTTCACCTGTTTCTTTGTTGATTAGACGGAAGGTCACAAAAATTGGTGCAGAATAACTCGCATCATGAATACGCGCTTCTTCTAAGCTATATTTTGGTTCCTTAAATTCATAACCAACAAATTCTAATTCCATAGTATCTGTGAAGTTTGAGATAGGAAGTACATCTTCAAAAACTTCTTTCAACCCATTATCTAGGAAATCTTTAAACGAATCTGTTTGAATTTCAATTAAATTTGGTAAGTCAATAACTTCTTTAATTCTTGAAAAACTACGGCGTTTACGGTGTTTTCCGTAACTAACTTCATGTCCTGCCAATTCTTTGCTCCTTTTACTGTTCATTTATCTGTGTCTACAGATAATTTCAAAATATTTGTCCTTCTCAATTATCAGAAAATTTAAATTTATATTACAATTCTATAAGTTTTCTCAAATAGGCACAAAAAGAGCAGCTAAATCTGACTATCAAAAGTGTGATTTAACTGCTGTAACCTTAGTTGGACAATATTTCAACTAAAGTAGACGACAAATAGTTAATTAAATTATATCATGTATTTTAATTTTTTTCAAGTGTCTCTTTCATTCATACGCTAATATTTACCTTATACATATAAAACTAAAACAGAGAACAAAAATAGACAGTTTATAAAGTTCTACCTGCTAAAAAGAAAGGAACTAGACTATAATCTTTTCCTTTCTTTTTTAACTCTACAAATATCTAATTACCACCAAGAATACTAGACCAAGCTTTGACATAATCACTATCAGTTCCCCCAATGGCAAACTTATAAGTAGTGTCTCCTGCCCCATTAACAGCCCAATTACTAGTTGTTGTCTCTCCATTAACAGTAATATTATGACCATTAACAGAAACTGTAGCAGGCTTTAATCCTGTTGATTTTAGTACTGTTGATTTTATTACACTAGGATCAAGAGAAAATCGCATGTTTGTTGCAAAAATAGATGGATCAGCAGCATTGATAGCATTTACTAATTCTGCCATATAACGTGAATTATTGTTATACCCAGTTAAACTAGCTAAAGATGCATTATTATCATGACCAGCCCAACCACCTAATGTTGCTCCTGGTGTTGCCACAATTAACCATACGTCACTATAATTATTTGTCGTACCTGTTTTTCCTATCCAATCCGCTGAAGCCAAACCGGAATTTATAGAACGTAAATTATTGGCGAACTGTGTTGTTTTACCTGAGGAAATTGGACCTCTTAATAATTCTTGAAGTATCGTTGCAGTAGCTTTAGAGAATACTTGTGCCCCATTTGATTCATGCTTATAAACAACATTACCTTCCTTGTCAGAAATACTATCAATTATATAATGCTCTTGATAAGACCCATTATTGGCAATCATTTGATAAGCATTCGTTTGTTGTGCTACTGAAACATCAATACCCCCACCTAAAGGTAAACTCTCAATATTATAGTCAGGAATACTATACCCCATTTTCTTCATATAAGATTTGACATTAATATTATTGGCTTGTAATGTTTTATAGGTCCAAAATGCTGGAATATTCCAAGAAGTATTTAGTGCCTCTTGTAAATCCATCATAGCAGTACCCTCTTCATTAGCATGCATGATTTTTTCACCACTTGAAAAGGTTGTTGGATAATTTGATAAAATACTAGCACTTCCCATAAGCCCCTTATCAATGGCAGGACCATAAGCTAGTATAGGTTTAATACTAGAACCTGGAGAGCGTTCGGTATCAAAAGCATGATTATTCTGGTTAGTATTATAATCACGTCCTCCAATAAAACCAAGCACACCTCCTGTTTTATTATCAATCAAAACATTCCCAACATCAACAATCCCTGTTCCGTCATCTAATAATCCACCATATTGAGCAACAGTTTGTTGCATAGCATTATACACAGATTTATTGATTGTAGAAGTAATCGTATATCCACCTTGTTTTATTTCACTCAAGGCACGTTCTTTATATTTCTGCTTAGTTTCATCATTTTTTAAATCATGCTCAGATACAGCATCCTTTTTAATAAGATACTCATACATAGCTGATTGAGCCCCTTCTAAGACCTGATAATATAAAAAATCATGTTCATTGACCGAGACAGATTCAGGCTGAATGAAATCTTTCTTAATATCATAATTCTTATATGATTGATAATCAGCCTTTGATAGAACTCCAGTACGATACATATTATATAAGACATTCTGTTGACGTTTGATACCAAAACTCATGTCTTCATCAGTCTTAAAACCACCTGTGGATAAGTAAGGAGAATAGACAATTGGACTCTGAGGCAATCCTGCAATAAAAGCTGCTTGAGGAATTGTTAACTCTTTAGCAGATACACCAAAGATTCCTCTAGAAGCTTCTTCGATACCAGCAATATTTTGACCTTTATTATTTCGCCCAAAAGGAGAAACATTTAAGTACTCTGTTAGAATCTCATCCTTACTCATATAGCGTTCTAATGCCAATGAATATACGATTTCCCTAGATTTCCTTTGAAATGTTGGAGCATCTCCTAAAATTTGCTGTTTGATAAGTTGTTGAGTTAATGTAGAACCACCACTTGATTCCCCAAAACCAAGAAGAGAAGCAAGCGTTGCACGAAATACCGCTTTAGGAACAACTCCATTATGCTTCTCAAAATTTTCATCTTCAGTTGCAATAATAGCTTTCTTAACATTATCCGAAATTGAATCACTCGTAACAGGAGTTCTCAATAAATCTGCATCAATTTGTGAAATGATACTATTATCAGAATAATTCATTTGAGAGATACTAGCAACGGAATTAACCTGTTTTACAAGACTAGTTTTAGAAGGAATGGTTACTGAATCAATCTGACTGGCTAAATAACCAAAAGCCACTCCCAAACCCAACATTACGAACAAAAAAATACTCACATATAGAAAGTTAGACATTAACTTTAAAGTCCTTAAAGTAATTGCACCAAAATCGCTAATATTTAATGATTCTTTTTCTTTATTGCGATGTGTCTTCTTCTTAAAATCTTTAACCATTAAAATACCTCAACTTACATTATAGCAAATTTAAGAAAACTTGCATATTACAAACAGTTTTGATATAGTGGAAGATAATATACTAAACACATATAGGAGAATAAAATGACTATTTTTGAAGAACTCAAAAACCGTGGACTTGTTTTTCAAACAACTGATGAAACAGCCCTTGAAAAAGCTTTAACAGAAGGAAAAATTTCATTTTATTCTGGATATGACCCTACCGCTGACAGTCTTCACTTAGGACATCTTGTCCCAATCCTCATCTCTAGACATTTACAACTTGCCGGCCATACACCTTATGCACTTGTGGGCGGAGCAACAGGACTAATCGGAGACCCATCATTTAAGGATGCTGAACGTAGTTTACAAACTAAAGAAACTGTTTCTGAGTGGAGCAATAAAATCAGACAACAATTATCCCAATTCTTAAACTTCGAAGATGGAGATAATAAAGCAGTCATGGTCAATAACTATGACTGGTTTAGTCAAATTAGTTTCATTGATTTTCTTCGTGATGTCGGTAAATATTTCACGGTAAATTACATGATGAGTAAAGAATCTGTCAAAAAACGTATCGAAACCGGAATTTCATATACCGAATTTGCTTACCAAATTATGCAAGGATACGATTTTTTCGAGTTAAATAATAAGTATAATGTCACTTTACAGATAGGTGGTAGCGACCAATGGGGAAATATGACTGCAGGTACCGAACTAATCCGCCGCAAAGCTGAGCAATCAGCCCATGTTCTAACAGTACCACTTATTACTGATGCTACAGGTAAAAAATTCGGTAAATCAGAAGGAAATGCTATCTGGCTTGATTCATCGAAAACATCACCCTATGAAATGTACCAATTCTGGTTAAATGTCATGGATGCTGATGCTATCAAATTCCTTAAAATCTTCACTTTCCTAAGTTTAGAAGAAATCGAAACTATTCGTCAACAATTTGAAGGAGCTCCTCATCAGCGTTTAGCTCAAAAAATATTAGCTAAAGAAGTTGTAACTTTGGTTCATGGACAACAAGCCTATGAAGAAGCCTTAAACATCACTGAGCAACTTTTTGCTGGAAATATTAAAAACCTCTCAGCTAAAGATTTAAAAGCAGGTCTTAGCAATGTTCCTAACTATACCGTAAAATCAGATGATGACTTAAATATTATTGAGATTCTTATTAGCTCAGGTATTGTAAACTCAAAACGCCAAGCTCGAGAAGATATTAAAAATGGGGCAATCTATATCAATGGAGAACGCATACAAGATCTAGACTACATACTTGACCAAGATGATAAAATTGATGATGAATTAATTGTCATCAGACGTGGTAAGAAAAAATATTTTGTTTTGAAATTTGAGTAATTTCATCAACTACTTTTAAGCCTCTTTACTTATAAGTAAAGAGGCTTAAAACAACCTAATTGTTAAAAAATAAATTTACCCCCAAAAATCCACGAAAAAGGACTGTTTCCAGTCCTAAAATCATGAGTTCAGCAGGCAATAATCTAGCACCCTACGGGGTGCTTTTTCATTCTTAATAATAATCAATGTAGTTTGAAACAAATTCCATGATTACTTTATTTTTAGATACACACTTTTAAAGACATAAACATTTCTTTATTTAAATATTTTATACCCCAAAATCCCTCACACTTCAATTCTTAATCTATCATAGAATATTAAAGCTAGTTTCTAAACCATTCTAAAATAACATATCTTCATTACCAACTTACCCATCAATAAAAAATAGAAAATTGATTTTTAAATAATATTTTGTTAAAATTAACTGGTTAACAAAAGGAGAACATATGTCAGAAATCGCACAAGAATTAGATACATTAGTTAGTCATATTTTATTAAAAGCAGAAAACCAACATGAACTATTATTTGGGGATTGTGAAAGCGATGTAAGTCTTACAAATACCCAAGAACATATACTCATGTTACTTTCCCAGGAAAGATTTACCAATTCTGAACTAGCAAAAATCTTAAATGTTAGTCAAGCTGCCATCACAAAAGCAATCAAGGGACTAATAAAACAAGAATTACTCACATCAACAAAAAATAACGATGATGCACGTATTACATATTTCGAACTTACTTCAAAAGCACAACACGTCGCTGATGAGCATTCCCACCACCATGATAAGACACTAACTGTCTATAAAGAACTTTTAGATGAGTTCTCAGAAAATGAACAACTAATACTATCCAAGTTCATTCATTCATTCACTAAAAAATTAGAAAGTATAAAATGAGATACATTACCGTTGAAAACTTAGCTTTTCAATATGATAGCGAACCTGTCTTAGAAAATATTAGCTATCATCTTAATAGCGGAGAATTTGTGACTTTAACTGGCGAAAACGGTGCTGCCAAATCAACACTCATCAAGGCAACACTAGGAATCTTAAAACCAAAAGTTGGTAAAGTGACTATTTCTCCAACAAATATTGACCATAAAAAACTTCGAATAGCTTACCTACCACAACAAATAGCAAGTTTTAATGCAGGTTTTCCTTCAACTGTTTATGAATTTGTAAAATCTGGAAGGTATCCTAGACAAGGGTGGTTCAGAAAACTCACTAAACATGACGAAGAACATATTAGAGTTAGTCTCGAATCTGTCAATATGTGGGAAAATCGTAACAAACGTATTGGTAGCTTATCTGGAGGCCAAAAACAAAGAGTCGTCATTGCTAGAATGTTTGCATCAGATCCTGATATCTTCATTTTAGACGAACCCACAACAGGTATGGATACAGGTACCACAGATACCTTCTATCAGTTAATGCATCACAACGCCCACCATCATAACAAGTCAGTTTTAATGATTACACACGACCCAGATGAAGTGAAAAATTTTTCAGATCGCAATATTCATTTAGTTAGGAACCAAAATTTACCATGGCGTTGTTTCAACATTCATGATAACAGCCAGAAAGGAGAACACCATGCTCACTGAGATTTTCTCCTATGATTTTATGCAACGTGCTCTACTAGCTGTCATAGCAATTAGTGTTTTTGCACCTATCCTAGGCATATTCCTTATACTAAGACGACAAAGCCTACTTAGTGATACACTAAGTCATGTTTCATTAGCTGGAGTAGCATTTGGTATCCTTTTAGGAATCTCTCCAACGTGGTCAACCGTCCTAATTGTTTCTGTTGCAGCTATATTACTCGAATATCTTCGAACAGTATATAAACATTATATGGAAATTGCTACAGCCATTTTAATGTCTTTAGGATTAGCTACTTCTCTGATAATTATGAGCAAAGCCAATAATAGTGGAATTAATCTTGAACAATATTTATTTGGATCAATTGTGACCATTAGCAAAGAACAAGTTATCTATTTATTTGGTATCGCTTTTCTTATCCTACTCCTGACATTACTCTTCATAAGACCTATGTATATTCTAACCTTTGACGAAGATACAGCTCTTGTGGATGGCTTACCAGTCAAATGGATGTCATTACTATTCAATATTATAACAGGAATAGCAATAGCTCTAACTATTCCTGCTGCTGGAGCACTTTTAGTTTCTACAATTATGGTCTTACCTGCCAGTATCGCTATGAAAATTGGAAAAAATTTTCTCTCCGTTATAGGTATCGGCATCATTATTGGTTTTATAGGCATGGTATTAGGAATAATTCTATCCTATTATTGGGAAACACCAGCTAGTGCAACCATCACTATTATCTTTATCAGTATATTTTTAACTGTGAATATAATTGATATACTAAAAAGAAAACTATAGTTATAACCTCTACCATAATAAAGGTAGGGGCTTTTTATAGCAATTAATTAAAAATACAATCACTCTCTTTTTGATTATCACGCCACTTTTTAACTTCAAAACCTAATTCATCTCTAGATAAATTATCAAACAGCAGATCAAGTTTTTCTGAATTATGTCAAATGTCTAGCTTAATTTGACAAATTTGGTTATCAAAAAAAAAACATTTCCTTAGATTAATAAGGGCACCTCTAAAAACTTCAAGTAGTTGTTAAGTCAGTCCTATTTGTCTCCA
>JAUMZW010000018.1 GCA_030527925.1 Streptococcus sp.
GTTTCATCAGCCGAAACGTAAGCTGTACTCAAAAAAGCGGTTAAAATTACTGGAGACAGTAAGGCAATCTTTTTAGTTTTCATAAATTCATTCTATTTTTATAATATACATTACATTGTAATATATTAACTATTAAATTTCAATTTATTTTTTTGATGGTAATTTTGCTGATTTTTGAACTGCTTTTTTTATCGTATTGACATACAGTTTAGCACCTTTTGTCGTTTGATTATTATAGTGAACACCATCACTTCCAATCCAAATCTCACTATTTTCAATCGCCGTCTTATACCAGTCAGCAATGGTTACATACTTATATTTTTTAGATAAAGTTAGTTCATAATCTCTAACAAGTGAAACTTGATAATCATTTTTTGAATTATAAGGGCTAACAATAACCAGTCTATGTCCTTTAGGAAGCTTATCAATAAATTGCTGCAAGTCTACCTTATAGTTATCAAGAGAGTTAACACCAATAGCTAATACCACTGTACTTGATAGATTATTCGCTTTAATTTGTCCTTTAAAAATGGTAAAAGCATCCGTAAAATTTCGACTTACCGCTGCATCTAGCTGTGTTCCAGGCATCAAACTTTCAAACATATTACTTGAACGTAAAGCAACTGAATCTCCTATGACCTCAATATCACTTAAAGCTTTAGCATCTCCCGCAGCCAATGTATGTGTTCTTTCAATCTTTGTTTGAGATTGTTTTAATGAACCCACTAACAGGTCTGATTCAAATGTCCCTATTTTAGGAGAGGCAAAAGATATTATTAAGAGTATTAATAGTAAAAATGAGCCTACCCCTAGTAAATATTTTCTATAAGAAGAAACATCTACTTCTAAGTCTAGAACAATTACCTTCTTTCCTGCAATATAAGGCTCTATAATATAGAAAGATAATGTTGAGAAAAACATTGAAAATAAGACCGTTAAAAATGCAGCTATAGCGTTAGGAGCCAATTGACTGAAAATAATATAGAATGGCCAATGAAACAGGTACATCCCATAACTAATGTCTGCTATATAAGTCAAAATTTTAGGTTCTTCAACGTCTGGCAGCTGGTCACTTAAAATACGTGTCCCATAAATCATAGTTGAAGCAAATAAACTAGCTAAAACAAAACCAAATAAATAGGTGAAAATATTATTAAAATCTAAAGCAAATGTTAGTATAAGTAGAAAGAAAATACTTACCACAATTAATAATAAAACCCTTTGTTTTGACCATAATTGAATATTTTTTTTAAACCTTATCGTCGTTGTCTTAATTCCTGTTAACGTCGCAAATACAGCTCCTAAAAAGAAAGGAAAACTATGAGAAAAACTTGAAAAATATAAGGTTGAAAAGTTAGAGACAAAAAATGCCCCAATAAACATACTTAAAAAACTAAGTCCAAAAATAGCCGACGATGTAATAAACAATATACTTCTAAATTTATTGGGTGAAAATTGCTGCCTTGCTAATAACCAAACGAGCAGTCCCCATAGAATGTAAAAATGAACTTCAATGGCTAAACTCCATGTATGAACAAAGAGATGTGGTATGAATTGGCTCTCATAATTCCCACCTGTAACAATTTCATAGATATTTGTCATAAAACCTATTGTTGCTGCAATTTGCTGACCAATCATCGCTCTAAAATCATTCCGAACAAGTAGTGTAAAAGGCATGACAACTAGTACCATGAGAACCATAGGAGGTACAATACGATAAAATCTTCTTCTGTAGAAACCAACTAAATCAATTTTTTTATCTCTATTATACTCATCAATTAAAAGAGCGGTAATAAGGTAACCTGAAAAAGTGAAAAAGATATCTACTCCTATAAAACCACCTGTAAATTTTGTTTTAAAAAAATGATACAAAAGAACTAATAATAATCCTGTTATCCGTACCAACGAAAACCATTTTATTCTCATTTTTGATAAATCCCCTGCTTAAATGTTCCTTTATAAACCTTTTTATTTTTAGCGGTTAATGTTCCCTCACCATTAGGAATCCCCTTTTTAAATTGACCAACATAAGACCAACCATTACTAGATACAAAACTACCTTTACCTTCAAAAACACCATTTCTAAAATAACCAGTATAAGTATCACCATTTTCAAAAGTCAGCTTACCTTGACCATTCATTCTATTATTTTTTACATATCCTGTATAAGTTATTTTCCCTTTATCATAGGTCAAACTTGTTTTCTTACTCAACATAACTGTACATACTGACAAGGCACACAATACAATGATTACCAAAGAAATTATTTCTAACTTTAAACGTGTTAAATTTAATTTTTCAATTAACTCTCTCACTATCTATCACTTCTAACCCTTACTTTTATCTTCTATTTGTTTTAGCCAACTTTGACAACCTTCTAATACCAATTCATAGGTTTCATCAAAATCTCCCGTGTACCACGGGTCTGGTACGCCATCTTTATTGAACAAAAAAATTTTATCATCATAGCGGTGATGAGACATTTGTTTTAGGTCTTCAACATTTTGTTTATCCATACCTATGATATAATCAAAATCCTCAAAATCATTTAATGAAATTTAAGAAGACGTCTTCTGATCAGAATACTCTAGCTGATGTTTTTTTAAAACTCCCTGTGTACCCTTATGAATAGGATTCCCATGCTCCCAAGATGATGTTGCACGACTCTCTACCAAAAGAGAAGTGGAATCTGAGATAGATTTCATAACAAACTCTGCCATAGGGCTACGACAGATATTACCTAAACAAACAAAACAAACTTTTTTCATCTCAATCTTCCTCCACATAGATACATTCTTATTTTACATACGGATAACCTAAATGTTCATACGCTTTCTGTGTTGCTATTCGTCCTGATTTTGTTCTCATTAACAAACCTTGTTGAATAAGATAGGGTTCATACATATCTTCAACAGTTTCACGCTCCTCAGCAATATTTACAGATAATGTACCTAGACCAACAGGACCACCACCATATTGCTCAATCATTGTTTTTAAAATCTTTTGATCAACATAATCTAAGCCTTGACTATCAACATCTAATAATTCTAAAGCTGAACGTGTAATATTCTCATCGATTTTACCATCACCTTTAATTTGTGCAAAATCACGAATACGCTTTAAAAGACGATTGGCAATACGAGGAGTGCCTCTACTTCTTTTTGCTAATTCGATAGCAGCCTCATGATAAATCTCAATATCAAATATATCAGAGGTACGCTCAACAATTTCCGTCAAATCAGCAATGTTATAATATTCCATATGACCTGTAATACCAAAACGAGCCCTCAAGGGATTTGATAACATCCCTGCACGTGTCGTGGCTCCAATCAAAGTAAACGGGGGTAATTCAAGATGAACACTTCTACTCCCTTCACCAGCACCTATAACAATGTCAATATAAAAATCTTCCATTGCACTATATAGAACTTCTTCAATTGCCATTGGCATACGGTGTATTTCATCAATAAACAGAACATCTCCTGGCTCTAAATCATTTAAAATAGCAACTAAATCACCTGATTTTTCAATAGCAGGGCCACTTGTTTGCTTTAAATTCACACCTAGTTCATTAGCTATAACAAAAGCCATTGTTGTCTTTCCAAGTCCTGGAGGTCCAAACAATAGCACATGATCTAAGGATTCATCTCTTAATTTTGCAGCTTCTATAAATATTTTAAGTTGGTCTTTAACCTTATCTTGACCAATATATTCATTAAATAATTGTGGGCGAAGACTACGCTCCACACTATCTTCATCACTAATTAACTCACTATCTACTATTCTAACCATATTAGTATTATAACAAAAAAAATATTAATTTTTAAATAGTAAAATCTTATAAAATCTCACTAAAGGGACCACCAACCTAAAAGAATCAAAGTTATAAATCTCATTCCTTAACTCCTTTATTTTTCAATAAAAAAAGTATAACAAAATGAAATTTAATAAAACATGACACCAATGTCATCACATCAAGAAAATATCAATAATGTTGAGAATCTTGTAACCATTCCGATTCTAACTTTCCAACAAGATGTTCGTCTCCTATCAACTTTGCAAATAAAATTGAATTTTCATAAGCTTTTAGAGCATGCTCTTTATCTTTTGTAATGAATAAATTAAATTTCCACTCTAACATGTTCAGAATTGGGCGTTTTTGAAAATCTTGTATACTAGACATGATTTCCTCACTCTTTTGTATAATATTATCAACCAACTGGAACCTCTTATATTTAAAACATAAATCCAAACTATTCAACAAAACATTATTCAAAATAAAATAATTATCTGCTGTTGTAAAATTTTGGTTTAATAACTTCCCTAATACAAAATCATAATTTTCAAGATTATATAATTCATCAAAATCCTCAACATTTGATAAACAACTCAGATATAAATCAAGTAAAATTAAATCATTATCTGTAAATGTATCTTTGATAATTGTTTGATTAAAGTACTTATCTAGAATATCTCCTATAAAATTATTGTTTTTTGAGATATAAATATCATATTTTGATTCTAAAATATCAATAACTAACTTTTCTTTGCTATCTAAACTAGCATAATAATATTCAAAAATTTCATCAAAATAAGATTCTCTTATTTGCAAACGTTCTTTATTTTCATAAGTTGGAAGCCTTAAAATAAGGTATTTCAACTCTTTGTAACGTTGTGGCAATTCTTGTATTTTTTCATCTGTCAGCTCAGATATTTGAACATCTAATCGTTTTGCTATAAATGAAACTTTTGAAAGATTAGGAATAGATTGTCCTGATTCAATCCTAGCTAATTGCCTAACCGATAATTCAGTCTCATCATCACAGAGATATTCTCTTGTTAGCTTCTTATCTTCCCTAAGTTTTCGCACACGTTTCCCAAATTTATCCATCCTAAATCTCCTTGAATTATAAGGTTATATTATAGCATATTTTCTGAATTTTTAAACAATAGTTTTTTATAAAATTTAAAAGCACTGGAATACTACCAGTGCTTTTAAGTCCAATCTATCTTATAATCCTAAACGTTTGAAAATATCATCCACTCGTTTTGTATAATATACAGGATTAAACAATTCATCTATTTCTTCTTGTGTTAAACGAGAAGTAACCTCATCATCTGCTTCAAGTAGAGGCTTGAAATCAACTTGGTTATCCCAAGAATATGCTGTTTTCGGCTGAACCAAATCGTAAGCTTGCTCACGTGCCATTCCTTTTTCAATCAGTTTTAACATTACGCGTTGACTAAAGATTAATCCAAAAGTAGAGCCCATATTGCGAAGCATATTATCTGGGAATACCGTTAAGTTTTTAACGATATTTCCAAAGCGATTAAGCATATAATCAATCAAAATAGTCGTATCTGGTGTGATAATACGTTCTGCCGATGAGTGTGAAATATCACGTTCATGCCACAAGGCAACATTTTCATAGGCTGTCACCATATGACCACGAATGACACGTGCTAAACCTGTCATATTTTCAGAGCCAATTGGATTACGCTTATGTGGCATAGCAGAACTTCCCTTTTGCCCTTTGGCAAAAAATTCTTCCACTTCACGTTGTTCTGATTTTTGCAGACCACGAATCTCTGTTGCCATCCGCTCAATAGATGTCGCAATACCTGCTAACACAGCAAAGTACTCTGCATGTAAATCACGTGGGAGTACTTGAGTGGAAATTTCTTGTGGTCTGATGCCTAATTTACCGCACACATATTCTTCAACAAAAGGTGGGATATTAGCAAAGTTACCAACAGCACCTGAGATTTTACCAGCTTCTACCCCAGCAGCAGCATGTTCAAAACGCTCAATATTACGCTTCATCTCACTATACCAAGTTGCTAATTTCAAACCAAATGTTGTTGGCTCAGCATGAACACCGTGTGTACGTCCCATCATGATAGTCATTTTGTGCTCACGCGCCTTATTGGCAACAATCTCTGTAAAGTTAACAAGGTCACGACGGATAATGTCATTAGCTTGCTTGTAAAGGTAACCGTAAGCCGTATCTACAACGTCTGTTGATGTCAAACCATAGTGAACCCATTTACGTTCTTCGCCAAGCGTTTCTGAGACCGCACGTGTAAATGCAACAACATCATGACGTGTTTCTTCCTCAATCTCTAAAATACGGTCAATGTTAAAATCAGCCTTTTCACGAATTTTAGCCACATCTTCTTTAGGGATTTCCCCCAACTCAGCCCATGCCTCGTCAGCTAGAATCTCAACTTCTAACCAAGCACGGTACTTGTTCTCTTCGCTCCAAATGTTCGCCATCTCAGGGCGGGAATAACGTTCAATCATTTTTTCTCCTTAATCATTATATGTCACTGTTATTTTCAAAATCATCTTCGTGAATAGCAATTGAAGGATAATGATCTAATTGATTCAAATCAGTATCCAGTGGTAAATCGTATACCGTTAGGTAATCCGATGAATAGGATTGGATCAGTTCATCGTACTTTTCTTTAATTTTTAACTTATCCTGACTTGCAAACAATACCTCGACGATAGCTTCTTTATTTTTAACATAAGCATGTACGATAATCTGAATCGTAACCTTATCTCCTAAAAATCAAGTCCTTTACCAAATTCATCAATGGTATCAGGTGCATCAGTCAACACTGTCACATGACCCATTTTACGATTTTGCTTTGCTTCTAGTTTACCATATAAATGAAGGTAGGCGGTAGGATTTTTTGTTGCAAATTCCTCTGCTTTTTCAAGATGTTGTCCCAAAACATTAAGCATAATAGCAGGTTGATGAAGAGTAATCTCTGGAAGTGGATGTCCTAATACGCCTAAGATATGCGTATCAAATTGCGAAAAGTTACAAGCCTCAATGCTATAATGTCCTGAATTGTGGGGACGTGGTGCAATTTCATTAACTATAATCTCGTCACCTGCCACAAACATCTCCACACATAATGTCCCAGACAAGTGCAATTGCTCTGCTATTTTTAAAGCCATATCCTGAGCTTTTTTAGCTAGACTATCTGAAATACTTGCTGGTACGATTGTTTTTGACAAAATATTATTTCTATGGATATTTTCTTGGACAGGGAAAATGATAAATGAAGTGCCATTTCCAGATAGAATAACTGAAATTTCAAGGTCAAATGCGACAAACTCTTCCAGCACACATTCTGATGTTTGAATAAGTTTTTTAGCTTCTTCTAAATCTGACGGAGATGTTATGACAACTTGACCATGACCATCATAGCCACCCGTTGCTGTTTTTAAGACATATTTTTTTGAAAAATCAATCTGACTCAAATCAGATTCCCTACGGATAACATGATAAGGTGCCACAGAAACACCTGCTTTTTTTGAGAGAAAATCTTTTTCAGTAATACGATTTTGTGAAATTCTAAGTAAATCCGTCCCCTGTGGAAGTTGCCCTTCTTTGATCACAGCATCCAAACTATTAGCATCAACATTTTCAAACTCATAGGTTAAAATATCACATCTCTTAGCGAGTTCACGCAGTGCATCAACGTCATCATAAGATGCTACAATGACTTCACTCACCTTAGAAGCTGGACAGTCCGAAGACGGGTCTAAAGTAATTACTTTATGGCCACGGTAAATAGCTGAAATAGCCATCATTTGACCAAGCTGTCCACCACCTATAATTCCAATGGTTTTAGTTGAGTTCATTTGTAGACTCCTCTGCAATTCTTGCTTGTTCTTCGACAAAGTTAGCTAACGATTTTTCAATCACTTTATCTTCTATTGATAAAATCCGTAATGCCAGCAAGGCTGCATTGGTTGCTCCTGCCTCACCAATTGCCATGGTGGCTACGGGAACACCTCCCGGCATTTGAACAATTGAATACAGTGAATCAATACCACTTAAAGCCCTTGATTTTACTGGTACACCAATAACAGGAAGGGTTGTTTTTGCGGCTACCATTCCTGGTAAATGTGCTGCACCACCTGCTCCTGCAATGATGACTTTAATCCCACGTTGTCTAGCCATGCTTGCATACTCAAACATCAAATCTGGTGTCCTATGAGCAGAAACTACTTTCTTTTCATAAGATACTCCAAATTGTTCAAAAATTTCAGCTGATTTTCTCATCGTTTCCCAATCAGACTTACTTCCCATTATGATTGAAATTACTGGTTTCATAGTGCTTTACTCCCGATATCTCTTCTGTAAAATAAACCTTCTATTTGTTGCTCATCTAATGTCTTATATAGCGTTTCTTGACATTTAGCTACCGATTCTTTAGTCGTCACAAGCATATAGACACGACCACCATTAGAGACAAGACGATGAGCCTCGTCATATTTTGCACCAGCATAGTAGGTTACAATTTCACCTGATGTCTTTTCTGGAAGTTCAACTCCCTTGTCATAATCTAAAGGATAACCATTGCTTGCGACAACAACTCCTAAAGTAACACCATCTTCTTGCCAAAGCATCTCTGTGGGACGATTATCCAAAATATCACTGATGTTTTGGGCAAAATTAGAACGAAGACGTGGTAAAATAACTTGAGTTTCAGGGTCTCCAAAACGAGCATTAAATTCAATAACCTTTGGCCCATTCTCTGTCAAAATGAGACCCGCATATAAAACACCAGTATATGCCCTTCCTTCACTTTTCATAGCATATAATATCGGTTTGATAATAGTTTCAATAGACTCTGCTACTACTGACTCTGGTAAGTGTGGAACTGGCGAGTAAGCTCCCATCCCACCTGTATTAGGTCCTTTGTCATTCTCAAAAGCACGCTTATGATCTTGGGCAGTAGGCATAATATAGAAAGTCTCCCCATTTGCAAATGCAAATAATGAAAACTCTTCACCTTCTAAAAATTCCTCAATAACAACACGAGCACCAGAATCTCCAAATTTATTTTCTAAAAGCATTTCCTGAGCAGCTTCAAGGGCTTGGTCAACTGTTTCCGCAACAACAACACCCTTACCTAGAGCTAACCCATCTGCTTTGATAACAATAGGAGCACCTTTTTCTAAAATATAAGATTTAGCCAATTCAAAATCTGTGAATGTTTCATAATCAGCAGTAGGGATATTATACTTTGACATAATGGACTTTGCAAAATCTTTTGACCATTCTAGTTCTGATGCTGCTTGAGTCGGTCCAAAAACCTTTAAACCTGCTTTCTCAAAATCATCAACAATACCTGCTGCCAAAGCATCGTCTGGACCAATAAATGTCCAAGCAACATCGTTTTCCTTTGCAAATGTGATCAACTTCGAATGTTCGGAAATAGTAATATCAACTAACTCTATTCCATCTAATCGCATCCCATCATTACCCGGAGCCACAAAAACATTATCTACACCTTGAGACTCTAGTAATTTCTTTGCAATAGCATGCTCTCGTCCACCAGAACCAATGACTAATAATTTCATTCCCTAAATTACCTCAAATAACTTCTATTAAATTTACGAATGTTATAAAAATATTATAACAAAAAAGTTCGATATAAGTAAAATTTAATTTGATAAAAAAGATGTACCTAACTTCTATTGTGATATATCTTTTTATTCTATGATTTAACTATTCTTGAAAAACCATTTTGTAACTATATTTAATTAGAGCTTTGTCATTAAAATTTATTTAGGGAAATTAAAATCTACTTTTGATTGAGAATCAATATCTTTTATTAAATTTGTATAATAATTCTGTGCTGATTCATCTAATTGACTCTTATAATCCTCTAAAAATTTCTCTTTATCTTTATTTGATAATTCATTAACTACTATCTCACCAGTATCAATATCCTTAGTTGAAAAACTCAATAAACCTTTAGTTGAATCATATAACCTATAAGATTTCCGATTAACTTCTGACCCTATTACTTCATATTTCGGAATTGTAATTTTATATCTATGTTCTCCAATTTGAACTATTTTAACTGGTTTTTTTATACCAAATTTTACATTATAGTTAAGAATAATAATGGCTTTTTTATCTGTCAATGGAATACCTAACTTAGTCCAAGGAATTTTCACATCATCTTTTTTTGTCTTTACAGTTTGAATACCTGCTTATAAAAATACAACTTGTTGTACTTTTTCAAGCTTCGTATAACACTATAAGTTTGCTCTGAATTATTGTTCTCTTTGCCCTTTATGTATCCATAGAAAACAAAAATACTTGAGAATAAAATAGAAATATAATAATCCACAAAAGGATTTATATCAAAAAAAGGATTATGTTCTTAAACCTATTAATGTCTAAAATGTCTAACTCCAGTAAAGATCATTGTTATTCCATACTCATCAGCCATGTCAATAGATTCTTGATCTCTAACTGATCCACCTGGCTGGATAATGGCTTTAATTCCTGCTTTGGCAATCTCTTCGACATTGTCAGCAAATGGGAAGAAGGCATCGCTTGCTAGAACTGCTCCGTTCAATCTATTCTTAGCTTGCTCAAGTGCAATTCTGACTGAAGCAACACGGTTAGTTTGTCCAGGCCCAACACCTAATGTCATGTGGTCATTTGTAATAATAATACCATTTGATTTTACATACTTAACTGAAGACCATGCAAATTCTAATGCTTTTTTCTCCGTATCTGTTGGTTGACGTTTTGTAACAATTTCCCAATTTTCAGGAACTTCTTCAATAACATCTTGGTTTTGAACCAACAATCCACCAATCACTCCTGTATATTCTGCTTCAATTTCACTTGCCTCTTGAGCCTCAAAAGGTAACTCTAAAATACGGAGGTTTTTCTTTTTCGTTGTTAAAATTGACAAAGCCTCATCAGAATAACTAGGGGCAATAATAATCTCTAAAAAGACACCATGCATTTTTTGTGCTGTTGCGGCATCAACTTCACGATTTAAAACAACAATTCCACCAAAAATAGAAACTGGATCTGATTCATAGGTATAATCCCAAGCTTTTTCAATGGTATCAGCTTGACCAATACCACACGGGTTCATATGTTTTAAAGCAACAACTGTAGGTGAATTTTTAAAGTCCCTAATAATTCGAATTGCAGCATCTGCATCACGTATATTGTTAAAGGATAATTCTTTTCCATTTAATTGCTTTGCAGAAGCAATGGAATAATCTGTAGGTAGAGCTTTTTGATAGAATACTGCATTTTGTTGAGGATTTTCACCATAACGCATTGCTTGCTGTAAATCATAAGTTATTGTCAATTTTTCAGGATTGATTTCCCCAACTTTAGCTGTAAAGTGTTCTGCAATCAAGGCATCATAAGCAGCTGTATGTCGAAAAACTTTAGCAGCTAATTTTTGTCTCGTTTGAAAACTTGTCTCATTATCATTCTCTAATTCAGATAGTACAAGTTCATAATCCATAGGATCTACAACAACTGTAACACTGGCATGATTCTTAGCAGCAGAACGTAACATTGAAGGTCCACCAATATCAATGTTCTCAACAGCCTCTTCATAAGAAACCTCTGATTTTAAAATGGTTTCCTTAAATGGATATAAATTAACTACTACCAAATCAATTAAAGTAATTTCATATTGATTAGCAGCTTCAAGATGACTATCACTATCTCTACGCGCCAAAAGTCCGCCATGAATTTTAGGATGTAGAGTCTTAACTCGACCATCCATCATTTCAGGAAAATTTGTGACATCATCAATTGCAATCGTCTGAATACCTGATTCATCTAAGGCCGTTTTAGTTCCACCTGTAGATACAATTTCCCAACCAAGAATGTTTAATTTTTTCGCAAACTCCACAATTCCTGTTTTATCCGATACACTAATTAATGCACGCTTTACCATTTTTTCTCCTTTTTATTTTAGAACTATTTAACCATTACTACTTTTGATTAATCATATTAAACGTCTAATGACATTTGGAAAAAGCTTATATTCTGCTTCATGAATACGCATCTCAAAACTTTCAAATGTATCATTTTTCAATCGAGGCACGCGCACCTGCGCAATGACTTGTCCTGTATCAATACCTGAATCAACCCAATGAATCGTAACCCCTGATTCTTCTACTCCTGCGCTCCAGGCATCTTCAATTCCGTGTGCACCAGGGAATTCTGGTAAAAATGCAGGATGAATATTAATAATACGTCCTTCGTATGCTTTTAAAAAAGTTGGACCAACAATTTTCATATAACCCGCAAGACAAACCAAATCAATATTATAATGATCTAATAACTTAACAATCTCTGTTTCATAGGCGACTTTGTCTTCAAATTCCTTTAATTCAAAACTATAACTTGGTACCTGTAGATTCTGAGCCCGTTCTAAAACATAGGCATCACTATGATCTGAAACTAATAATGTTACTTTGAATTGTTCTGCAATCACTTGAAAATTCGAACCATTTCCGCTAGCTAAGACTGCAATTCGTTTTGTCATTTAATAACCACACTTTTTTCTTTTTTATCTATAACACGCCCAATATGATAGGCTTCCTCAGATAATAACGACTTGACTTGCTCTACATTTTCAGGACTAACTGCTAAGATTAATCCAATTCCCATATTAAAAATCTCAAACATTTCTTCATGAGGAATCTTCCCATAACTCTCTATTGCTTTAAAAATAGGAAGAATGGGTAATTTGTCTTCGTCAATTTCAGCTGCCAAAGTATCTAAAAACATACGAGGAATATTTTCAATAAATCCGCCCCCTGTAATATGAGCAATTCCATTGACTAGATTCGCTTTTATCAAAGGTAATACTGATTTGACATAAATACGAGTTGGTTCAAGTAAAACCTCCTGTAATGTTTTCCCCTCTAGTTCTGGTAACACTGTATCACCATCGAAATCATTAAAAATACGACGAACTAATGAATAACCATTAGAATGAATTCCACTAGAAGCAAGACCTAATAAAATATCTCCTGAGGCAACCTTACTTCCATCAATTATTTGTGATTTTTCAGCAATACCCACAGCAAATCCAGCCAAATCATAATCAGATGCCTCATACATACCTGGCATCTCTGCTGTCTCACCACCAATTAAAGAAGCACCTGCTTGAACACAGCCCTCAGCCACTCCCGAAACAACCTTTTCTAATTTTTCTGGATCATTTTTTCCTGTCGCAATATAATCAAGGAAGTATAGCGGTTCTGCTCCAGCTGCAATAATATCATTCACACACATTGCAACACAGTCTTGACCAATAGTTTCATGTTTATTATATTTAATAGCTAACATTAACTTTGTACCAACACCATCAGTACCAGAAATCAAAACAGGTTCTTTAAGATGAAACTGGGATAAATCAAACATTCCACCAAAGCCACCAAGAGTTCCCATGGTACCTAATCGATTTGTTCTTGCAACATGTTTTTTTATACGTTCAACAACTTCATATCCCGCTTCAACATCGACACCCGATTTAGCATATGCATTTTCAGACATTTTTTTCTTCTTTCTATTTTTCTAAATAAAAACTTGTTTTTTCTTCTAAACTTCTCAAATAAGGTTCTTCATAGTCATATAAGGGAGTTGGATACTTCCCATCAAAATAAGCCACACACAAACCTCCATTTGGAGCATCTGTTTCCAAGCCAATTGATTCAATGAGTCCTTCAATAGATAAATAGGTCAAACTATCTGCACCGATTATTTCACAAACCTCATCTTTTGAATGATTTGCTGAAATTAACTCACGACGGGTCTGAATATCAATCCCATAAAAACAAGGATACTTTAACTCTGGACTGGCAATAGCAACGTGAACTTCTTTAGCACCTGCATCACGAAGCAATTGAACAATTCTACGACTTGTCGTTCCACGAACAATAGAATCATCAACCATAACAACACGTTTACCTTTAACAACACTTGACACAGCAGACAACTTCATACGGACACCTTGTTCTCTAAGCTCCTGTGTAGGTTGTATAAAGGTTCTTTGAATATATTGATTTTTGACTAATCCCATTTCATTTGGCAAACCCAACTCTTCGGAGAAGCCTGTAGCTGCAGATAGAGAAGAATTTGGTACACCTATAACAATATCAGCTTTATGAGTAAACTCTTGAGCTAAACGACGTCCCATATTTTTACGTGCTGTGTGAACATTAACACCTCGAATGACACTATCAGGTCTTGAAAAATAAACATATTCCATAGAGCAAATTGCTAACTGTGTCTCTTCTGTAAAGGTATCATAACTAATTCCGTCATCATCTATAATAACAATTTCACCTGGTTCAACATCACGAACCCACTCCGCACCTACTACCTCAAACGAACAGGTCTCACTAGCAACAACCCATGCTCCATTTTTCATTCTACCAATAGATAATGGTCTAAAGCCATTTGGGTCTTGTGCAGCATATAGTTTATCCTCAGTCATAATAAGATAAGCAAAACCTCCCTTAACCGTATTTAACGCTTCCTTCAATTTATCTAAGAAGGTCTCTTTTTTGCTTCGTCTAATTAAATGCATGAGGATTTCAGTATCTGAACTGGAATTGAAAATAGCACCATTATCTTCCAATTTTTTTTTCAAAGTCAGAGTATTCGTTAAATTACCATTATGTGCCAAACCTACTTGCATATCTGAAAAAGTGAATAAAAAGGGTTGGATATTATTAATTGATGAAGCTCCTGTTGTCGCATAACGGACGTGTGAAATCGCAGCTTTACCTGTCAAATTTTCTAGATCGCTCGAATTCTTAAACACCTCTGCAATCAATCCTGTATCGCGATGTCTTAACAATTGACCATTATCATTTGTTAAAATTCCTGCACCTTCTTGTCCTCTATGTTGTAAACTATGTAAACCAAAGTAAGTTACTTGGGCTGCTTGGGGATGACCCCAAACACCAAATAAGCCACATTCTTCATTGAGTGATTTTACTTCATATGTCATTTTTTATCCTATTCTATTCTGTAAAGAAACTAATTTACACTTCTGTAAAGTACTTGACAGCATTGACAAATAATTGTTGATCTTTTGTTCCCGGAATATTTTGGAATAATCCTTCTTCTACACGTTCTGAATGACCCATTTTCCCCAATATTTGTCCATTTCTACTAGTAATCCCTTCAATCGCACAAGTCGAACCATTTGGATTAAATTTAGAATCCATTGATGGTTTTCCTGAAAAATCAACATATTGACTGAAAATTTGACCATTATCTCGTAAAATTCTAAACTCTTCTTCACTGACAACAAATTTACCCTCACCATGAGAAACTGGAATCGTAAAAATATCTCCTGTCTGAACACTACTCAACCAAGGTGAATTGGTATTTGCTATTCGAATATCAACCATCTTGGAAACATGTTGATTTGCATCATTGTAGAATAAGGTTGGACTATTTTCATTCATACTCTCAAAATTACCATAGGGAAGCAATCCTGATTTAACAAGTGCCTGAAAACCATTACATATACCTATAATTAAACCACCTCTAGCAATAAAGTTATCAATAGACTGACGTACCTTATCATTTAATAAAATATTAACGATAAATTTAGCCGACCCATCAGGTTCATCAGCTGCAGAAAAACCTCCTGCAAAAAATAAGATATGTGATTTATCAATTTGCGAAGCCATTTTAGTGACAGAATCCTGAATACTTTCCTCATCTAAGGTAATAAACGGTAACATTGTAACTTCTGCACCAGCCTGTTCAAATGCCTTAGCTGAATCATATTCTGAATTCGTTCCTGGAAATACCGGAATATAAACCAGTGGTTTACTAACTTGATGTACAAAAGTTTTATTGGTTTCTACTTTTACTTCTGGCACTTCTTTTATAAAACTTTTCTGTTCAAACTCTGTTGGATAAATTTTATCGAGTTTTCCTTCAAAGGATGTTAATAATTTTGAACCTGAAATCTTAACATCATTAATTATAAGTGTAAACTCAGATATCGTTTGCCCAATCTTCTGAAGTTCTGGTATATCAGATGGTGATGTTATAAGAAAACCACCAAGTTCACCACTAATACTAGAGGCTATATCAGAGACTTCAACATGAGCTCCTATACGATTACCAAAACTCATCACAGCTAAACTTTCTAAAAGTCCACCATATTTTACTGCAGATATCGCTGTTACTCGATAATTTTCGCAAATGTAATCAACTTGATTGAAATTGAACCTTATATGTTCAAAATCAATGTTTTCTGATATCTTATCTCCAGGAATGTAATAAATAAATTCATTATTATCTTTAAATTCAGGTGACATCACTTTCTGTATATTTGCCGTAGTAACACCAAATGCAACTAAAGTTGGTGGAACAGTTAATTCCTCAAAAGTTCCAGACATTGAATCTTTACCACCTATTGAGGGTAAACCAAGTTGAATTTGTGCTTCAATTGCACCTAACAAAGCAGATACAGGTTGACCAAAACGTTCAGCCTGTTTATCCATACGTTGGAAGTATTCTTGATAAGAAAATCTAGCCTTTTTCCAATCAGCTCTAGTAGCAACCAAACGTGCTGTTGACTCAATAATAGCATAGGCCGCTCCATGATATGGTGACCATTCTGCAAGATACGGATGATATCCCTGTGCTATAGCTGATGCTGTCTGTGTTACCCCATTCTGTACGGGTAGTTTTTGAACAGCACTCTCTGCCGGGGTTATTTGATATTTCCCTCCGATCGGATGATGAACTGTGGAACGTCCAACTGAACTATCAAAAATCGTTTGTAACCCTTTTTGACTACTATGATTCAAATCTGATAACACTGCTATCAAGTCTGATTCTAACCTCGTTAAATTTGTCATACGCTGTTCAGGTATTTCTAGGTTACTATCAACAACTTTTGCATCAACACTTACACGCACACCGTTCGTATCTAAAAATGCTCTCTCAAGATCAACAATTACATCTCCATTCCAACTCATAATGAGATGAGGTTTATCTGTTACCTTAGCAACAACTACTGCATCAATATTCTCCTTATAGCAAGCACTTATAAAGCTCTCTTTATCCTCATTTCGAACAACAACAGCCATACGCTCTTGTGATTCTGAAATAGCAATCTCCGTTCCATTTAATCCTTGATATTTCAATGGAATCTTATCTAAATCTATTTCCAAACCATCAGCTAATTCACCAATAGCAACACAAACACCACCTGCACCAAAATCATTTGATTTTTTTATCAAACGTGTTACCGAGGAATCTCGGAATAGTCGTTGAATCTTACGTTCTTCAATTGCATTTCCCTTTTGGACCTCAGCTCCTGCTGTTTCCACAGAATCCTTAGTCTGTACTTTTGAAGAACCGGTTGCTCCACCTATTCCATCACGACCTGTTTTACCGCCTAATAAAATAACTACATCACCCGGCACAGGTTTCTCACGAACAACATTAGTTTTAGGAGCAGCACCTACAACAGCACCAATTTCCATACGTTTAGCTACAAAACCGGGATGAAAATACTCACGTACAGCAGTTGTAGCCAAACCAATTTGATTCCCATATGATGAATACCCATGAGCTGCTGTTTTTGAAATGACTTGTTGAGGTAATTTCCCTGGCCTAGTCTCTGAAAGCGGTACTGTAATATCTCCTGCTCCTGAAATACGCATTGCCTGATAAACATAAGAACGACCAGATAAAGGATCTCGAATTGCCCCTCCTATACAAGTTGCAGCTCCTCCAAAAGGTTCTATCTCTGTTGGATGGTTATGTGTTTCATTTTTGAACATTAAAAGCCATGGTTCTTTTACACCATTAACATCAACTTCAATTTCAATAGAACAAGCATTGATTTCATCAGAAACTTCCATATCATCTAATCTACCATTAGCACGTTCAAAACGGCCAAATATAGTTGCCATATCCATTAATGTCTGAGGTTTATTCTCACGTCCTAATGATTGACGCATTTCTAAGTAACGTTGATATGTACTTTGAAGTTGTTTTTCAAACTTAGATGCTGTAAAGTCAATTTTTCTTAGTTCAGTTTCAAAAGTTGTATGACGACAATGGTCTGACCAATAAGTATCTAGCACCTTTAGTTCAGTTTCTGTTGGATAACGACCAATTGATTGAAAATGCTTCTGAATAAACAATAAATCTTCAACTTCCATAGCCAAGCCTTGCTCTAACTTATATTGTTCAAAATTTGAAGCAGTATATGAACTAAACTCTTTCAAAATAGGAATTTTAATCTCTGAACATGAAAAAGTTTGTGGAATAAGTTTAGCAGATAAATCTTTAAATCTTGAATCAACTGGATTTAATAAATAATTTTTAATCTCATCAAACTCACTATCAAAAATATTTTTATTGACCAGATAGACCTGAGCTGTATTAACATGGCTATCTGATGAAGCTCCCAATAAAAGTAAGGCCTCTTTAGAAGAACTAGCACGTTGATCAAATTGTCCAGGTAAAGACTCAATAGCAAAATAACGATAATTTTCTAAATATCTCGTCGCGTCCTCATGCGATAAAACTTCATCTGTTACTGGTTCTGAAAAAATATGCTTAATAGCAGTAGTTAATAAGTCTTTTGATAAATTAAAAATATCATAAACCTGTAAAATTTTTAGTTCTGATAAGCTATTTAAACCTAAGTTATTCTGCAACTCTTTCTTCAAAGCATTATTCTTAATCTGAAAATCTTCTTTTTTCTCAACAAAAATTCGTTTATCCATTATAACTAACCTACTATATCTCTTTTAATCGCTCTAATACTACTTCATATACATCTGTAAGATTTCCTAAATTACGACGAAAGACATCCTTATCCATATGATTTCCATCTTTATCCCACAAACGACAATTATCCGGAGAAAATTCATCTGCTAAAATGATTTCCCCTTCTCTATCACGTCCAAATTCTAGCTTATAATCAACAAGCGTTAAATCAATAGTCTCAAAAATAGAAATAAGTAATGCATTAATACGATGTGTTTCCTTTTTAATATAAGAAATCTCTTCTTCACTAGCTATATCTAAAAAACTAACATGTTCGTCATTAATAAAAGGATCATCTAATTCATCATTTTTATAATAAAATTCTATAATGGGATTTTCTAGTTTAATCCCCTCTTCTAAAGCAAAACGTTTTGAAAAACTCCCTGCAGTATAATTACGAAGTACTACTTCTAGAGGAATAATATCTACTTTTTTATTCAATTGCTCATTCTCAGATAACTGTTTAATAAAATGAGTTTTAATACCTGATTGATTTAATTTATCAAAAATTAAAGATGATATTTGATTATTTAGTCTTCCCTTACCTTCTATCGTTTCTTTACGGGCACCATTTAGCATTGTTGCTTGGTCTTTATAAACTGAAATAATCAAATTATCATCTTCTGTTGTATAAATATCTTTCGCTTTTCCTACATAAATCCGTTTTTTGAGCATGATATTATTCGCCTTTCATTATCTATATTTAAAATACTATCACAATGAGCTTCTATTATCAATAAAAAACGTACAATATTTATCCTTTATTTTTTATCGTTCGTAATTTAAAAAGAGATTGTTTCCAATCTCTTTAATCTATTTTTTTGCAAAATTATCTTTTAATTGTGTAATCACTTGAGTATCTAACATCGTACGAACTTGCTTAATAGTATTATAAACAGCCGTTTTATCACTTGAACCATGACATTTTACTACAGGAGCTTTTACTCCAAAAAGAACCGCACCACCTGCACTAGCATAGTCCATCTGTTCTTTAAGAGAGTAAAGACTATCTTTTAGTAATAAAGCACCCAATTTTGATTTTATTCCCCCAGATAGTAAAGCCGTTTTTAGAGATGACATGATACTCATTGCTGTACCTTCCATTGTCTTAAGGACAGCATTACCAGTAAATCCATCGGTTACAACAACATCAGCGACTCCATTCATCAAATCACGAGCTTCTACATTTCCAATAAATTCCAATGATTTATCATTTTGTAAAAGTTCATAAACTTCTTTCCGTAATGAATCTCCCTTTGTATCTTCTGTACCATTATTCAATAACCCAATTTTAGGTTTATCAATTCCTCTCACATTCTTAGCATAAAATGAACCAAGTATAGCATACTGATGAAGATGGACTGGATTATTTTCTGCATTTGCCCCCAAATCTAACATATCAAAACCCTTACCATCAATAGTTGGTAAAGTCGACATTAATCCTGGCCTGTCAATCCCTTTTATTCTACCGATAATAAATATGCCTGAAGCTAATAACGCCCCCGTATTTCCTGCAGAAATAACAGCATCAGATTCACCATTTTTTACAGCTTGTACAGCCAATACCATACTAGATCCCTTTTTACGACGAATTGCCTTAGCAGGTTCATCGTCAGAACTAATTTTTTCATCAGTATGAATAATTTGTACACGTTCATTAACCGTTAAAAATTCTCTAATTTTAGATTCAACACCATATAGTTGGATTTCAATATCAGAAAATACCTGAATAGCTTGATTAACTCCTTCTACAATAGCCTTCGGGGCATAATCTCCACCCATGGCATCAATTGCAATTTTTTTCATCACTTAACTCCTTGAATAATACTATCTTATATTATATCATGAATAATCATAATTTCTAAAATGAGCAATTAACTTTATCTCTTACAAAAGATACACTATACTATAACTGATAAATAAAAAGGAGAAAATTATGTCACAAACTGTTTTACATGCTTGTTACCGTGTTAAAGATTTAGAAGCAACCCTAAAATTTTATACCGAATTATTTGATTTTAAGATTAGTCGTGAGAATCGATTCCCTCAACATGGATTTGACCTCGTCTACCTTACCGTTCCAGGAAGTGATTTTGAATTAGAATTAACTTATAATTACAACAGTGACGGGTATACTATTGGAGATGGATTTAGTCACCTCGCATTAGGGGTTAATAATTTGGAAGAAACATATGAAAAATGTGCAGCTTCTAATTACTTTACAACAGAACTTAAAGGTTTACCTGGGCAACCCCCAAAATACTTCTTTATAACTGATCCAGATGGCTACCGTCTAGAGGTTATGAGATTACCAGAAAAATAAAAAGCAAAGTTAGATTAGTAATCATACTATTTCTAACTTTGCTTTTTGTTATCACTTTGTAAGATATTTCCCCATTCAGATAAATCATCTATAAATTTTTTACTTTTTAAATGAATTCCCACATAACTATCATAGATTTCATCTATAAAGAAACGCAATTTTTTTTTCATATCATCTTTAATAGAGATACGTCTCAAGTCTACAAAACTAATTGATTTTAAACGATTAATTAAAAAAATAAGATTCGGATCCAAATGACTTCTACGCATATCTTTTACATAATGTTCCGAACAAAGAACTCCTGAATATTTATAAGAAAAATCAAAAGCTATATTTTGTTTATGACAAAAGACACAATCGTTAAAATTTAAACCTACACCAAAACGTTCCAAAATCTGTAATTCAAAAATATTAGTTAAAATTTCATAATCTAGACCCTCTTCCATCAATTCTAGAAGTCTTACTAAAAAATCAAAAAGATAGGCATCTTTTTCTCCATCAACAATGGCAGCATCTGCTAAAGAAACAATGTAAGTAGCATAAGATAATTTAAATAAATCATTATTAATATTCTTAAAAACTTTAACTTCCTTATAATCTTCAATATAAGATAGTCCTGAAGGATTGATTTTTAAAATAAAATTTGCAACAACAAGGGGTTGAACCACTGAAACTAGTTTGGATTTACTAATATGTTTCACGAAAAACATCCTCTTACCAGCAGTTTCTGTAAAAATTTTAACTAATTTATCATCCTCCCTATAATTGCGATTATAGAGAATAATCCCCTTAGATTCCTTTACTTCCATCTTCTTCCATAAACTCTTTTAAACGAATCATCGCTTGTTCAATAGTTTCCATACTAGCTGCATAAGAGAGCCTTACATAGCCCTCACCATATTTTCCAAAGGCAATACCAGGAATAATTGCAACAGCTTTTGATTCGGCAAAATTTTGACAAAACTTAAACGAATCTTGTAAATATCCCTTTGGAATTTTAGCAAAGATATAAAAAGCTCCATCTGGTTTAATAATCTTAAATCCTAATTCTGACATTTTTTCAATGATATAATCCCTACGCTTAACATACTCAAGTTTCATAGGCTCTGCGTCATTTTTGCCAGCAGTTAAAGCTTCAAGTGCAGCATATTGAGATACAGTTGCTGCAGCGGTTACAAGATATTGATGACTTTTAATCAATTGCGATGTCAAAGTCCTATTAGCAAAAATTAATCCTAATCTCCATCCTGTCATTGCATGAGATTTAGATAAACCTGAGACTAAAATAGTTTGTTCAGGAAGATACTCCGCAATTGAAACATGCTCGTTAACATAAGTTAATTCAGAGTAAACCTCATCACTCACCACAAAAATCTCGTATTTCTTTAAGACTTCTGCAAATTCTTCAATCTGTTTACGAGAATAAGTTACTCCTGTTGGATTAGTTGGATAGTTTAAAAGAACTGCTTTTAATTTACTACCTTGATCAATAATTGCTTTTTCCAGCATCTTTGGTGTTAGAATAAAATCGTTATCTCTAGTATCAATTTCTACAATTTCAGCGCCAACAAGATTCACAATAGGCTCATATCCAGGATAAGCTGGTGCAGGTAATAAAACGACATCTCCTGGCTCTAGAATAGCTGTCAAGGTAGCTGATAATGCTTCTGTTGCTCCTATTGTAACTAAAATCTCATCTTCAGGATTATATTGTAAGTTATACTTTTCTTTAACAAACTGTGATGCAGCTTTTCTTAATTCTAACAATCCACTCATACCAGTATAATAAGAATGATTATTATCAATAGCCAACTTAGCCGCTTCCTTGACATGATTAGGAGTTGTAAAGTCAGGTTCACCCAAAGTAAGCCGTAAAATTCCAGGAATTTTTGAAATTGATTGATCAAACTGTCTTATTAATGAGACCTCTATTCTATCAAGATTCTTATTAAAACGATTTGTTAAATTCATCACTATACCTCACAATTAGAATATCACTATTATATAAGAATTTTTTTTATTTTGCATCACTTCTTTTTAAATTTTAAAAAAATGAAGTAAGTGCTATTGTGTCACTTACTTCATTTTTTATTCCAATAGATGTCCCTTTTAATTCAATTTATTCATTTCAAATAAAGGAGATAATGGACGTTTTTCATGTATACGAATAATTGCTTCAGCAATTAAATTAGCAATTGAAATTTGTTCAATCTTATCAATCAATCTTTCTTCTGGAAGATATATAGTATCTAAAACCACTAATTTTTCAATAGCTGATTTTTCAATATTATCTAATGCAGGACCTGATAATACTGGATGAGTACAGGAAGCATACACAACTGTTGCTCCTGATTCTGACAATGCATCAGCTGCATGACAAATTGTACCTGCTGTATCAATCATATCATCGATTAGAATACACTTCTTACCTTCAACATTCCCAATAATATTCATAACCTCGCTAGTGTTCATTTTATCAACACTACGACGTTTATCAATTATAGCAATCGGTGTTTGAAGATACGAAGCTAACTTACGAGCTCTCGTAACCCCTCCATGGTCAGGACTCACCACAACAACATCATCTCCTAGTAAGCCTTGACGTACAAAATAATCAGCAATTAAAGGGGCACCCATAAGATGGTCAACAGGAATATCAAAAAATCCTTGAATTTGTGCAGCATGTAAATCAACAGTCAAAAGACGATTAACTCCTGCAACTTCTAACATATTAGCAACTAACTTTGAAGTAATTGGCTCACGAGCTCTAGCTTTTCTATCTTGTCTCGCATATCCGTAGTAAGGCATTACCACACTAATTGTTTCTGCACTAGCACGTTTTAATGCATCAACCATTATAAGAATTTCCATCAAATTATCATTTACAGGTGAACTTGTTGATTGAAGAATAAAAACATGATTTCCACGAATAGATTCTTCAATATTGACTTGTATTTCACCATCAGAAAATTGACGTACACTAGACTTACCTAATGATAGTCCCATAACTGATGCAACTTTTTCAGCAAGCTCTTGATTTGATGAAAGAGCAAACAACTTTAAATCTGAATAAGACATATTTTCCTCCAAAGTTTTGTCCTATTCCATTTTAACGTTTTTTGAAACAGATTTCAAATAAATCTCAAAGTAAATTATTTGAAATTATTAATTGAGATTATTTTATATACTACCTCGATTGTCAAATTAAGCTAGACATTTAACATAACTCGGAAAAACTTGATATGGTGTTTGATAATTTAAAGAATGACTAGGAATTTTTTTCATTTATCAGCCATAGTTGATAAATAGTCCTGAGAAATCCCATTAAAATTCATCTTCTTAGATAGTCCCTGACGTCTTCATAAACCATTTGAATGTTCATTTAACCCACATTGACCAGAACAACCTGGACCCACAAATAAAATATCAACGTCGTATTGATTGGAAATTATATTCCAATTAGAGAATTCTTTCCCATAATTGAAGGTAATCAATTTAAAGAAATGTTTTGAAAATTTTGACAGCCATCTATTTAGTGATTAATCAATATCACTTGCTTTTCTACCATTAGTTTGAAAAGTGATGATGACTTTAGATTGTATATCTACCTCTCTGTAAATGGTACTTTTATGATATTTCCCAACAATCGTATCTCCTTCAAGATATCTAAACTCTTTTTCAAATTTTAGATAGACTTCTGATGACTCACAAATATCCCTCTGAAAAGCTTGTTTTCCACTTTTTTCGACCTTACTATTTGGTTTTCTTTTACCCTTCCATAGTAGATATTATCTATTGAAAATGCCACAATCATCTAGATTATAAAACGTTCCCTTGATAACGTCCCAGTTTCAATTAAGCTCTAAAAGCGCTTGAACAAAATCTTGTTCTCTTAAAGTAAATAAGGTATTACGACGGCCACAATATTTCTTGTTCACTTTGTAATTTTTGTAGTAATCATAAGCATTGTTACAAAACTTGAAATAAGTAATGACCTTATAAATCATTTGTATAGATATTATGAGAAATTGACAAATATAATTAACTGTTATTCCTTCGTTGTAATAAACCTTTATCACTACAAGTTAGATTACAGTAAGATGAGTATAGGTCATTGATATTAGTTACTTTCAGACAAATATGGTATTTATCTGAGACTAACATAAATGGCTTTTTTGTATAGTTTAATTTTACAAATTGAGAAGTAAAAAAAGACTTTAAAATTAAAGTCTTTTTATTACTTTTATGGGTAGATGTAATATACTGTTCCCCCACCCCAAGTTGATGCAGTAGGATTGAAAGTTCCACGGTAATTACCAATACTTTGATTACCAGCATAATTAGACTCCATAACTTGAATAGATGTCGAACTATTAACAGCTGTTACATAAGCAACGTGTCCATAACCACCTCCATCATATGGCCATACCGCAACAGCACCAACAACAGGTGTTGATCCTACAGAATGACCTGCAGCTTGAGCACTTGCAATCCATTGATTAGCATTACCCCAATAGTTTCCTACCCAAGATGCAAGAGATTTAACTCCCCAAGTACATTGTCCAATAGGGTAAGTGTTTGATGTATCAGTACTATTTGTTGATGTCGTCGCAACAACAGCTTCAGTGGATGTAACAGTTGGTGTTGATTCCACCGCTGGTGTTGATTCTACTGAAGCTTGTGATACTGAGTCTGAGGTTGTTTCAGTCACAGTATCATTTGTTGCCGTACCTGATTGAATAGCAGCTTGAGCATCCGCTACAGACTTAGCCTGTGCTACTGTAGCTTGACGAGCAGACTCCTCTGCAGCTGCTTGTGCTGCTGCAGCTGCTTGTGCTGCTGCTTCAGCTTCAGATTTTTGGGTAAGAAGAGAATCTTTCTCAGTTTGAGCAGTTGCTAATTGTGCAGAAAGTTCTAATTGTGCAACCTCTAAATTAGCTTGTTGAGTTGCTAATACATTAGCATTCTCTTGTAACTCAGTTTTATTAGCAATCACAGTGTTAATAGCTTCTTGATTTTCAGTTTGTTTAACTTCTAATTCAAGCTTATCAGATTTTTGTTTATCTAAAGTTTTCTCATTAGCTGATACAACTTTATTAATAGCTACAACACGATTAATAGCATCTGAAATAGACTTAGAATTAAAAATTGTATTTAAATAGCTTAAAGCATTATTATTCTTTTGCGCATTTCGAGCTTGACTTTTTAATGTTTTATTGCGTTTAATGATTTTATTAGAAAGCTTTTGAATCTCATCACTTAATTTTTGAGATTCAGTTTCTAATCTACTATTTTCAGATTCTAAATCTGCTTGTTTTGCTTGCAAAGTACTAACTTGACTTTGAATAGCAGATACTTGATTTTGAGCATTAGCTTGCTCTTGTGTTAAATTATTGATAATTGAATCTTGTGCCGAAATTTTACTATCAAAATCATCAGCATGTGCTGTAACTGAAGTAGCGGCTAAAGTAACACCACTTACTAAAACAGCAGATAAAATTCTTTTCTTCATATTAAAAATACTCCTTTTCGATAAGACACTTAATATTCTACCAAAAAAAATAATATAGTATGTTACACAATTATTACAGTTTGATTTTAAAAAAAACTTAAAACTTAAACACCACAAAAGAGTTTATACAAATATAAACTTATAATGAATTTAATTAATAAAACTCTAAATAATATTATTGTAAAACCTGATTCTAGTACAATTACTACAATAATAGAAGCAAATGGCTCAGGAAAACCACATTAATAAAAATCACTGGTAGATTACTACATCTTCAAAATGGAAATCTAATATATAAAGATATAGACCTTACTAAAATAATTTATCAAAATATGAGAAAATAATATCATATACATACGGGCACCTCTAAAAACTTCAAGTAGTTGTTAAGTCAGTCCTATTTGTCTCCATCG